>NZ_LFZQ01000058.1:0-304 GCF_001990725.1 Acinetobacter genomosp. 33YU | reverse complement strand
TTATCAATCGGACTCGAATCGGAACTTCATACACAACAATTTTCGCGGGTAGTGTTTTAACTTCGATGGTATCTCCATCGAGAACGCGAATAACTTTCCCCTGAATCTGAGCAGCACACAATGTAGCTGGCAACAGGGCAACAGCAAAGGAAAGAACATTAAAAAAATGTCTCATTGCTTTCTTCCCTCCCATATTGCTGAGAGTCTTTTAAAAATGGATAAAACGACGACTAAAGCCACTGCGATAACAGCCAACGAAGGAAGTACATAGCTGTATAACTCAACCATGAAATTAATAAACTCA
>NZ_LFZQ01000057.1:0-313 GCF_001990725.1 Acinetobacter genomosp. 33YU | reverse complement strand
CTCTGTTACCGCATCTATAACCGGTGCACTTACCTCTACTACAGAAGTTACTGTATCACAATTAGTAGGATTGTTTACCTCACAAATTGTATACTCTACATTATAACTTCCCGCTGGTGTATTTGCCGCCACTGTTACTGTTCCATCCGAATTTAATGTCAATCCTGTTGGAACTGTTACTGGTGTTACTGTTACATCTCCTGGGTTCGTACCTACTGTTACTGGTGACCCATTTAATGTATCATTCGCTGTTAATGCAGAAGTTGTTCCTCCTGGTAATCCATTCACTGGTGTAGTAGTCTCTGTTACCGCA
>NZ_LFZQ01000056.1:0-263 GCF_001990725.1 Acinetobacter genomosp. 33YU | reverse complement strand
ATTAATGTTCCTCCAGTATTGCTATTGCTTGTATTGCTATACCATTGGTAGGTTAATGTTCCCGTTCCTGTTGCTGAAACACTTAAGTCTGTAACACTTGCCGATTGACAGTAACTTGCCCCTACTGGCTGTGTTGCTATTGCTGTGTTCTCTGTTATCGTTACCCCTACTGCTGATGAGCTTACATCTGAACCACAATCACTTCCTACAACTACATAATAATAAGTAGTACCTACCGTAGCACTTGATGGAGTATAACTAGA
>NZ_LFZQ01000055.1:0-577 GCF_001990725.1 Acinetobacter genomosp. 33YU | reverse complement strand
TCATATCAGGGACTTGTTCGCACCTTCCTTAGAGAAATTTGCTCAGCTTGTTGATTATCATATGGCTTTTGAAACTGTCGCACCTCATGTTTGAATTCGCCCCATATTTTTGCTACAGTGAACCAAATTAAGATCATCTATTTACTAGGCCTCGCATTTGCGGGGTTTTTAATGCTGAATAAAAGGAAAACTTGATGGAATTGCCCAATATTATGCACCCGGTCGCGAAGCTGAGCACCGCATTAGCCGCTGCATTGATGCTGAGCGGGTGCATGCCCGGTGAAATCCGCCCGACGATTGGCCAGCAAATGGAAACTGGCGACCAACGGTTTGGCGATCTGGTTTTCCGCCAGCTCGCACCGAATGTCTGGCAGCACACTTCCTATCTCGACATGCCGGGTTTCGGGGCAGTCGCTTCCAACGGTTTGATCGTCAGGGATGGCGGCCGCGTGCTGTTGGTCGATACCGCCTGGACCGATGACCAGACCGCCCAGATCCTCAACTGGATCAAGCAGGAGATCAACCTGCCGGTCGCGCTGGCGGTGGTGACTCACGCGCATCAGGACAAGATGGGCGG
>NZ_LFZQ01000054.1:0-406 GCF_001990725.1 Acinetobacter genomosp. 33YU | reverse complement strand
GAGCAGCTCCGGGAGTTCGTAGGGATGCAGTTGGCGCAGGCGTTCCTGCAGGGCGGGGGGCACTGTTGCAAATAGTCGGTGGTGATAAACTTATCATCCCCTTTTGCTGATGGAGCTGCACATGAACCCATTCAAAGGCCGGCATTTTCAGCGTGACATCATTCTGTGGGCCGTACGCTGGTACTGCAAATACGGCATCAGTTACCGTGAGCTGCAGGAGATGCTGGCTGAACGCGGAGTGAATGTCGATCACTCCACGATTTACCGCTGGGTTCAGCGTTATGCGCCTGAAATGGAAAAACGGCTGCGCTGGTACTGGCGTAACCCTTCCGATCTTTGCCCGTGGCACATGGATGAAACCTACGTGAAGGTCAATGGCCGCTGGGCGTATCTGTACCGGGCCGTC
>NZ_LFZQ01000053.1:0-379 GCF_001990725.1 Acinetobacter genomosp. 33YU | reverse complement strand
CATGGCTGGAAGACTGCACACAGGAATGAGTGGCAGCTAGAGAACCTGGGGGTTAAGGGCATAGACAGAATCTCTTCATCCAGTAAAGAGCTGGTGCTGAACAGCGCGGAGATGATTAAGAAACAGCAACTCCAGATGAGAAATTTCTCGCAAATAAAACAGTCGATGATTCAAAGCGAACAGAAAGTGAAAATCGGAATTCGTTTAGGATAATTCATACTCTCCGGTAACTTATTGATTAAGATCGATTTATTTATCTTGTTAGCAGAGTTTTTGTAAAAAGTAACTAGCGGTAAAAAATTTAGTTAACTTGACTATAAAATAAGCGCATGGTGATCAATCGATCTGCTTTTTTGTTATCAAATAGCATATGTATCTA
>NZ_LFZQ01000052.1:383-575 GCF_001990725.1 Acinetobacter genomosp. 33YU | reverse complement strand
AAAGATTTTTTTGAACTATTCTGACTGTAATATTTCCTAATGACTTGATAAAGGTTTGTTGAGTTTACACTGTTCAACAACACAACTGATTTCAATACCTGAGTGGTATATCTATTTTCAGAACCAATCAACTTAGAAAAATATCGCTTAGCTGTATTTGTGAATTTTATCCGTACAGTTGCAAGATGATCG
>NZ_LFZQ01000052.1:0-372 GCF_001990725.1 Acinetobacter genomosp. 33YU | reverse complement strand
AAGTTTAAATCCAAGCGATCAGGTATTTTATTCTTAGATGATAGTATCCCAAGTTCATCAGCCAAATTTTTTAAATCATCTCTGTTTAAAACTAACGTAGTTGAAGAAAGATCTTTAGCTCCCTCTTTCAGAGCTGCATAAGAGGCATATTTATCTAAAGAAGTAGCTTTTGAAAAAAAGTCAGCATCAACCTCCAAAATATCATCATCTAACATTTCCTTTGTATCAATCTGGCAAAGAGCCAGAAAAAGCACTCTTTTTGCTGAAAGGGAAAGGGATGCAAGAGTTACCCCAACTTCATTTCTATGTCTAACTTTCGTTAATCCCGTTACTGTCTTCACGATAAGCCTCATATAACCTTTCCTATGTAGG
>NZ_LFZQ01000051.1:0-589 GCF_001990725.1 Acinetobacter genomosp. 33YU | reverse complement strand
TCTGTACCGGGCCGTCGACAGCCGGGGCCGCACTGTCGATTTTTATATCTCCTCCCGTCGTAACAGCAAAGCTGCATACCGGTTTCTGGGTAAAATCCTCAACAACGTGAAGAAGTGGCAGATCCCGCGATTCATCAACACGGATAAAGCGCCCGCCTATGGTCGCGCGCTTGCTCTGCTCAAACGCGAAGGCCGGTGCCCGTCTGACGTTGAACACCGACAGATTAAGTACCGGAACAACGTGATTGAATGCGATCATGGCAAACTGAAACGGATAATCGGCGCCACGCTGGGATTTAAATCCATGAAGACGGCTTACGCCACCATCAAAGGTATTGAGGTGATGCGTGCACTACGCAAAGGCCAGGCCTCAGCATTTTATTATGGTGATCCCCTGGGCGAAATGCGCCTGGTAAGCAGAGTTTTTGAAATGTAAGGCCTTTGAATAAGACAAAAGGCTGCCTCATCGCTAACTTTGCAACAGTGCCTTCTACGGCACGTCAGTGGGACGAAATGATCCGGACCGCTGGCTCCCTGAAGCTGGGCAAAGTACAGGTTTCAGTGCTGGTCCGTTCATTGCTGAAAAGTG
>NZ_LFZQ01000050.1:0-319 GCF_001990725.1 Acinetobacter genomosp. 33YU | reverse complement strand
TATGGGGCGTTGTTGCCCTGATGTGATAAATGATAGGGCGACCATGAGCTGATTAAAATCGAAACAATTTGCGGATATCATTCAAAAAAATAGAACAAAAAAATGAGCACATCAAAACCAGGTGTGAGACTCTGATTTAGGGGTGGGCAGGATGAATAGCCTCGAGGGGTCGTAAAATTATGGTCTTATGTAAAATTTTTTTAAGTGAATAGAGAGAATATAACTTAAGGGAGCGCCTTGTGCTGGGTCTTTTACATTAGATTTGCACAATCATTGTTTTGGCATCTGGTGATGTCTTGAGGACGTTTGAGATTACTGA
>NZ_LFZQ01000005.1:343839-346759 GCF_001990725.1 Acinetobacter genomosp. 33YU | reverse complement strand
TAGCCAGCAGTTGCAGTGCCAAGCGCACCAACCAATACAGCCACATTGTCACCAGCTTCTAAACTAGCACCAATCACAGCAACATTTTTTGCACGTGGTTCATTAGCTATTAGATAGTCTGTAGCCGCTTTCTTGTCACCTACAAAAACAGTTTTAGCAGATGGGAACTTGCACTTTTCACCAAGCATTACAATGCTTTTTAATTCAACTTCAAGAACCATCCATTTGCTTTCAGCATCAAGATAATTTGAGCAAGAGTGATCACCAGAGCCAAATAACCAACCATGCAAACCATTGCCACAATCTTTGTTATTAACCCAGTCAGGTGCAATTGTAATTCCGCCTACGTCTGCCCATTGAAAACCATTACGGCTAGTAAGGTCTGATTTGCAAGTTCTTAAAACAAGCGCAATATTTTTCTTAGATTTAGCCATGATTAACCACCCAATACACTTGTTAAAAAGAAAGAAAAGAAGATCCAGACAACCAACCCAGAAGCTAAAAAAGCAAATAGCTTTAGCGTATCCACAAGATGCGCCCAGAAGTGTTCACGCCAGTTAAATGCGTAATCACTTGGCTTAGGTTCAGTGTTGCAAGGGGTAGTCGTTTGACTATGTATAGTTCTTTGTTTCATAATTCGATTGCTCCTAATCGAGTAAGAAGCCCCATGTCGCCAAACAGTCGGGGCTTCTTCGTACTTGGTGATTAGAATTTAGCAAAATACTAAATTTAGTACAATACTAATTGAGTCGATATTTTAATTATTTATTTAGTTTTTTACTAAACTTTTGTTTTATATAGTTATAAAAAAACCTGCTTTCGCAGGTTTAAAATTTCGTAATTACTATATCTTCTTTGCAAGCATAGTAAATCAACCACAATAGAATGAGAATTTGCAAGTACCCTATATAGTTCATCTTTTTAAAAAAAATTGGTAAATATTCAAAAAAAGATAAGTAATGAGGCGTTTGATAAAAAATAAATAGAACTGGAAATATTAGTAGAAATCCTACTTTCAATAGAACATTTTTAATGTCTATATAGATTTCTTTACCGACCGATTTAATTATCATTATATGTCCCTATATAAACCTACAACTTTACCAACCAAGCGACAATCTTCGGTCAATCTTATAATTTTATCAGGCCAATCGGGATTTAAAGGTTCTAAATATTTATTTGTTCCTTCAATGATAAGTTTTTTAAAAGTAGCTTCTGAATCGCCAGCACAGGCCACAATAACTAAATCATTAGTTTGCAAATCAAATGTTTGTATATCTGGATTAACATAAATTCTGTCGCCTGGTTCAAACCGTGGCATCATCGAATTTCCTGTAATTTTCAAACCATAACCATTTTTGCCACTTTTAGTATGTGGCGGCAAATATTCATCAACTACTGCATCACGTAAAACCGTTTCAATTGGTGAAAATGATCCAGCAGCTACCCATGAGATAACTGGCACTAAGCGACCTTCTGTAGTAATTTTTTCTTTCAAGTCAACATTGTTGTCTAATCTTGCATCATTTGAATTCTCTCTATCCATAAACCCATCTGGTAATCCATAAGCTTTTTCAATTTTTCTTGCTAATGGGTTTCCTACGGCGGCTGGTTTTCCATTGTTCCCTATAGTGCCGTTAATGATTTGGCTCAAGTAAGCGGCAGCTGTGCCTACTTGGTTCGCAAAATCCTTTTGAGAACCATTAGCTTTTTGTTCGATTAATTGAAGAAGGTTATTTCTTCGGATATCTGAAATATTCATATGCACAATCTAATAGTAAAAAACTAAAAACAAAATGTGTAAAAAACTAAACATGGCTTGCAAATACTTTAGTAAAATACTAAATTACTAATTAAATATTTAAGGAGCTTGTCATGGCAGTCTTACAAAATTTAAAAAATTCTTCTAAATCAAAGCCACACGTAAAAAGTCTGCTTTCTTATATCAAATCTAGAAGCAAAGAAGATTTGGAAAGCTTTGCAAAATCTTGTGGAACAACCGTAAGTAACCTTTTGCAAATTGCATATGGTGGCAGTGTTTCAGCAACGCTTTCAAAGAAGATAAACAAAGAAAGTAAAGGGAAGATTTCATTGTGTGATCTTCGTCCGGACATTTTTTCTTGAGATGCAGCCATGATCGAAAAACTCACAGCGAGCATCACGTTTAAATGTACGGATGAAGAAAAGCTCAAGTTAGAGCGTATAGCACGCTCAAGAAAGTTGAATGGTTTATCTGAGCTAATGAGATTGGCTGGCATCGACATAATTCACGAAGTAGAGGAGATGCTTAAAAGTCTACAGGCTGAGTTTGATCTGACCATAGATACCGCAGATACAAGAAATACAAATGATTTTGAGTTGATGCCTTCGCCGCCTATCCGTGACGTAACCCCAAAAAATACAGGCACAAAAAAAGTCCAACTGTTGCAGCAGAAGGACATTTTTGCCGTTCACTCAGATTAGTAAACGTAGGTTGGTACCCAATGTTGAATTTAACACGAAATGTGAGGGCTGTGAATAGATGAATACAGCACAAGTCATACCTTTCAAAAAGCCATCACAGCCAAATCAGAAGGCTGGGACCATGTATAGCGATAAGTTTGAAAATGGCTATGTAATGTCTAGCCGTTTATATCGAAAAGAGGTCTGGCCGTTTCTTAGTGATGCGGCTAGAAACGTCTATGCGGAATTAGAAAACCGTATCAATGGACACAACAAAGAATCAGATTTTGTTAGCTACACTCAATTGCAGGGTGGGGAGCTTAAAGGTTCTCGCCAATTGAGCCGTGAAACTGTGCGTAATGGAATTAAAGAGCTTCTTAATTTTGGTGTAATAACAGCTATTGCAACAGGCAAAAGAGGGATGAAATCTTATCGATTAAATGATATTTCCCTCGCAAACCAGTTCGGTAATCGAACC
>NZ_LFZQ01000005.1:0-343763 GCF_001990725.1 Acinetobacter genomosp. 33YU | reverse complement strand
GAACCAGTTCGGTAATCGAACTAATACTGGTTCGGTAGGCGAACTCACAATAGATAATAAGAATTCTTTAGATAATAAAAAAAAGAAATTGCCTGTTGATAACTCTGGAACAGATATTTTTTCTGACTCGATTGAATACCACCGAGCAGACAAAAATCTATTCACACTGATTGAGCTTTCAAAAAAATATTCAGTTCAATCTGATTTCACTGCACAAGCGAAAAATGAAAATCCAGATTTAACCAATGAACAAATTTTGAAAGAGCTTAAAAACTTTGCTCAGTGGTCAGTAGCTCAGGAAAAGCGAACTGCACAGGCTTGGATGAACAATTGGATCTATCGTCTACAAAATTTAAAAACGCCTAAGGGCAAATCTAAATCCACCAGCACACCTTCAAAACAAAAAGGATTGAGTGATAGCCAAATCAAAACCTTTGCTTCAAAGCTTTGCAACTTTGATCAATTTGCATCGATGTACGCAAACGTTGGTGAAACTCAGAAATCTTTTGAATCGCGTATCGCTGCAAAACTTCGTGATCCTCAATCGCTACAAGAACTTGGTTCATATCTTCGTGATGTGGGCTTTGTTGGCAACTTGGAGGACTTTGCATGAACGCCCCAATGGGAAGTACTCACATCGAAACAGACGGAACTTACTGGAGCAATTGGCAAGGCGGTTGGTTCTTTTGGAAAGACGGTTTTGGTTGGTGTCGATACGTAGGAAAAACCAATGAAGCTTTTTTAAATAACAAACGTGAAATAGGGGTAATTGCATGAGATGGAGCGAGCAACAGCTAGAAGCGCACTTAAAAGCTCACAGAAACCGCGCTATTTCTTCCAAGGCTCAACAGAAAAAGGAAAATGATGCAAAGGTACGTCATCAAGTAAAAACACGTTTAAAACTCAAATCAGAGCAAAATAAAACTGGTGAGGAAAATGAAATTTTAGACGCTGAAATTTGGATGATACCGCCGTCAGTAAATAACTATTGGCAAGTAACCAAGGGTAAGAAGTGGACATTAACGCAAAAAGCACAGGATTTTCATAACTACGTACGAACCATTGTCCCAATGCTCATGACTGATATGCGTTTGAAAATGGATGTTACTTTCTATTTTCCAGACCGTAAAACAAGGGATATCGATAACTACTTGAAGGCAACAATCGACAGTTTAGTGAAGTGTCAATTTTGTATCGATGATGAGCAATTCGATGTACTGCATGTGAAACGTGGCGAGATGGTCAAAGGTGGCTTGATCAAAATAAAAGTTTGGGAAATTTGAGGGAAATCATATGAGCAGTCTGAGTGATTTGATAGCAGAAACGAACTCTCCTCGCGCACGCGCGCGTTTTATTAACCGTGAGATGAAAAAGAAAACCAAAGAATTTCTATTAAAACAACGTGCTTACAAACGCCCAGACTTCAACAGAATGATTTTAGACCTATGCAAATTGGGTTGGACGCACGAAACGATTGCACATGTTTTGCCGATCTCTGGCGCTTCTACAGTTTCGGAATGGTCACGCGGTGGAATTCCAAATTATGACAACGGCGACGCGTTCATTGAGCTATGGAAGACAGAAACAGGATTACAGCGCTACCCACGTGAAGGTGAGTGGCAAACATACACATACAAGATCGGTCAGCAAGACTTTTTAGATGAGTTAGACAGCGTGATTGATCAGTTAGATGAGGAAATAGGGAAATGAGCAGAAACCTAGAATTAGAAGCGTGGCTAATTGAAACAACTGGTGAAGAGATGATGGAAAATCATCTCGGGCCAAACTGGAACCGATTTAATGATGAGTTCGGCTTCTATCCAAATATAAGTATGACGATTGCTGATCAGGTATGGCAGCACCAGCAAGCGAAAGTGGGGGAACTGCAAAAGCGAATAGACAGGGCTCTAAAAATTCATGACGAATTCGACGATCAAGACGACGTTCGTTTGATGATGTATGCAGTAGAGCAAGCGCTCAAGGGGGAAGCAATTAAAACGTGAAGAAACGTTGAATTTAATTTAAATTATTGCTGAATTTATTAATTGTTTAGCGAAAATGAATTTAATCATCGAATATTTAAAAAGGGCTTCTTTTATTGAGATACTAACAATATTATTTTTTTTAAGTGTTGGTGTCTCTTTAACTTTTAAAATTGGGTTTTATAATGCTTTGGGGGTTGGTTGGTATATACAAAATTTAACACCTCAAATTCTTTTTATATCATCTTTTAAAATCATTTTAATATTTTTAGGCGGGATCTTTATCGGTTGTACCTTTGGATTAAAATTATCTGAAAGAACAGCGTCTTTAATTTTTTTCTCCCTTTTTGCTTTGTACCTAAGTTTTAACGGAATTTTTCAGCACTTATTTAGTATCAGCTTCGAAATTTCTGATTATTTTGGTGTTGTTTTATTTCTATTTTATTTATTAACATCCATGTTCTTGGCTTCATTAGTTTTTAAAAATAGACAATACAATGATCCTTTGTTTGTTGGTCCATTAATTCCAATCAAACGAGAGGATGTAATATTTGATAATGTATTTAAAATTGTAATTATCTTATTAATATTTTGTTTGCCATATGTTAGTGGGAGTGATGCTGGAAGATTGGTCAAAGATAACAAGGTAAATAGTGTGGTAGTCATAAAGAATGACTCAAGAAAATGGCATTTAATTGATATGAGTGGAGATAAGGTGTTATTGAAAGAGATCAATACCAAAGAAAATGTTTTTAAAGTTCTGGAATATAAAGATATAGACACCATAACAACAAGATAATCACACAGCAAACCCAAACATACATCACTCAACACTAGCCCTATTCACAACGAATGGGGCTTTTTTATGGCTAGTACTCGACAAGTTAAGACACCAGGTGCAACACCAGAATCAACGGTTGATGAATCCAAACCAACTGATGAAGTAAACGCAGCTGAGCAACAGCCTGATGGCACAAAGGCAGACGTAAACCAATCAACAGAAGGTTCTACAGAATCAACGGTTGATCAAGCTGCTTTGATTGAAGAGCTACGCAAGCAACTTGAAGCAGCCGAAGCAGATAAGAAAGCACTTCAAGGCCAGTTGCGCCGTACAACTCCTGCAAAAACAACCGACATGGCTAATGCATCCGCAGAAGCTCCTACTGACGGAACACCTTACTTAAGCCCTAAAGGCTGGACGCGGGGTTAATTATGTGCGGTGGGAAAGTTGTTCGACAAGATCCAGAAGCAGACGCGGCAGCAGCAGCGCAAAAGGCTGTGACTGAAACCAATGCCAAAAAAGCACAGCGTCGCACTCTAAACCAAACTAGCGCGTTAGGTTCAACTTTGACACCTGACAGTGGCGCGGCAACAAAAACTAAGTTAGGCGGTGGCTAATGGATAACGGCGCTCAAAAGTTTTGTCGCCGCTTAGGTCAATTAAGACTTGAGCGCGCTATTCATGAATCACATTGGTCTGAATGCTACAAATTCGGAGCGCCTGAACGTCAGCAAAACTTTAGCTCTACAACAGATAACAAGGGTCAGCGAGAAAATGAACGTGCTGATCTCTACGACTCTACAGCGGCAGATTCAGTTCAAGTTTTAACGTCAATGATCATGTCAGGTGTAACGCCTGCTAACTCTATTTGGTTTAAAGCACAACCGGATGGCATTGATAACCTTTCTGAGCTAACAGAAGGTGAGCGCTGGCTTGAGGATGTGTGCCAATTTATTTGGCGCAATATTCATGCTGCTAATTTCGATAGTGAAAGCTTTGAAACGGTCACCGATATCGTTACGGCTGGATGGGGTGTTCTCTACACTGACATCGATCGAGAGGCAGGCGGCGGCTATGTTTTTGAATCTTGGCACATTGGTAACTGTTTCATAGCTTCAACTCGTGCAGATGGTCAGATCGATACGATTTACCGCGAACATGAGATGACAGCCGAGACAATGATCAATACCTATGGTGAAGAGAATTGTCATCTTCAAGTCGTACAGATGGCAAGAACAGCGCCAGATACACGTTATAAGCTTTTGCATGTCATTGAGCCACGTAAACAGAAGGGTTCAGGACAGCTCAATAAAGCAATGCCTTTCGCGTCTTATCATATCGATATCGCAAATAGCCAAATCATGAAAGAGTCGGGCTATCACGAGTTTCCTTGTGCTATCCCGCGCTTACGCCGTTTGCCAAACTCAAACTATGGCAATGGTCAAATGACGATTGCATTGCCTGACGCGAAGATGGCTAACGAGCTTATGAAAAATACAGTTCGTGCAGCAGATCTTCAAATCGGCGGTATGTGGATTGCTGAGGATGACGGCGTATTAAACCCGCATACAGTTCGCATTGGGCCGCGTAAAGTCATTATTGCGAATAGTGTTGATTCTATGAAACGTCTAGATGATGGCACTAACTTTCAAATCTCTGAATATCTGCTAACCAACTTGCAAGGCGGCATTCGCAAAAAGCTTATGGCAGACCAGTTGCCGCCAGTTGGTACACAGCAGATGACAGCCACAGAGATCCACACTCGCGTTGAATTAATCCGTCAAATGCTTGGGCCAATGTACGGCCGTCTACAGACTGAATATCTCCTTTCAATTTTAGATCGATGCTTTGGGCTTGCCTTGCGTTCTGGTGCATTAGGTCAGCCGCCACAAGAGCTTTTAGGTCGCAATTTGTCTTTCAAATTCGTATCTCCATTTGCATTAGCTCAACGTATGGCGGAGGTCATCGCAACTGAACAGTTTGTGGCAAGCGTAGGTCAAATGGCATCTGTAGAACCAACAATCTTAGACAACATTGATTTTGATGCCGTAGCAGTGGTTACAGGCACAGGACGAGGCGTTCCACAAACAATCATGCGTACTGCAGATGAAGTGAAAAGTCTACGTGAAGCACGTCAAAAGGCTAAAGAAGAACAGGCAGCGCAACAGCAGCAAGCCGCAATTATGGAAAAAGGTGCCGATGCTCTGGCTAAGAACATGGGCGGGACATTAGGAACTGAGGTGGTGCAATGATCATTGTTATAGCGATTTTATCTATTTTGCTGTTTGTAGCATGTGTTGCGTTGTTTGTGCAGCGCCGTGGATTAGTCATTCTTGAAGAAAAGTATTGGGATGAAAACCGACTTCATTTGGAGACTAAAACCAAGCTTGAAAGTAAGTACCACGGCGCATTAGATGAAATTTCTGAACTGGAAGCCAAAAGGTTTGAGCAGTGGGAACGTGCAGAAGTTTTAGAGCAAAAAAATATTGAACTTAAGCATGAACTTTCCGAGCGTCAATTACCTGTTCAAGACGTAGATGAAAGTAAAGAACAAGGCAATTTTGTACGCACCAAACGTCTGAAGCGAGCAACCCCTGGAACGTACCGAAATGTATTTGATTTAGACATTAACGGGCAGCGCGTACTTGAGCACTTAACCACAGTTTTTTGCAAAGACGCCTTTGTGTCTAACGATAAAGGTGGGGAGCGTGAAACATGTCGCAGGCTAGGTGAGCAAGGCGTTATCAACTTCATCGTAAACAACATTAATCAAGCAAACGATCCGAACTATAAGGAACAAGACAATGACTGATCAAAACATTCAGCAAGATAACAACCAAGAGCAAACACAGACTCAAACTTCTGCTTTAGGTGGTGGTCAAGAGCCTATTACTCAAGACGGTGGCGATCAGGGCGGTCAAGGTGGTCAAGAGCAGCAACAACCATCTGTAGTTCCTGAATCTATCGATGATTACAAAGTCGATATCGAAGGCTTTGATTATGAAGAGTTCAAAGCTATTCCGGAAAACAAAGAGTTCCTAGAGCGTGCACGTGCTGCGGGTTTTGATGGTGAAAAGCTGAATTTCTTGCTTGGCGAATACAACCAGTTATTACCAAAACTTATGCAGCAAACTGCGGCGCTTGATGCTGAGGGATGCGTACAGGCTATGACAGAGGTCTGGAAGGGCGATACCGATAAAAACTTTGGCTTTGCTCAAGCTGCAGCACAAAACGCTATTCAAAACGGAATTTTGACAGCCGAAGAAGTAAATAGCCCTGAATTTGGCAATAACCCGCTCGTTTTAAAAATGGCCGCTTACTTTGGTCAGCAACTTCAAGAAGATACACCGCCTTCAAACACACAGCAAAGCGGTGGTGAAAACATTCAATCATTGATGAAGTCGGAAGCCTACTTGAATGACAAGCATCCAGACCATGCACGTGTGTCTGCCGAAGTTCAACGTTGGTACGAGAAGCAATACAAATAATTGGAGCAGTTAGCTATGCCAATGGTTAATGAAAATAGAATTACGGCGGCATTCGTACAGCAATATCATGACTCGTACGAAGTTGCAGCAATGCAAAATGAATCACGACTTCTTAAAACAGTCGTGAATCGTGGGAAAATCACTGGTGAGTCATTCACTATCAATGATATGGGGCAAGTTGAAATGCAGGCGTCAGGTGCTCGTTTTGGAGCAACTAATCTGACGATTCCTGATTCAGGTGTTCGTACTGCCTTAATGTCGGATTTTGATTTGTTCATTCCGATTGAGCCACGTGACTTACCGAAGTTAAAAGCAAATCCTTCTGATAAATACATGAAGAACTTGCTTAGTGCTCGCAACCGTAAAACCGATGATGTGATTTACCAAGCTTTGGTAGGCGGCGTAACTCGCACAACTGTCAATGATGCTGGTGCAAAATCTGTATCTACTATTGCACTACCAAATACACAAATCATCCTCAATGGCTTCGGCACATTGAAGAAAAAAATCATTAAAGCAAAAACCCTTTTCCGCAAAAACGAATGTGATGAGAAAAATGGCGAAATGCTATACATGATCTACACAGCCGACATGATGGAAGAGTTCCTGAATGACACCACTCTGACAAATGCGGATTACATGAAAATCCAAATGCTGCAAGATGGTGAAATTGGCACTAAATGGCTTGGTGTTGAGTGGATTCCATACGAAAAAGTAAATGATGGTGCTGGTGGTGCTACTGAAGGCCGTGCAGCAATGTACGCAGGTACAGCGCTACATTTCGGTGATGCTGATATTACTGGCTTTGATATTTCAACTCGTCCAGATTTGAAAAATATTAAACAAGTTGGTGGTGTTCATTCGTTCGGTGCTGGCCGAGCAAATGAAAAGAAAGTCGTAGCAATCGACTTTACTCGATCTTCTTAATCCTTATTCCCATCACCTTCGGGTGGTGGGTTTTTTATTCCAAATAAAATAGGAACATTAAAATGACCAAGCCAGTAACAGAACAAGAATTAGCTGAAAAAGCTGTAGCGCCACGCGTAACGAAAGCAGATATTGACGCTTTAATGGCACGTGTAACCTATACTGTTGAACAACGTCCGGGTGGAACAACTTCAACTTTTGTTCATGCTTTCTTAGATGGTAAATTCTTTTTGGCAACAGGTTTTAGTGCTTGCGTAAATGCTGAAAATTTTAATGCTGATATTGGTGAGCGAATGGCCCGTGGCAATGCTGAAAAGCATGCTGAAAATAAACTTTGGGAGCTTGAAGGTTATCGCTTATTTGCTGCTCAAGTTCAGCCAAATGAAAAACATTATGAAAAATATTGTTCTGATGAGCGCCCATGTATTAACTGCTTTGCAGATCAGTACTCAAGAACTCAAGGCGAATGCTTAGATAAGCCTATGCCATCAGGTTGTGAAGAAACTCAAACTGAAAAAGGTCCAAGTGCTAATTCGTATGATGAATATTATCCACGAATTATGAAAGGTGAATTTCTATTGAAAGTTGTTGGAAGTGCTACATCAAAAGAAACAGCCACTTTGGCTGAAACTAAATTGCAAGAGCTTTTGAAACAGTTCTAACACACAATAAAGCCTACCTAAAACCCGCTCAAGATAATAAAAAATGAGCGGGTTTTTTATTATGGCTTCTACAGATGTATCCGTCTGCAATCAAGCATTGAGCATGATTGGGGCAAAATCAATCATTTCATTTGATGAGAATACAGAGAATGCACGGCGCTGTGCCTCTTTGTATGACGCAACTCGTAAAGCATTGCTACGCATGCATCCTTGGTCATTTGCAAAACGCCGTATTCAGCTTGCACCTGTCGCAACGTATCCGTCATTTGGCTATCAAAATGCATTCCCATTGCCTAAAGACTTTTTGCGCGTATATGACGCCGCTCAGTTTGAATATGAGATTGAAGGGAGACACATTCTAGCTAACACCAATGTGATCAATCTTGTCTACATTGCCGATGAGCAAAATGAAGACATGTGGGATTCACTATTTTGTGAGTGCATGGCGCTTTATTTGGTTACCAAGCTTACTAAGCCAATCACTGGTAGCAGCGCTGAAGGTGATAGTGCATGGCAAAAACTACAAAACATGCTTAAACAAGCGCGTGCTATCAATGGTCAAGAGCGCCCAGCACAAGACTTTGCAGCAGACTATTCCCCTCAATTGATGGGAGTGCGCTACTAATGAAGCAATATGTCATCAAAAATAATTTTAGTGCCGGTGAACTTGCACCAACTTTGTATACCCGCACAGATATTCAGCAGTATGCAAACGGCGCTAAAAAATTACTAAATGTAATCCCATTAGTTGAAGGCGGTATTAGGAAAAGACCAGGCACGTTTTTTATTGATACAAGTGCTAATGCAGTACGCTTAATCCCTTTTGTTGTTAATTCAGATAAAGCATTTATGCTTATTTTGAAGCCACAATCTATCCAGATATTTAACCCTAGAACTAAAACAATCGTAGCTACGGTAACAACACCTTATACGGCTGAACAAATACCCGAATTGCAGTTTGTACAATACCGTTATGAGATGTTTTTTACCCACAATGATGTGCCAGTGCAAAGATTTCGCTGTTCAACTGATTTTAGCAACTGGGAATTTAGTGAGTTTGTTTATACCAATGCACCTACTGACTCAGAAAGTGCAAGAAGTCCATTTCGAAAAGGTGCATCTTCAGGTAAGGATGTCGGTTCTTTTGTGTCATTTACTTTGGATGGAATCAATGCATGGGTATCAACAACAACTTATCTTGTTGGAGATGTTATTAGTTATGGTGGAAAACTCTATCAGTCACTTAAGGATGGTGAAGGGCATCAACCTGATATTTCCCCTACATATTGGGTACTGATTCCTGTTGATTCAAGTGGATTTAAGTCCAGTGATGTAGGAAGTTTTATTGATGTAAACGGCGGTATTATTAAAATTACGCAGTTTATTAGCGCTGTTCAGGTAAATGGCGAAGTACTTGTTAAATTAGAATCCGATATCAAAGCCATTGAGCGCGCTTGGACCATTCTGCCACCAGCATTTAATAGTACAGATGGTTACCCACGTTGCTGCATGTACTTCAAACAACGTTTAGTCCTAGCTAATACCAAAAAAGCGCCTAATAAAATTTGGTTTAGCGCCGTTGGTGGGAATGCAAACTTTCTTGAAACGACCGATGATGGTGATGCGTTTAGCGTTGTATCTGCTTCAGGTCTTGCAAATAGTATTTTATTCCTTGAGGCACAGCGTGGTGTAGTTTGCTTAACTTCTGGTGGTGAATACTTAGTTAGTAGTGATGGTGCACTAACGCCAACTACAGTAAACATCAATGAAAACTCTGCCATTGGTTCATATCCATTAACTCGACCTTGTCGTGTGGGTAATGAAATCCTATTCATTCAGCGTGGTGGCAGACGTTTACGCGCGCTTTCATATCGATATGAAGTTGATGGACTTGTAGCCCCTGAAATTAGTGCACTGTCTTCACATATTGGAGAGTCGCATAGTGGTATCAGTGAAGTCTGCTATCAACAAGAACCTGAAAGTATTGTTTGGTGTGTCTTAGGTGATGGCAAGGTAGCTTCAATTACTTTTAACCGTGATCAAGAGGTTATTGCTTGGTCAAATCAAGACTTTGGCGGTGTTGTAAAAAGCATGTGTTCAGTGCCAACAGGTCTTGGATCTGATCTCTGCTTTATGTTGATCAATCGGAATGGTACCAACTGTTTAGAACAAGTTTCATTTGATGCTTATTTGGATTCCCAACGCACAGCAACCATTGTAGATGATACTCTAAACAAGTCTTCTTTCTCATATCTACATGATCTAGCTGTAAATCAAATAGATGGTGAATCAATTTTCTATGTTGGTTTTACTGAAACAAATACAGAACTTAACTTCCAAGGCATGTCAGGCGAAACAATTAATTATGGACAGACAATTCATAGCGAAGCTGTTTTATTCCCGCCCGAACTAAGCCAAAACCCTTCATCAACTTTATTGTTTAAAGCAAAAGTTGATCGCATAGCTTTCTTCTTTAATAAAACTCTAGCCCCTGAAATTAATGGAGAGCTTTTAGAGCTGTTTGAATTTGATGAGACACCAATGGACTCACAAGCTCCTCGCACTGGTTACCACTTAATTGAGGGTGGTAACTGGTCTGATCTTCATGCGGTGCCAATTGTAATAACACACAACAAACCTTTGCCTTTTCACTTGCAAGCTATAGCCATGCAACTATCGATCAATGAGAGATAACCATGAGAATACGCCTTGCAACACTTCACGATATACCAATGCTGGTGCATATAGGTGGTGCTTTCGTTAGTGAATCACCTGTATTTAAAAACCGTGGGTATTTACCTGATAAAGCAGCTAAGCACTTTAAATGGTTGCTTGATGGCAATGGCGTAATTTTTCTGGCCATTGATAAAGGTCAGATCGTCGGCGGCTTTGCTGGTGGTATCTCAACAGATTGGTATTCAGATCATAAGCTTGCTTATGACCACGTTATGTATGTGAAGCCAGACAAGCGAAGTGATGGCATTGCTAAAGCGTTAGTCCAAGCCTTCATAGGTTGGGCTGTTGGTATGGGTGCTAACAATATCTGTTGTGGCACTTCAACCATGGTGAACACTCAAAATTGCATTGAACTCTATACGTCATTGGGCTTTCAGCTTTCAGGCGCAGTTTTAGAAATGAAGGTGTGATCATGGATAACGAAGCTTTACAAATTGAAAAAGTGGAAACCTTAAAACGTATTTTAAGTAATCCTGATCGCCGCACCTATCTTGAAGTAGTGAAGCGTATTCAAGAGCAAATACTAGATGGAATTGCCACTGATGAACTTGAAGAGTGTGAGCCACCAGTAATTCATCATTTTGCACCTGATATTTATATGCGCCAGATGGATGCATCCGAAGGCACTTTAGTTATTAGTCGAATGCATAGCACAGAGCACTTCAATATTTTATTGAAAGGCGCTGTCTCATTAATCACAGAAGATGGAATTAAAACGCTACATGCGCCGTTAATTATGAAGTCATTACCCGGTACAAAGCGTATCGGATATTTTCATGAAGATAGTTCTTGGCTGACTATCCATCCAACACAAGAAACTGATGTTGCAAAGCTTGAGGAGGATTTAACGATTCCTGAAAGTGAAATAGACAACTTTCTGAAAAGCATTGGTTTTCAAGATAAGGAGTTTATCGCATGAGTATGGCATATGTTGCAGTTGGTGCAGCCGTATTAAGTGCGGCAATTTCAGGATATTCAGCATATTCAAATAACAAAACCCAACAAGAGCAGGCACAAGCCGATGCAGATGCTGCAAAAGCAAGTGGACGTTTAGAAGCTGAACGTATCAGAAAGCAAAAAAATAAAATTCAATCTGCTGCACGTGCCCAAGCTGCAGAAAACGGTTTAAGTGTTAACGAGGGTACAGCGGTAACGATTAATGACAAGATCGAGCAGGATGCACAATATGACGCAGCACTGTCTGAAATCTCTGGCTATAACACGTCTCAGCGCTTAAAGGCTGAAGCTAGTATTTATAAAAGTAATGCAAATACAGCGGCAGCTACAGGTGTATTAAACACTGTCTCATCTGGTGCAAGTGCTTTGTATAAACGTGGTGCTGGTAGTGATTCTAAAGGAGGCTGGAAGTAATGGCACGTATTCCTATGGGAAATTTTGGTAATGCTATGCCTCAGGTTGAGCGCATCCAAATGCCACAGAACCAAAGCGGACAGATGATCGCAGGCGCATTACAGAATGTTAGTAATTCAGCAGAGCTTATTTTTCAAAAGCGTGATCATGAGCAACGCCAGCAAGAAATTACCGATAAAAATATTGAGCTTTATAACAACCAAATGTCTGAGAAGGAAGGCAAGTTAAAGCTCGACGAGTCATTAACTACTGATCTTAATGACAAGGTGGTTGATATTAAAAACCGTCTTGTCAAAGGCGAGATCAATGCTAAGCAGGCAGATGAGGAACTTAATACATTCTCTACGGAAAAGTTCACAGAATTACAGCCTAACTTACCGGGCCATGCTCAAGAGGATTTAAAAAAATATTGGGACAGTAATGTCTTGCAGCAACGTACATCTTTCATGCCTCTCCAACTAAAAGCAGATGAGCAAAAAGGCGGTGTGCTTGCTGACCGATATTTCGATGTGGCCACACGCATGAGTCGTGAAGATGGTAAAAAGTATCTTGCTGAAAGCTTAACTGGCTTGCCTTTATCTGAGGCGCAAAAAAGTGAAATGTTCATAAAGTATGAAACTGCACGTGATGTGAATGATATTAATTCACAGATCACTAATGCTATTGCTGGGAATGACATTGAAGCACTGAAAACAACTGCTAGTAGTTTAAAGGACTATAAGTTTATTGACGGCGCAACAGTTCAAAAGTTTCAGACTGAGATTCAAAGCAAGATCACCACATTACAACAACGTCAGCAAGTTAATGAGAATAAACGTATTAACGAAGCTGAAAAGGTAGTTAATGAGTTTATTCAAAGTACTTTAACTGGTCGCCCATTAGATTTGAAATATCAAAATGATGTTGAGCAAGCCGTTAAAGGTACACCTTCAGAAGCTGAATATCAGTTTTATAAAAAACAATCTGCCGATTTTATTAGATTCCAAGCTTTGCCGACTGATAAACAATTAACTGAAATTAACAACCGTAAAGCTAAGATGAAAAATAGCTCGTCGGCTGATCCTGTTGCGGAAAATAAAATCTTAGCAACGTATCAAAATATTTATGCTAACAAGCTCAAAACTGCCAAAGAGAACCCGACACAAGCATTACGCGAAAAAGGGATTCAATTACCAGAAGTAAACCCATTGATGGTTAAAGTGAATCCAAATCAATTTGCTCAAAACATTATTACTATTGGTTCTTATCAAGCTGCTCAGCGTGACAAGGATCCTAACGCAACTATCAAGCCGATTCCAGAAGAAGCACTACCAGCAGCTAAACAAGCATGGGAAGAAGCAAACGTTAATCAAAAACTAGATTTAATCAGCTCCATGATTAGCCAAACCAAAGGCATTAAAAACGGTGCAAAAATTTGGGGTGAGGCGCTAGGTCAGTTGGGCAATGGTGATGCAGCTTATCAAATGGCAGGCTATGCACGTGCTAATAATTTTCGTTCTGATGCTGGTTTAGATGTGGCAACGGCGATTGTTGCAGGCAAACAGGCGCTTAAAAATAAGCAAATGATTCAGCCTAAGGAGGCATTGCTTAAGCAAAAGTTTAATCAATATGTGGGGCAGTCAGTATCAGGTGAAACAGCAAATCTTAACTATGCTGCATTCCAATCTATCTATGCGTACTTAACTGAAGCGCGCGGTCAAACACATAAAGACGATAACGATTATAAAGACGAGATAGGTCGCACAGCTTTAGGTTTGGCAACGGGGGGTGTCTATACTCAAAAAGGTGGTTTTAAGGATTATACAGATCGTGGTATCTCTGACTGGAAAGTGTCTAAGCCTTACGGAATGAAAGATGAAACATTTGAAGCAAAAATCCAAAAGGGTTATGCAGATATTTCAAAGGCAACAGGTATGTCTGTAAATGATCTAGATAACTTCCGTTTAGCATGTTCTCCTACAAAAGCTGCTAATGGGGATTTGATGTATGACCTAATCAATGAGCGTGGTCGTCCATTGGTTGTTAAAGGTCATATATGGCGTATTCGCTTGAATGGGGTAGATAAGTAATGAGTAACTGGTTATCTGATTTATCAAGTGAAGATCAACAAGACTTTGAGAAGCTCAATAGTCAGGGATTGCAGCATCCAGACACACGGCCTAATGAACCGAGTGTATTTGATGGCGCTATCTCATCGCCGTTTCGTGGTATGGCTGTTGGTCTAAACAAAGTTGGTGATGCAATTTCAGCACCAATTGACGCTGTTGTTGACCGTGTAAGTTACAGCCTTAAAGATGTCTCTACAAATGAGTTTATTGAACCATATGCTGAATACAAAGCTAAGCGAGAAAAGGCCCGTGATGACTTAGTATATGGAACCATTGCTGATCTGGAAGATAAAGAAAATACAGGTTTAGTTGGGAATATCGGCGTTGGTTTAGGTGACTACTTATGGCGTGGGGCGTTAGGGGTTGCAACAGGTGGTACTGTGGGCGCTGCCACTTTAACAGGCGGTTCAACTGGTAATTACGTATATACCAATTTAACCCGTAAAGGTGTTGACGAAAGTACAGCTTTAAAAGTTGCTGGTGTAAATGCGGTTGGTGATGCTGTAGGTACAGCTTTGCCTATTAGCTATGGATTTAAAGGTTCTGGTGGCTTGGTTGGTGATGCTGCTCTATCAATTGGTGGAGCTACAGGCTTAAACACTGGTATGCAATATACTAGTGAGCAGATACTCAAATCTGAGGGCTATGATAAACAAGCCAAACAATACGAAGTTACAGGTGAAACTGTAGCAACTGACTTGCTAATCAATGCCTTAATGTTTGGTGGTGCGCGCTATCTAGGTTCTCGTCAAAACAAGTTAGATAGTGAAATTGACACAGAAATAAACCAACTTAATGCAGACGATTTAGAGACACGAAATGACCAGTTAAACGATGCTCTAGTTAGAAACAGTTTTGAGTTTGAAGACACAACTTTACCAGTAAAAACGACTGATCCAGTACAGCAAAATAGACACTATCAAAACCTTGATGCAGCGACCGAACAAATTTTAAAAGGTCAGCCCGTTAGTGTCCCGTCCAAAGTGCAGGGCGAACCACGTAAAAACACGGTTGATTTTGCAAATAGTTCATTACCTACTAATGCAAAACAAATCGCAATACGCGCAAAACAGGACGGAGTAGATCCTAGTGTTGCTCTGACTATTAGTCATATCGAAACTGGTGGGAAATTCAGTCACACAGCTCAACCGCCAATCGGAAAGGATGGTAAGCGTTTGTCTTCAGCGTATGGTCTTTTCCAGGTCTTAGATGACACATGGAAAAACTTAGGCGGTAAAGATAAAAACAGTGTTGATGAACAAATACGTATTGGCTTAAAGCATATTAAACAAGCCAATAGCTATATCCGTAAAAGCTTAGGCCGTGAACCTGTTGCACATGAACAATATTTAGGTCATTTGCTTGGACCAGGGGGCGCCGTAAAAGTTCTTGAAGCAGATCCAAAGCGGCCATTAATTGATGTAGTGCGTTCTTACGATTCAAAGAATGCCGATGCTATCGTTAAAAATAATGGTATGTCCGGCATGACAGTCGGCGAAGCTATTAATAAATGGCGTAATAAGTGGAACCAATTAAGCTCACGCTACGGTGGTGAATCTAGCACAGCTTATGGGATGGATGGTTCAAGCTACGACTTTGCTTATGAAGTAAAAGATTGGGCTGATTTAGTCTCGTCTAATGATCAGTTATACGGCGTAAATCCTCTTTACCCAAGTGAATTACAGCCACGTGACCGTACTCGAGAGGCTTCACGTCAACAAATTGAAAATATGGCTAATGACTTAAAGCCTGAGTTGCTAGGCGACTCTTATAAACTTTCTGATGGTGCACCAATTATTGGCCCCGATAATGTTGTTGAATCTGGTAACGGTCGTACTCTCGCAATCGGTAAAGCTTATGACAATGGCAAGGCAGATGCATACCGAGAGTTTGTACAAAACTGGGCTAATCAAAGAAACATGGATATATCAGGCTTAAATCAGCCTGTTCTAGTACGCACACGCCTTAGCGATGTAAACCGTGTAGATTTCTCACGTTTAGCAAATGAAAGCGATGTGGCGCAATTCAGCGCAACTGAGCGCGCTATGAGTGATGCAGATCGCTTGCCAGACTCATCATTGCTAAAAATTAATAGTGATGGCGCTATTAATATCGATAACTCAATGGATTATATCCGTAGTTTTGTAGATCAATTGCCACAAGCTGAGCGTGGATCGGTAATCACAAGTGATGGCCGTTTATCTCAAGAAGGCAAGCGTCGTATTGAATCAGCAATTGTTCAACGTGCTTATGGTGATTCAAATTTAGTTACTCGACTATCTGAAAACTTAGACGATGACAGTAAAAACGTACTAAATGCAATGCTCCGTGCAGCCCCACAATTGTCACAGCTTAATGATTTAGTGAAACAAGGTGGGCGCTTTGAAAACACTATTTCTCAAGACTTAGCTCAGGCAGCACAGAAGCTTTCAGACATTAAAGCCAATGGGCAAACCGTTCATGACTATCTAAATCAAGGCCAGCTTATAGACGATGGATTAAGTGATGGAGCAAGAAGATTTCTTGAGGTATTTGATAATAACCGCAAGAGCGCAAAGGCGATTAGTGAGGTCATTAACTCTGAGGTTCAGGCCGTTGAAAACATGGGAGACCCAAGACAAGGCTCGTTGTTTGGAGAAACACCAGAAGAGAAAGCCGCGCTTGATGTGATTTTCTCAAATCCAGATCAGCCGATTGCAGTGAACCGCATTAATTCACTTGGTGAGCCAGAAGAATTCACCATGACATTACGTGATTATCACGCTGAGCTTGAAGCAGAAATTAAACAATCAGAACAAGATATTTTAGCAGCACAAACCGCTCTTAACTGTGCTTTACAATTTGGCTAATGTATAATCAATTTGTGGCTAGGCTGATCACCGAAAAGCTGTTTAACCTGAACAGTTGCCACACCCCAATCAGGTAATGCAGAGGTGCATATGAATAAAATAATGGAAAAAGTATTCTTAGCAAAAGAAAATTATAGTAACAATTTCTCTGGTGAAGCAGACATTTTGTTTATAAGTCATAAACTTTATGTTGAAATTTTGGATACCCAAAAAGGTTACCTTCATATTTTTATTCATCATGATAGGACTTTAGTTGGTTGTGAATTAGTTGTGATTCATAGAGATGATTTTGAATTACTTGCATCTTCACATGATCAAATGAAACTAATTTCAGAGCGACATGTAGGAACTACAGACGATATTCAACTAATGAAGTTGCCAAATAGCTGGGAAACTAAGATGGATTATTCCAAACCTGACTCAGTACCACTTCATCCTGAATATATAACAATGCCTTTTTATCTATTAGAAAGTTATAGAAAACAATTCCAACCAAAGCCAGAAATAGGCCAAAGAATAAGAGAGCCAAAAATAGGTAGAAGGTTTAGAATGTAGATACACAACAAAACCCCACAAATTAAATGCTCAGATAGCTAAAACTATTTGGGCATTTTTTATGAAAGAACAATGCAAACAAGCGGTAGCTAAAGCACTTGGTAAGCAATCACTGTCAGCACAAGAAGCAACAGATATTGAAGCACGTATTAATGAAACTATGCGCAACATGGCGCGCAAGGATATTGATAAATGGCGCAATCTTTCCGAATCTGAAAAGCTAACTGAAGCATCTAAGCAAGTTGCGATCGACATACAAGAACAATTAAAACGAAAACATAAAATTGCTGCGCAAGACATCCTTAAACAATCCCAAAACATTGCAGCTTTGGACCATAGCAAACTATCGTCAATGGAAGTCATAGACCGCATGGTTGCAGCTCATGGTGATATGTCAGGCATTCAGTCAATTAACTCAAAAGCTCGTGGTATTGCGGCTATTTATCGCGGTGATCTGGTTGATTTTTACACCAACATTAAAGGCGGCTTGGGCATTTTTACCGATCAGGAACTAGTACAAAAAATTGTTCGTGAGCGCTTTGGTGAAAACACTGGCGATGCATTAGCTAAAAAGATCAGTGACAAGATGGGCGATGTCTTTGAAACCATGCGTGACCGATTTAACCGGAATGGTGGTGACATTGGAAAATTAGATAATTGGGGATTGCCACAAACTCATAACCTAGAAAAAATTGCTCAGGCTGGGAAAGAAGCGTGGGTAAACAAAGCGGAGTCACTCATCGATACACGGCAATATGTGCATGAGAACGGTGACTACTACTCTCAGCAAGAAATACGCTCATTGCTTGAATATACCTATGACACCCTATCCAGTGATGGCGCAAACAAAATTGAAATAGGCCGACAAGCTACAGGTAGCGGTACTTCAAAAGTAACTAACCGACACTCAGAAAGTCGTGTGTTGCATTTCAAAGATGCAGAATCATGGCTTGAATATCAGTCTGATTTTGGCGGAATGCAATTTGTAGATCTAGTCGAAGGTCATATTAATGGCTTATCGAAAGATATTGCCATGGTTGAGAACTTAGGTAGCAACCCAAAAACAGCCTTAAAAATCTTAATGGATGCAGCTGCAAAGAAAGATTGGGAACAAGGTATTGAAACGAATAAAACCAATAGCAGCCGCAAACGCGCACAAACAATGTTTGATGAGTTTAGCGGTGGCAACTCCCCACAATCTCAAGTATTGGCAAATCTTGGTCTTGCATATCGATCGATGAATGTAGCATCAATGCTTGGTGGTACTACTATTGCATCATTAGCCGACCAAGCAACTATTGCAAAAACTGCAAGCGTACATAACGTAGCTTACAGAAAGGCATTTGGGGGACTATTAGAGCAGCTTAATCCAGTGAATAAGGCAGACCGAGAACTAGCACATAGCTTAGGTCTGGCAACAGAAGAAATGTTAGGCTCTATTGCACGCTGGTCAGATGATGGACTTACATCAACATATGGGAAATCTGAAAAGTTAGCAAAAATTTCTAGTGGTGTTGCATCGCAAGTTATGAGGGTATCACTTCTAAATGCACTTACTGCGGCATCAAAAGTTGGCTTCACTAAGTTGCTTATGGAGAAGTACGGACGTTTAAGCCGCTCAAAAGCTTGGGGTGATTTAGACGTACAAGACCGTGAATTGCTCTCAAACACAGGCCTAGATGAAAGAGCTTGGCAAGTTTTCCAATTGGCTGAACCTGTTGTAGATCGCAAAGGTAATCAACTCATGTCAGCGCGTTCAATCTATGAAATTCCAGATGAAAAGTTAGCAGCATTTGGCGACCCTAAACAAGTTAAAGATCAAGTTGCATCACAGCTTCAAGCGCACTTACTTGATGAGCAGGGCATGGCAGTAATTGAAGCAGGACTTCGTGAGCGTACATGGATGACAGTAGGGGCTAAAGGTACAATTACTGGTGAAGTGTTTAAGGGCTTAACTCAGTTTAAATCGTTCTCAGCTTCATTCCTTATGCGCCAAGGTAGCCGCATGGTTGCTCAGGAAGGTTTAAAAGGTAAAGCTGCATATGGTGTGCCTTTATTCGTCACTATGACGCTATTAGGTGGTTTAGTTGTACAGTTGCGTGAATTACTAAACGGCAATGATCCGCAAACGATTTATGATAGTAATGATCCAAAAAAGGCTGGAAGCTTCTTTATGCGCTCACTTGTTGCGGGCGGAGGTTTGCCTGTACTTGGTGACATTCTAGTTGCTGGTACCGACACATCTGGCCGTGATGCAAACTCTTTTGTTTCTGGCCCACTTGGTAGTGATTTTTCTGCGGCGCTTGGCTTAACCGTCGGCAACTTGACTCAGTACAACGAAGGAAGAGATACCAACTTAGGCAATGAAGCTTTTAAATTTGTGAAGAGTAAAATACCAGCTCAAAACCTGTGGTATACAAAAGCAGCAATTAACCGTATGGTATTTGACGAAATGCAAGACGCTGTTGCACCCGGCTATCGTGAAAAGGCTTTACGTAAAGCAGAACAAAAGCAAGACCGTGAACGGTTCTGGGGAGATGACATCAATGATATTAGAGCACCAAATTTTGAAAGGATTGTAAAATGATTAAAGTAACAAGTTCATTTATAGCCTGTCTCTTACTGGCATCATGTACTTCACTTCCTAGTGATTCAAGTGTTCAGTTACTTCAAAGCGATAGTACTTTAGTTAATGGATGTAAAAAGCTAGGTCCAATTAATACTGATACCCGTGGCAATCCATTTAACTTTTCCTCAAAAGCTGAGGCGGAATTTAAGCATATAGCAAAAGAAAGATACGGCGCTGATTCTGCAGTTGTCACTTATAGAAGTGACCTACTAGCCGGCAGAGTTGTTATGCAAGGCACAGCTTTAAAATGTTATTAAGTAAGACATAAACCACACAACAAACCTAAATCTAATCCCCCTTATAAGTTGTTTATATAGGGGGATTTTTTATGTCTAAAGAAAAGAAAGTAGGTCATTTAAAACCTGAAACTAAAGAGAAATTAGAACTTTGTTTAGAGATGGCAGCATCAAGTTCTGTTGATTTAATTACAGAGGCTTACGGTCAAGACATTTTTGATAAGCAAGGTCGTGGTGATCTTGTTTGGCTTTATAAAGGAGCTAAAGAAGCCCTCACATGCATGGAAAAACTTAAGCGTATTCTTAATGATGATGAGCTTTCCGTTGGTGATCCAAATGATAGAAAGATTACCCCTGAAATGCAGGCGGCTGAACTGCTGAAATCTGTAGCTGAAAAGCTAGAGGCACGAAAACAGCGTCCGAGCTAATTCATGATTAAGGTTAGTTTTGCCGCTTTCTATCTGGTTTATGCAGAGACACTAAACTGGGTTGTGCCCGATTTTCATTTAGACGTCTGTGATTTTCTAGAGGATTACGGCTCGCTCGGCTTATTGATGATGCCGCGTGGACATGGCAAATCTACCATTCTCGATATTTATAACGCTTGGCGTTTATATATTGAACCTAATCATTTAATTCTGCATCAAGGTGCAACAGATCCAGATGCCTACAAAGTTAGTCGCGGTACGGAGCAAGTCTTAGAGCGTCACCCTTTATGTCAGCTTTTCAATATTAAAAAAGAACGTGGCGAGACTCAAAAGTGGTGGGTCACTGGTTCTAATGATGTGCGTCATGGCTCAATTCATGCTCGTGGAATTATGTCTAACGTTACTGGTTCACGTGCTAATGAAATCCAAAATGATGATGTAGAAGTGCCGGGCAACATTGGCACACCTGAAGCTCGTGAAAAGCTGCGTTATCGATTAGGCGAACAAACATTTATTTTAATACCTGGTGGGCAAGAGCTGTATGTAGGAACTCCACACACACATGATTCTCTTTATTCAGAGATCATGCTTAACCCAGATGCCAAATGTCTTATTTTCCGCATGTTTGATAAAGAAAAAAGATTTGAGCAAATCATTCAGGCGGTTGTTGATTTTAAACCAGTCTATATTTTTAGTGGCATTGGCCGCAAATCAAAACTCTTAATTGAAGGCCAAGACTACCAAGTTGCTAAACAAGGTTCTGGGTACTTCATCACCTTTGATGAATCACATTCTCTAATTGATATTTATAGCGAAGCATTGTGGCCTGAGCGATTCACGCCTAAAGAAATGCAAAAGCGTCGCCGTAAGTGCAGAACGCTCAATGAATGGGATTCTCAGTATCAATTACATGCTAAGCCTGTGGGGGATGTACGATTGAGCCCAGACAAAATGATCCCTTATAACTGTGAACCAGTTCTTACACGTGCTAATGGCGTATGGCGAATGACCTTAGGCGAACGTCAAATCGTTGGTATTACTTGTTCATGGGACCCAAGCTCAGGCAAAACTAAGTCTGATGTTTCTGCCGTTGAGTTAGTGTTGCATGACGATCTAGGTAATAAATATTGGCACCGATCAATTGAACTAACTGGTGAAGTCGTTAAGACGGATGAGCAGGGTAATATCATTGGTGGTCAAGTTTGGCAGCTATGTGACCTTATCGAAGAATTCAACATTCCAAAAATCACTATTGAGACAAACGGAATCGGAAACTTTGCACCTGCTTCATTAAAAGGCGCCCTAAAGAAACGCCGTATTCGTTGCGGTATAACAGAACAGCATTCAACACAGTCTAAAAATAAACGCATTCTTGAGGGCTTAGAAGGACCTTTAGTGTCAGGAATGTTATGGGTTCATGTATCGGTAATTGATACAGAAGATGGTGAAAATACATCTAAACAATATAAGCAAATGCAGCAATTCAACCCGGCACTTTCCGATCAAGAAGATGATCATCTTGATTCACTTGCACGTGCTGTCACTGACTCACCTGAGCGAGTCGGAAAATTACACAGAACACTAGAAGCTAATGAGCGGCCTAATTGGAGAACAAATGGTGGAGTCGTAGAAGCCACCTTAGATTTTAACGATTAGGGGTAGGCGCTATGGCAGTACCAGAACAAACGCCATATAAAGAATTTACGGCAAATGGAATAACTACAGTTTTTCCATTGGACTTTGACGTTCTTGAGCAAGATCATTTAATTGTACTTGTAAATGATCTAGAGCCTATTCTTGGGTCTTGGCATCTTGATTCCGCAAATGATTCTGTAGTTTTTAATAAGGCACCTGTATCGGGTGCTAAAATTAAAATTCGCCGAGACACACCAATGTCTCGTTCTTCAGACTATAAAACTTATAATAATTCACTAAGACCTGAACCAGTTAATTTTGACTTTGATAATATTTGGCGAAAACTCCAAGAGATGGGTGTTCTCAACTGGATGATCGACAATAATATTAAAGATTTGAATGAATATGTAGATAGCTTGAATGATGAAACTAAAGCTATTTTCCTTCAAATGATCCAAGAGCAAGGTACATCTTTAGAACAGTTAGATTCTTATGTTGATCAACTTTATCAAAATTTAGCAAATGTAGCAGTGGATAGAGGTTGGTTTGCTGAATTTGTTGCGGATGGGATTGAAAATCAAAAACAGATTAACGATAAAAATATTCAAGAAGTTCAAGATGTATCCGCATTACGTCAGTTAATCGTACGCAAAGATGGGCAACTTGTTCGTACAAACTTTCATACAAAAGAAGGTTTCGGCGGTGGTATCTATCGTTTTGAATTACTTTCAAGCAAAGCTGACAATAATGGTACATACATTGCCTCAACTGCCACAGCTGGTACATGGGTACTACAAGACAATTTGAAGTTTGAGCATTTTGGTGTAACTGATGATGACATTGATCAGTCAACAAAAGTGCAAAAATGCATAGATTATGCATTAGCAAACTCTATTACTTGTTACGGTTTTGAGAAAGCATTCAAATGTCGTATTGATAATACGCTAGTTTTTAATGCTGTTCCAAATCCTCTAGATTGGGGGATGCCCGCTGATCGCACCGAAGTGACGATGAACGGTGCTAGTTTTGTATCGACAGTAAATAATTTAACATACATTCGCATTTTACGTGATCGTGTTGAATTCAAAGATACTTTAGCGATAGACGGCAAAGGATCAACTAGTCAGATCGGCATAGCATTAGGTTATGAAAAAACCGATGATCCGATGGATACTTCTTTGCGTCGATCTGCGTGTTTCATGGTTTTAAATGGATATTTCCCGGCAAATATCGATATCGGTATCAAATCGAATATACCGCGCTCAATTAATGGTTCTGCATACGGCATGTACAATCATAAGGTATTTAATTTCGATGCTCGTCATGTGAATATCGGCTGGTACGCAGATAAAGGATTTGCTGACGATCCTGTTACCAACAAACTAACTCGTACACGTGTGTTTGGTTTCGGTCACATTGACGGCTCATGTTCTTTCTATATGCTAGCTTGTGAGTCATTCAAGTGTTACGGCTATAGTGGCGAACACTTGAAACGTGACGATGCTCGTTTACCCAATGGTAAAGCAGTTGGATGGTATTCACCTGAAAAATCAAATCCAATTGACACTTATCAAAACTCTTATAACTATATCAGCGGTTTCATTGAACAATCATATCGAGAGTATATTAACGAATCCCCGTTTTTCACGTGGGATGTTCAGAGTTGGTTTACTGAAACTTCAAATGATGTGGCGAAACAAGGCGTAGCAGAACTTTCATTGTCAAAAATGGGTATCGGCTCAAATGGTGCCTTCATTGAAAACAAATCTGTTAAAGATTTTCACTTTAAAAATGGCGGATTTAGAACTGCAGTTGTGTCAATTACATCAAATTCACAAGCAAACGCGTCATTACCAGATTTTTACAAAAATAAGGACTTCTACGGGAATGTGCAATGGTTGCCGATGGCAAACGATTTTGAGGATTCCGGTTTACTTATACTGACTGATTTTTTCTATTCAGATGGTGGATTTAGACAGTTCGTATCACAGTACAGAAATGGCGCATGGTCACCATGGGGTGATTTATCTTACAAGTACGGTATTGGTAATAACGATATCTCTATCATAAATAAATCTTTAGATACTTTTAAGTTTGTCAGCGGCGGTGTTCGTTTTGCTCAAGTGACAATAACGGGTGAAGATGAAGTTTCTGGTCGGTCTTGTCCTAACGGCAGTTATTTCTATGGAGCTATTCAATGGATACAGACAAATGAAACTGAGGGTAAGCAGATCGCATATAGTACAGCACCGGGTTCGAATAGTAGCCGATCATATGTGAATGGCACATGGACGAACTGGGTTGATCTTTAATACCCAACAAACCATTGCAAGCCCTAGCTTTAAATAGCTTAGGGCTTTTTTATTAGTATTAAATTGAGAATGTTATGCAAGAAAATGCAATCCCGTGGTTCCTAAAAATTCTCCCAGCAGTTATTGGGGCAATTCTTGCACTTGTCTTAAGTGGCGATATTGACAAGGAAGGAAAAATTAAAATTTCAATGAGTGTTATTACTAAGTTTGTCTGTAGTGTGACGGTTAGTTTATATGGCGGATCTGCGTTTATTGAACATTTTGAATATCTTGATCATTCAACAATGTTTCAAGGCTTTATCATGCTGATTTTTGCAGTGTTTGGGCTGCTTGTTATTGGCATTGTTTATCAGTCAATTGCTTTATTAAAGGGTAAAAGCATGTCAGAAGTTATTGCCGAAGTTAAAGCGGCATTTGTTTCTATTATTGGCGGTAAGGGTGGTAATTCATGAACATTGAACAATACTTAGATGATCTTATTAAGCGTGAAGGTGGGTATGTAAATAATCCTTCTGATCGTGGCGGCGCAACAAAGTACGGTATTACTGAATCAGTGGCTCGTGTTAATGGCTATAAGGGTAATATGAAAGATTTACCTTTAGAAACTGCAAAAGCTATTTATAAAAAACAGTATTGGATAACTCCACGTTTTGATCAAGTCAACTCCATTAGTTCAGCAGTGGCCGAAGAGTTATTAGACACTGGCGTAAACTGCGGTACAGGATTTGCAAAACCACTTTTACAACGAGCCTTGAATCTTTTGAATAACCAAGGTAAAGCAGGGTGGCCTGATTTAACTGTAGATGGTATTTATGGACCAGCTACTTTGAATGGTCTTAAAACCTATTTGGCGAAGCGCGGCAAAGAAGGCGAAAAAGTATTAGTTCGTGTGCTTAATATTATGCAAGGCCAGCGATACATTGAAATTTGTGAGCGTAATCCCACGCAAGAGCAATTCTTTTACGGTTGGATCAATAACCGGATCGCTTAAGTTTATGTGCAAACGTACTAAAGTTGCATCGATCATCACACTGCTGTGCCTCTTATTCTCAGGTTGCACAGCTCACACAATTAATAGTAATGTGAATGTCTCGATTTGTGTGAAGGCTTTGTGATGTCACAAGTTATGATCATGGTTTATGAAGCGGGGAAGGCTGAGCATACGTGCAACCTTCTCGCTGAACTAAATAAAAATAATGAAGTCACAAAAATATATAGCCCGAATGGCAACGAATTGAAGATTAACTTTTTACGTAATGAAGTATACTTTAACAAAATCTAGTGGCAGTTTAGTTGGAAGCAAAATTAGGTCAAAACCTGTGGATAAGTTATTGTTTACGCCAAAGTTTCGCCAAACTATTTTAAGTTATTGTATTTTATATATAATATAGTGCGTTGACATCGTAGAGGTCTCCAGTTCGAGTCTGGATATACCTACCAAGATTCGCTGTTAAATCAGCAATTTAAAAAACCGCCTTAAATGGCGGTTTTTTCTTTTCGGGGTATTAATTCACACCCTAATGTGTATAAGTACGAAAATTAATCAAGTTCAGAATTCAAATACTATGAGAGTAGACTAATTTTTGTGTTTGTAGTCCTCCTTATTATAGGAAGTAATATCTTATTGATTATTAATGCTCTTGATTTTTATATTTTGATCAATGATAGTGGCTATAGGTGTTAGTGCTTTTTAAATAAGAATAATAATTTCATATCAAGGAGATATGGATGAGTTCACATGAGATTGGACGTCAAAAAATGTCTGCAATGACATTGGGTGCTTTAGGGGTAGTTTTTGGTGATATCGGTACTAGCCCACTTTACGCTTTTACCCAATGTTTTCATACATCACATAATGTTCCTATAAATGAAGCGAATGTTCTAGGCATTTTATCATTGATTTTTTGGGCACTGATGATCGTGGTGTCTTTGAAATTTAGTATGTTAATTATGCGTGCTGACAATCAGGGAGAGGGGGGCATTTTAGCTTTATTGGCTCTTAACATGCACAATAAGCAAATTGGGCCTAAAGTGCGCTTTGGGTTAATTACAATTGGTTTGTTTGGTGCTTCATTATTTTTCGGTGATGGCATTATTACTCCCGCTATTTCAGTATTGTCAGCAGTAGAGGGATTGTCCGTAGCAACCCCAATTTTTACACCGTATGTAATACCAATTACGATTGTGATTCTAATTGGATTATTTATGATCCAGAAAAAGGGAACTGGATCAGTAGGCCGTTTTTTTGGACCTATCATGCTACTGTGGTTTTTCTCAATAGGTTTTATTGGCCTATCTCACATTATCAAGAACCCTTATATCTTGAATATGCTTAATCCATATTGGGCTCTTCCTTTCATTGAAAACAATCCCGTGACTGCATTTGTAGTTATGGGAGCAGTTGTATTGACGATCACAGGTGGAGAGGCGCTATATGCGGATATGGGCCATTTTGGTCGTAAGCCAATTCAATTGGCTTGGTTTTTGGTTGCGCTACCATGCTTGGTATTAAACTACGCAGGACAAGGTGCGTTGATTCTGCAAAACCCGCAGGCCATTGAGAATACTTTTTTCATGATGGTACCTAAAATAGCGTTATATCCTATGATTGCTTTAGCAACGGCTGCGACAGTAATTGCCTCTCAGGCAGTTATTTCAGGTGTGTTTTCTATGGCACGTCAAGCTATGCAATTAGGTTATTTACCACGTTTTGCGATTGACCATACCTCTGAATCTGAAATTGGTCAGATTTATATACCAGCATTCAACTGGATGTTACTTGGTATGATTATTAGTTTAGTGCTTATGTTTCAATCTAGCGCTAATCTAGGTTCGGCTTATGGTATTGCAGTAACTTTGACTATGTTTTGCGATACGATTTTAGTTGCTTTCATCATGTATCACTTATGGAAATGGCCTTCGTGGGTCATGTTGTTAATTGCGATACCTTTGCTAATACCAGATCTCCTCTTTATTGCTTCAACTTCACTAAAAATTGTAGATGGCGGCTGGTTCCCATTATTGATGGGTGCAATCACTTTTATAATTATGACAACATGGCGCCGTGGACGTGAATTACTACTGAGCAAGTTGCAAAATGACACTATGCCATTAGATTTATTTATTAAGAGCTTGGAGTCTAGTGCTTATATGGTGAGTGGAACGGCTGTATTTATGACAAGTAGTCCAAAAGTTGTTCCTCATGCTTTATTACATAATTTAAAACATAACAAAATACTTCATGAACGTAATATTTTGATCACTATAAATACTCGCGACATTCCATATGTAGATGAATCAGAACGCATTGATGTCGAAGTGTTAGATAAGCATTTTTTACGTGTTAGTGCTTATTATGGATTTAAAGAGCAGCCAAATGTACCTCAAGCATTAGAACAAGCTTTAACTAAGTTGAATCAACCATATAACATTATGGACACAAGCTTTTTTGTATCACGTGAACGTGTAATTCATAACGTAGGTGAAGGTATTGTTTCATGGCGTGAAAAACTGTTCATTTCTATGCAACTAAATACAAGTCCTGCTAGTGATTTCTTCCAGATACCAGCTAACCGAGTGGTGGAAATGGGAAGCCAAGTAGAGATTTAGGGATGCCTTGATTGATTTTATATATGTGGAAATAAGAGGCTATAAAGGGCTTAATTTTAGAAGATTTAAGCCTTTTTTTATCATTCGAGAACTATTAAAGAGTTTTAATAATTTCATAAGCTTAACACTATTTAATTTTGCTTCTATTAAAGGAAGATTTATATTTAGATACTGTTTTTTAAGCTTTTAGTTCAATATGAACTAGTAAATTTAAGTCTAGAATTGTTTTTTTATTTTACCATTTATGTTGATGTAAGTATTAGTTTTATCATTCTCATTTATTCCCATTCGCTTCAATCATCTTATACGATGAAGTTTGAGTTAAAGTGATGCCAGTCAATAAAGCTTTAAGTACGAGCAATCAAGTGAAACTATGAACTATAAATTAAAGTTTTAGTTTTGTTGCATTTTTGTCTAATATGGTGCGTATATTTAAGAATACATCGGTCTTACTTTGTTTTAGGGTAAGACTTCTTCATTTTTATGGACATATACAGAAATGAAATTATATTCAACAAGGCATTTAGGTTCAAAGCCACGTACAGAAGAAGACATTAGCTACAAACTTTGGAAGGCAATCGTTGCACTACTTGAAAAATTAGAACAAAAAAACTTCTTTTCAGAAGCCTATCCAGAGGGTTGTTGCGATGATTCGTCTATTGTTTGCGGAACAGATATTCATAAGCTAAATACAGAGATTGAACTTCACACTAACCTAAGTTGGCCGTTAAAAATTACAAAAGATAATGAACACTATTGGCAAGATCAAGAACCCTACATTCCGACAAAGTACGAAATCTTTAATCTTTTAGAGCTTCTTTATTATAGAACTTCTACACCCGAAAACGGACAATACCACCCTTATGGTCGTCATTATCACTTACATTTTCCAGCAAATAACAATGCTAAGACAATATTTAGTGATGAGTTAAATAATCTCTTCTCAGCAACAGGATCAATCTATGAGCTTAATCCATCCAATGGTCAAATAGAAAATATTATTGGCGAAGATACCCGAAACCTTATAAGGGACGCTTTAAGCCAAGCATTAATAATGGATACTGAATATTGCGAAATGTTACAAACAGCTTGTTCTAGAATTACAAATGCTAGATTAGATGTAGCTTATGGGGCACTTGAAAAATTATGGGATGCCTACGAACGATTAAAATGCTATTTTGAGCCACAAAATCAAAAACAAAAAAGCTTAGCCATAGATAAAATTATTGAACTCTTTGCAGAAAATACTTTTTTTCAAAACGAAATAAACGAGGAGATGAAAAAACTCACAGTATTAGGTAACAATTTACGAATACGTCATTCAGAAACTTATCAATTTACTTTGAATAATCATAGGCAAATTAATTACCTTTTTAAGCGTTGTTTGGCAATGATAGTACTGATCCAAGAACAGCTCATTGTCTACGGTAATAAATGAGAGTGTAAATATATAGCTGTTAATTCAGCAACAAAAAGCCCATTTCAAAAGTGAGCTTTTTGTTTTTGGGGAACTTTTGGGGGATTTTTACGGAATGAAATATTTTCCTACTGTTAATAACTCGCTCATTTAAATTTAAAAACGATGAAGGCTAAATTTAGTCATAACTCTGATCTAGTCCCAATTTAGTATAAATATTCATTATTTGAAGCGTGTTTCCGAGCGTGTATCTATTGAAATTGATGAGTTTTAGGTTGAAAAGAGGTTCATCAAAATATTACAGAAGTTAAAATAGTGTTGACGCGTAAACCAATTAAGAAAACTCTGTATTGATAGTTGCTTCAGCGCCTAAAAAAATACTGTGATTAAAAGAAAAAGGTTTTTGGTAATAGAAAGTAATGTATATAATGTAGATTTTTAGTTTAGAATATAATATGAATTATATGCGAAATGAATATTTGAAAGCTATATTGGCTCAAATTGTTGTTTTATTGTTGAGTTTAATTTTATTAAATCTTATTTTTCAAGGTTTTTTTGTTGAAAATATTCCACAAAAAAATTGGCTTTATATACTACATGGGAAATTGTTAATTTGGCAAAAGACTGCTTTAATTCTAATATTTTTAGTATTCTTTTTCAGTACTAGCGGACTTGTTAAAGCTGCTTACAATGAAAGTGAGCATCTTTTTCATAGATTGTTTCTAATAGTAGCAATACCAGTTATATATTTATATTCTTCTTTAATTATACAAGTGTTATGCGGTGTTCCATCTATATTCTATTTCAAACCTTCTTTAATTGATTTTTTTAAATATTTTTTTAGCTATAGTGCAGTGGTTATTTTAATTACGTTCTTGCAAAATAAGTATATAGCTTCTCCTAAAGAAAGTTTAATTGTGCACTTAATGAATAAAATTAGAACTTTCTTTAAAGATAAAAAAAATGATTAATGAGATAAGTTTTTATCTAACCTCGCTATATGCGGGGTTTTTTACAATTGTGAATAATGAAAAAACTCCTTAAAAAATGATGATAAAACTAAGGAAAAGCGCATTTTGGTTCGAAAATACATGAGTAGTCAATTGTTTCCCAACCAAATCAAAGTGGGTACGACGTTTAACCATTATTTATCCTTCCTTTTTAATGATCTAATTTAAAACAAATGTCATTTTGTGTGCTTGACTGCAACAGGGTTGGGCACTATTCTTTGCCTGCTGGCCACATTGCCAGCCGGCTTTGACAGGCTGAATATTATCTCCCGCATCAGAGCTTTTCCTTCTGAGGAATAGTTTTGTGTGTGGTGTGCCACTCGTCTCTTTCCCGTAGCGGTAGGACGGGAGAGGGACACCCTCGGGTGTGCTAGTTTGAGATAATACTAGTCTGTCAACCTTCTTCCGTTCTGCCACCATAATTCTATAAATGTCTGGCAGAACTCCCCATAAAAAGGAGTTGGCTTTGCACATCCATTATTTCTTGGCCGCCGTTGCCAAAAGCTATAACGACACCACTTAAAAATTTAAAGCAGCTTGATCACCTTTAGGGTTTTTAGGCTTTCAGTCATTACGGCTCAAAAAACTTGCATCAACAATAAAACTTGAGATGTGCCAAGCACAGTCTTTATGGCTTTGCTATGCCTTTTTTACAGCTTTAAAAAAGTGAAAGGCTTTTATATCTCATTTATATACAACAAAAATTTAATTTATAACGGTAAAACTATGCCAAATTTAACTCTCCCAGCACGTGCTGTAAAAGTTATAAATAACGGGATTCAGGTATTTCATCACGGTGGGTTTCACACAGTCGGTGTCGACAAAATCGTGAAAGAAACTGAAATAACAAGAATGACGTTTTATAACTACTTTCACTCTAAAGAGCGGTTTATTGATATTTGCCTCGTTGTACAAAAAGAACGGCTCCAAGACCAAGTCATTGAAATGGTCGAATATGACCATGCCACAAGCGCGTTAGATAAACTTAAGAAACTATATTATCTACATAGTGATATAGAAGGGCCATATTACCTATTATTTAAAGCCATTTTTGAAACTAAAAATAGCTATCCAAACGCGTACCTAACCGCCGTGAGGTACAGAACATGGCTCACCAATGAAATTTATAGTCAGCTTAGATTAGTTAAAACCGATGTTTCATTTACCGATGCCAAACTCTTTTTATATATGATTGAAGGTGGAATTATTCAACTTTTAGGTTCTGATGGAGCAGACGACAAAGAGCAGATGCTTGAATATTTTCTGCGGGCTCTAACTTATAACAAATAAACTTTATAGCTTTGTATGACTGAAAAAGCCCTAAATTAAAGTAATTTAAGGCTTTTTAGGGCAGAGCTAAATAGAGTCCTTGGTAAATGTAGATAAAGAAAAAGAGTAATTTAGCGGCTAAAGTTTTATTAATTTAATGATAATTTGAAAAATGCTGCTTTAAAGAATTTAAAAAAAGTTCAACCTTCTTTGGAACTCTTGATCCATAAGGTGTGGTTGCATAAAAATAAAGATCAGAGTTTAAAAGAGTTTTTGAATAATTAATAATAACACCCTTATCTTCATATTTTTTTGCTAAAAAGTCAGGTGCAAATAAAATACCCTGATTTCTCTTACAAAGTTCTAAAAGAATTTCTATATTATTACATGTCAATTTTGGTATTGAGTTAATAATATTATTTTTTAAGTCATCTTTAGAATATAGTAAAATGCTATGCTCTCTAAGCTCTTCTATATTTTTCGGTTTTCCATATTTATTTAAATATGCGTCTGTTGCATAAAAGCTTCTTTTATATGTGTTTAAAATAAAAGTATTTTGCTCTTCAATATTTTCCTCAACTTTTAAAATCACATCAAACTTATGAGGATTGATATGAGTGGATTGTTCTGAAAACATAAGATCAATTTCAATATGAGGATATTTGATTAGAAAATTAGAAATGACATCTGAAAAGCACGTTTGGATAAAGGCATGTGGAGCACTAATTTTGAGTAAGCCTTCAGGGTACTTCTGGTCGTATACAAAGTCATGAGCGGCTAAATCTAACTCTTTTACAATCACTTTGCATCGCTCATAGAACTTTTCTCCAGAGCGAGTCAGGTCCATCTTTCGGGTGTTGCGTATAAATAATGATGTATTAAATAGACTTTCTAAATAAAAAATTCTTTTTGAAACTTGATCTCTCGTAATGCCTAGATTTCTAGAAGCATGACTAAAATTTCCATTCTCTACCACACTTATAAAAGTATTAATACAGTCTATTTTATCCATCAAATTTTAAAGGCTAAATGATCTTGCCGCTAAATTATATGAGGAATATCTGTATATCAATCATTGTATCTTTTTAGAATACAGTTTGTATTTAAATAAATATCTAGTAGTTTACACGGATTTTTGATTTTATATATCGTAAGTTATTTGGTTTTTTAAAGGTTAATAAAATATTTAAAACTATTTAAATTATCTTATTTTTATAAAGATAATTTTATAAATTAGATCATGAATATTGTGTATTTTATAAACTTTTATTAATGCATGAAACTTATATTTTTTAAATATTAAAACTATGAGATTTCAAAAAGGTAAATAGATGAGTGACTTGATTAATAATAACCCAGTATGGGTAAAAAAGATCTTATCAATTCATGGATTGCTTCCGCTACTTCGACTTGCACTCGTTTCAGCTTATTTAGTGGGGGGAATTAATAAATTCATCGGATTTCATGCGGCTATTGAAGAGCAGGCGAGTTTTGGTTTACAGCCTGCTTGGCTTTGGGCAGCTACCGCTATTTTTATTGAAATTGTTGGTTCACTGCTGGTGATTTTTAATCATTTTGTCTGGTTAGGAGCAGGGGCTTTAGGCTGTCTAACCGCAGTCGCGATGCTGGTTGCAAACGATTTTTGGAATCATACAGGCTCAGCATTTTTTAGTACGTTTAATAGTTTCTTCGAACATCTTGGGCTCATCGCTGCGTTGGTGATGGTCACCATTCTTTCTAATCAATCTTCAAAATCACAATAAGTTTAAGCATCTCATTTAAACAGGAGCATTTTATGCGTAAATCATTATCAGCATTGCTTTTAAGCACCATGTTAGTGGGCACAAATGTTGCCCTAGTTCCTCAAGTTTTTGCCAAAACAACAACAAGTATAAAAAGTGAGGCGCCCGGTGTAGCCCCCCAATACGATACAACGCATGTTTATGTAAACCCTGAAGACTTTGACAAATTTACCGATAGCTTAGTCGCAACATTCGGTGGCACCAAGTCGAAACAAGGTGTTTTCCAAGTCACACCAACCCCGAGCCAGACGATGTCTCAGCTTGTACTGACCCCAGTAGGTACATTGTCTGTATTTGGTTTTAAAACCCCAATTCCATATCCGTTTGGTTTGGAAAGAACAGGCTATTTAGTCAAAGACATGGATGCAGCAGTGCAGGCTGCCAAAGCAAATGGGGCAGATGTCATTGTAGACGCTTTCCCAGACCCAATTGGGCGTGATGCGATTGTCCAATGGCCGGGCGGTGTAAATATGCAGCTCTATTGGCACAAGACTAAGCCTAACTATAACCAGTTAGAGACTGTTCCAGAAAACCGTATTTATGTTTCAAAACAAAGTGCCGACTCGTTTGTTAAGAAGTTCGTGAGTTTCTCGCACGGTAAAGTCGTTTCCGACAACCCTAAAGCCGCAGGGATAGAAATTGGTCGCCCAAATGAAACGTATAGACGTATTCGCGTTGAGTCTGACTTCGGCAAAATGACAGTGTTCGTGACCAATGGTCATCTTCCTTATCCGTATGGGCGCGATATGACGGGTTATGAAGTTAAAAACTTATCTGAAACTTTAGATAAAGCCACAAAAGCAGGTGCATCTGTTTTGGTGAATGCTTATAAGTCGGATGGTCGTGAGTCAGCAATGGTGCAGTTCCCAGGCGGTTATATCGCTGAAATTCATGCGTCTATCAAATAATTTATAGCCTAAATGATTGATTGAAATTTGCACTCATATTGCCTAAGAACAATGTGAGTGCAAAACACCAAGTCTCTGCAATGACCTATTTATTACTATGGATAACACTTGATGGCCTCGCATGTTTTTAAAGATAGAACATATCGAACTAAGCACTCAGAGACTTACCTGAAAATAATAAAAATGAGTCTGTTATTAACCAGCAGTTTATTTTTCTATGAATCTGCTTATGCAGAAAATGAAGCCTCAAACACAAATGCATGTCCAACCCGTCCAAAAATCTCAACGAATCGTTGGCAAGAAAATTGGGACGTTTTAAAAAATCCGTGTGTGCCAAAGAAAATAGGAGATGACTTCAAATATATACCTTTTGGCGATAATAATTATTTATCACTTGGGGCAAATATTCGTGAACGTTTTGAAGTCAATAATAATGCCAAGTTTGGTACTGGAAATAATCAGGCTGACGGCTATTTAATTCAAAGATTACAAGCGCATGCAGATGTAAGAATAGGCGATCATTTACAATTATTTACTCAGCTAAGCGATGCCCGAGCGTTTGATAAAAAAAATATTACCAGTACCGATCAAAATAGACTCGATATAGAGCAAGCCTTTATTGCATGGGTGAGTCCTTTAAATAATGGAACTTTTAAATTTAGAGTCGGCCGTCAAGAAATGGCTTTTGACTTACAGCGCTTTATTTCAAATAGAGAAGGCCCAAACGTTCGGCAAGCCTTTGATGGCGTATGGTCGGGGTATGAATATGGCGACTGGAGAATTTTAGGTTATCTCACCAGACCTGTTCAGATAGAAAAAGATTCTACGTTTAATGACCACTCAAAAAGCAATTTAAGTTTTAGCGGCTTTCGCGTAGATAAACAAAATGTAGGGGATGGTGAATTATCGGGTTATTACTCGCGTTATGAACGAGATAATGCCTCTTTTCCAAGTATCAAGGGCAATGAGGTTCGAGACTTATATGACCTTCGTCATATGGGTAAAAAGAATAATGTCGATTGGGATGTTGAAGGCATGCTTCAGCATGGAAAAATCTGTGGGCAAACAATTCAAGCTTGGGCACTGAGTAGTATTACGGGATACACTTTTGCTGACCAAGCGTGGTCACCGCGTTTAGGGGTTCAATTTGATATTGCCACAGGCGACAAAAGTACCAACGATAATCAACTTAATACCTTTAACAAGCTTTTTGCAAATGGCTCATATTTTACTTTGGCGGGTTATAGTGGTTATAGCAATATTATTCACCTAAAACCGTCTCTGACGCTCAAGCCTTCAGACAAGCTCACTCTGTTAAGTGCCCTAGGTTTTCAGTGGCGTGAAACTACCCAAGATGCGATTTATTTCCAAGGCAATAACAGCATGGCAAATACCGCGGGGCAAGGTTCGAGCTGGACTGGGGCATATATTCAACTCAGAGCAGATCGAAAAATTAATTCCAATCTGTCTGTGGCTGCTGAAGGCGTTCACTTTGAGGTTGGAGATACCATTAAGAAAGCGGGTGGTAAAGACGCAAACTATTTAGGTCTTGAGCTTAAATATGGCTGGTAAATCGAGAAGAGTAAAAATATGAGCACAGATATAAAGCAAACTAAAATTGGGCGTTACCAAAATTTAAACATTGAACTCGTGACTTGGGACTGTACCACGGCCGAGGTTGAGCTTTCCTGCGCTTGTATTTTTGAACATGAAATGGATAACCGTTCTTTTTCTGGTGGTTTGGTACATTTAGATGAAGCTCTAAATGGCAGACTATATGAAATACGGAAAAATAACTGGTTTAGTGCAAAACTGAATGATGTTCTTTTAATAAATCAAACGCCTTCAACCATACAGGCAACTAAAGTTTTGCTTATAGGCATGGGAGCGCCAGAAGACTTCACGGTAGAGCGAATCGAGACTGCGATAAAAACTGTTGTAAGAACAGCGCATCAATTGGAACTCAAAAGTGTGGCATTTGCGCCGAGTCTTTTAGATACAGGTCTGAATCCTCCCACTGGTTTAAACGAACTCATGCTAAGAAGTTTAAAAGAAGAATTAGACCGACATCATCAGCTTTATTTGCAAAAATTAGTCAAAGAATCTGAAATTGAAAAATGGGTATTTGATGCCGGTTTTCAAAATTATGAGGCGAAGGCTGAGCAATATATCGCGTCTTTTGCCAAAGTTTTTACTCAAGATGAATTCTGATTTTAAAAAAGAATTCGCAAAGCGTTATAAAAAGAAAGATGTTTTAATTTAACTGCATCAGCCTGAATGATGCAGTTAAATGTAAAGATTAAGAAATTTCTAAAATTTTCTGGGCGATATATAAATCTTGGATCGATAGCCCTGAACTGTCATAAATTGTGATTTGTTCCTGAGACTGCCTACCTTGAGCGTTTGCTAAAAGTACATCACCTATATTTGTTAAAGTTGTAGACTCAGGCGCATGTTGAAATTCACCAATGAGTTTAGACTGGACATTAAGATCGCAAAATAAACCACAATGTGAAAATAGCTCTGGCGGAAGTTCTTGTTTGCCTTGTTTATCTGAACCCATAGATGAAATATGAGTACCAGCTTTAACCCATTCAGCTTTAAAAAGAGGAGTGTGCGAAGAAGTTGCGGTCACAATAATATCGGCTTGTTCACAGGCTTCTTTTGCACTCGTGATGTGAAGCTGAATACCTAATGGTTTGAGGTCTTCTGCCATTTGTTCAGCTTTACTTTGGTCGCGTCCGACTATCAAAATCTGTTCGAAATTTCTAATTCTTGCTAAAGCCTCGCATTCATATTTGGCCTGATTTCCTGTACCAAATATAGCCAATACTTTTGAATCTTTTCTTGCAAGTACATGGGTTGCAACAGCATTAGACGCTGCTGTACGGAATGCGTTGACTTTGCCTGCTTCGATGGCAGCTGCCATTTTTCCATTGGCTTGATTAAATAATAAAATGAGCGCGTTATGGCGAGGCAAACCATTTTTCGGGTTATCTTCCCAAAAAGAACCAACTTTAAGGCCAGCCAAATGCTGGGTTGCCGATGACTTAACGCTAAAGGTATTTTTGCTATCGGACCCTTGACCGTGAACCACAGCAAAACTTTTGGTTTCTGGTTGAGTTGCAGCAATTAAAGCTTGATAAATGGCCTCATAAGCCAGTTCATGATTGATGAGAGCAGCAGATTCAGACTCAGAAATAAATCTCATCATATCTCCAAAAGTTTATTTAAATTAAGACACGAGCAAGCCGAGAGATGAGTAGCATGTAATGCCTATCTATGACGCTTTAAATAACACCATAGATAGGCACTAACTTTTATTAAGCAGATAAAAACTCTACATATTTAGAAATATCGACATTCCCGCCACTAATAATGATGCCTATACGTTTGCCTTTTAACTCATGCTTTAAATTATGTGCAGCAGCAAATCCGAGACAGCCTGTCGGTTCAACGACCATTTTCATTCTTTCAGCAAAGAACTTCATACAGCTAATGAGGTCTTCATCTTCTACTGTCAAAATGTCATCTACATTCTTTTGAATAATAGGGAATGTTAGTTTGCCTAAATATTGAGTTTGAGCGCCATCGGCAATGGTTTGTGGTGTATCAATATGAACAATTTCTCCTTTTCTAAAAGACATTTGTCCATCATTTCCTAGAGCAGGTTCAACGCCATATATTTTACAGTTAGGCGAGAGATGGCGAGCAGACAGGGCAGAACCAGCCAATAAACCACCGCCCCCTAAACATACAAACAGGTAATCTAATTCACCTACTTCTTCAAATAGCTCTTTGGCAACCGTTCCTTGACCTGCAATTACATGAGGATGGTCATAAGATGGAATGAGTGTCAGGCCATTTTTTTCAGCTATTTCTTTTCCAATTTTTTCCCGATCTTCTCTATAGCGGTCAAATTCAACAATATCGGCGCCGTATTCTCGTGTTGCTGCCATTTTTGCGGCAGGTGCATCTTGCGGCATAACGATTATGGCTGGAATACCAAGCGTTTTTGCTGATAGTGCAATTGCTTGCGCATGGTTTCCTGAAGAGAAAGCAACCACACCCGCTTTTTTCTGAGCTTCACTAAATTGCAAAAGTGCATTCATTGCACCACGAAATTTGAAAGCACCAACACGCTGAAAATTTTCACATTTAAAAAATACTTCTGCTTCAAACTCATTGTTCACAGTACGTGAAGTTAAAACAGGAGTCTTATTTGCAAAACCTTTTATACGTTCAGCAGCGGCTGCCACATCGTCATAAGTGGGAAGGGTTAAATTTTTCATAATTAAACCTAATTCTATTCAATGTTTTCGGATGCAAGATTTACTATTGCTCAAGCAACGCACAATATACTGACCTTGTTTAGATAAAATATATATTTTTAGATAAAATGTCTAATTTTATTTTCTAATGTGATAACAATGAGATATAAGATTTTGATTTACATTAAGTTTAAAATTAGATAAAAAGTCTAAATTACTATTGCATGCTTTACGTTAGGGTTTGAAATAGTAACTAAGTCATTAGGAGGAAATACATTGGGCAATCGTGATAAACATTTACTCACTCAACTAGATACTATCGCGAAGGGGCTAAGTGAAACGCTATTTCCTTTTTGCGAAGTTGTTGTCCATGACTTAACAAATCCTGAGCATGCCATACTCTCTATACATAACAATTTATCTGGTCGAAAAATTGGTGATCCAGCAACCGAGTTAGGGCTGGCTAGAATCATGTCTCCAGAATTTCCAAACCTCATTTCAAACTACGCAAACCAGTTTGCAGATGGTCGGCCTGCCAAAAGTACGTCTATAGGAATTAAAGATGAAGAAGGGCAATATGTGGCCGCTTTATGTATGAATATAGATTTAACCCTATTTAGGGGAATGCAAAGTGCTTTAGACCAGTTCACTAAAATTGAAACTGACAACATTATTGAAAATCTGGAACCGAATGGTACAGAAGCAATTCGAAGATATATCGATCAATTTGCTTCAAAACAGGCTACGACACCGCGTATGCTAAAACTCAATGAGCGAAAACAATTAATACATGAACTCAAGAATAATGGCTTATTAGACATTAAAAAGGCTGTAGAGACGGTTGCTCAGCATTTAGGTATATCTAGAGCAAGTGCCTATTTATATGTAAAGGAAACTCAAAACGATTTTTAATCATTTATAAAATGAGAGTGGTTTTATTTAAGCTATGCTGATAGTGGTAGTGTGTAACTTTTGAGTTATTTTGAAAGGTTACTCATCCAGTTTTTACATTGAAAGTGTTGTGGTATTTATCAAAAAATAACTTGTTTAATCAACATACCTCATTTAAATAAAGAAGTAGGTGATACAGTAATCATCTATATAGATTTATTTAGGAGGTCGTTATTTGAAGGTATTTTTTATTGTATTTATTACCATTTTTTCCAGTGTGGGATTATTTCTGTTAATTGCAGCTCTACGCTATCGAAAGAATTATTCATCATCGGGTGAGCATGATTATTCATCGTCAGCAAACCATCATGTTCATGATAATAGCCATCATCATAGCTCAAGCCACTCAAATGATTGTTCGTCATCTTCGGACTCAAGCAGCTGCGATAGTGGCGGTAGTAGTGACTAAAAAGCCCTTTTATATAAAAGGGCTTTTAGCTGTTTAAGGTAAATCAAACCAAATAAATTGACTGTTTTCAAGTGCATGAATCACGGCGTTATCTTCAAACACTAAAGCATCACCAGCTTTAACTTCTTGATCACCAATACGAATTACACCTGAAATCACATGAACGTAATTTACCCGTTTTGATGTTTCAACAGGAAGTTCATTTCCTTTTTCCAATACTGCAGATTTTACTTCTGCGTTTTGGCGAATTTGCATAGGTGCATTTGCATCTGGGCCTGCAATTAAATGCCATTTATTTGGATCTTTACGTGGATCCAAATTAATTTGTTGGTAGTTTGGCTCAGCTTCTTTTACGTCTGGAATAATCCAGATTTGTAATAGATGGACAGGTGTATCAGTGTTATTGATTTCACTGTGCGCCACGCCTGTGCCAGCACTCATGAGTTGCCATTCACCAGCCTTAATTTGGCCTTCATTTCCCATCGTATCACGGTGTGAAATTGCACCATCAAGCACACAGGTTAAAATTTCCATGTTGTCATGAGAGTGTGTGCCGAAACCATTATGGGCATCAATTCTGTCGTCATTAATCACGCGTAATGCGCTTACACCCATATATTTCGGGTTATACCAGTTACCAAATGAAAAGCTATGATAAGACTCTAACCAACCCGCTTTAACATGACCACGATCTTCACTACGATGCAAAAAAGCATTCATGACTCGATCTCCTCAAATTATTATTGATCTCTTGAGGACTATGTTAAACCTGTAGAATGAAGCTAAAAATAGAGTAGATGCAACATATTGTTGCGTTTTTAATATGATCGATATATCAATAAATATTCGTTTTAAATTTTAAGTATAAAAAAAGCCTGCATAAAGCAGGCTTTCTTCTTTAAAGGATTATTCTAAGAATTTAACAGTGACACCTGCACGTACTTTATTACCTAAATCGTTAGCATCCCAGTTGGTTAAACGGATACAACCGTGTGATGCAGTTTTAGAAATTAAAGATGGGTTTGGTGTACCGTGAATACCGAATGATTTTTTACTTAAACCAATCCAGATATTACCTACAGGAGCGTTAGGGCCTGGTGGTAAAGAAAGTGGTTTTAAGTTTTTACCTTGTACGAAGTTCGAAGGTGAATAGCTATACCAAGGGTTACGCGCAACACCAACTACCTTATAAGTACCGGTCGGAGAAGGCGTATCAGTACTGCCAATTGTTGCAGGAAAGGAACCTACCATTTGATTGCGGCTGTTAAACAGATACAACTGTTTTGCACCTTTATGCGCAATAATCAAATGAATATCTTCTGGTAAGTCATTGCGTACGTTTGGAACAATAACTTTCTCACCAACTTTTTTGAAGGTTGCTTTCGGATTTAATTTCTTTAAGAAACCTTCATCAATATGGAACTTCTCACCCAACATTTCAGTCACACGCGTGTAGTACAAACCTTTCATTTTGGCTTGTAATGCGTAGTCAGAAGGAATTGACTCAGCATATGGACCTTTTAAGTCTGCATCAGTAATCGTGTATTCAATAAATGCTGGTTTTGTTTGTTTTGCAACAAGTGCATCCCAAGTTTCTTTAGTTAACTCGCCAGTAGGAGATAAACCATTCATTTGCTGGAAAGATGCAATTGCTTTTAGGGTATTTTTACCGCTCATGCCATCAATCGCACCCGGCGAAGCATGGGCATTGTTCAACATAACGTGAGCACGTGCATAAACTGGAAGTTGGCCTTTGCCAATGTTTTCGTACCAGTCAGCATTGTTTAAGCTATCTAATGTCCATGAAACAGCTGGAGCAGGAGCAGAAGTCTTAGTGGCTGTCGCTGTTTTAGCTGGTGCAGTTGGTTCTGAAGCAGCAATGCCTGAATCAGCATTTGGGTCTTCAGCTTTTTGCAAATTTTGTAATGTTGTAGACGCTCGATTTAAATCATTTTGTTCTTGAGCAGTAATCTGTGTCTGCGCTTGGGCTTTTGCAGTTGAAGCAGCATCTACAGCAAGCGGATCAATTGGATCTTCTACAGGAGCAGATACTTTTTTAGGGTTCAGTGGTTGCTCAGTTGTTGACGCAGCCAAAGCAACATTAGCAATAATACAACTTAAACTCATAGCGAGTAATGAGCGAACAAACATGTAATTCAACCTTAAGAATTTTCATATAAGCAATAGGGCAAGGAGACTGATCCTAACGTTTATAAAATCACCAACAACGCAATTTTTGTGCATTCAATATTGGTGAATTTAATCATTAAAGGAATATCAATAAACCCGATGTAACATGTTGCAAGTATTGCAGAAAACCGAGCTTCTTGCAGTAGACTTTTGTGTAAATATGCATTTTTTAGTGGATTGACAAGTTTTTTGTATGAAATTGAAATTATAAAAACATCTACGTTTTGATATGATGCTGCCACATGAAAAAGATAGAGATCGGCAATGACGACACTTAAAAATGATCGTTTCTTACGTGCTTTATTACGTGAGCCTGTAGACACCACACCGATATGGATGATGCGCCAAGCAGGACGTTATTTGCCTGAATATCGCGAAACACGCTCAAAAGCGGGTGACTTTCTATCTTTATGCAAAAATACAGAGTTTGCTTGTGAAGTAACTTTACAGCCTTTACGTCGTTATGATTTAGACGCAGCAATTTTATTTTCAGATATTTTAACTATTCCAGATGCACTCGGTTTAGGTCTTTACTTTGAAACAGGCGAAGGCCCTAAGTTTCATAAAACGGTTCGTACTGAACAAGATGTAGCAAATTTACCAAAGTTAAATGCTAAATCTGATCTTGATTATGTCATGAACGCAGTAAGTACAATTCGTTCTGCTTTAGGTGGTCAAGTCCCACTCATTGGTTTTTCAGGTAGTCCTTGGACACTAGCAACTTACATGGTTGAAGGTGGTTCAAGTAAAGAGTTCCGTTTTACCAAACAAATGATGTATGCACAGCCAGAAGTTTTGCATGCGCTACTCGACCATTTAGCAGATTCAGTGATTGACTATCTAAATGCTCAGATTGATGCGGGCGCTCAAGCAATTCAAATCTTTGACAGTTGGGGCGGTGCTTTAGCACACCGTGAATATGTAGAGTTCTCTTTGAACTATATGAAAAAGATTATCGCGGGCTTGCAACGTGAAAAAGATGGGCGCCGTATTCCTGTCATTGTATTCACCAAAGGTGGCGGTCAGTGGTTAGAACCAATGATCACAACAGGTGCAGATGCATTAGGTTTAGATTGGACTACACCATTAAATACAGCCCGTACAACTGTAGCAGGTCGTGTTGCTCTACAAGGGAACCTTGATCCGGCTGTTTTATATGGTTCAGCAGCTACGATTGAAAAAGCCGTAAAAGCGATGTTAGATGACGCTTACGCAAATGGTGAGAAGACTGGTTATGTTGCAAACTTGGGTCATGGCATTACCCAGTGGGTAGATCCTGCGCAACCAAAAATCTTTGTAGATACAGTGCATGAGTATAGTGCTAAATATCTAGGATAGTTCTTTGTGCGCCACCTAACTTTACCAATTCATTTTATCGGCAAGGCTGTTTCGGCAGCCTTGTTTGGTATTTTGCTTTTAATAGCTTTTGCCCTGACAGCACCGATGGGTAGCCATGAATATATGGGTTTTTATCGTTATGATTATTTACTCATCTATGCACTCATTATCCAAATTTGCTTGTTATATTTAAAGCTGGAGTCATGGCAAGAAGCCAAAGTCATTGCTTTATTTCATATCATGGCAATGGTCATGGAAATCTTTTTGACACATCCCGGCATTGCTTCATGGCAATACCCGCAGCCTGCGGTATTTAAAATTATTACTGTGCCTTTATTTGCAGGCTTTATGTACTCGGCTGTAGGTAGTTTCTTTGCTCGCTCAATACGACTATTTCAAGTTTCCTTGGAGAAACTGCCAAGCTTTGGAAGCATGCTTTTTCTCGCATTTTTCTCATATATTAACTTTATGAGTAAATTCTTTATTCCTGATATTCGCTATATTTTATTTGCATTTAGTGTTTATATTTTCTGGAAAACTACTCTTTATTTTCAAATAAATGAACGTAAGTTTAAAACGCCAATGCTCCCTGTGTTGGTGACACTCGCATTCATAATTTGGGTTGCTGAAAATATTAGTACATTTTATAAAATTTGGGTTTACCCAAGTCAGATTAATGCTTGGCATATGGTGGGATGGGGTAAACTTGGTTCGTGGTATTTATTATTACTGCTAAGTTTAGTATTAGTTCTTAAAATATTAGGTCATCGAGATAATCAAGGTAATTGGAATTTAAAGTAAAAATTTCATTTTCACTTTTTATCATATTATTTAATTTTTAATTGCTAAATGACTGGCTTATCGCTATCTTTGATAGGGTGTAATAATAATTACACATAACAATACATAAGAAACAATCAATAATGATTTTTGGAGATATACATCTATGTTAAAAAAATTAGCTTTAGCTGCTTTGTTAGCAGCTGGTTCAAGTGTTGCTATGGCTGATAACGATGTAGGTTGTGGTGTGGGTACGCAAGTATGGGCAGGCAAAAAAGGAGTAGCGCCTAAAATTCTTGCTGCAACAACAAACGGTATTTTTACTAACCAATTATTAGGTATTACTTTTGGTACTTTAGGCTGCCGTCAAGGCGGAACAGTAACAGCTCAAGTTGTTACTTTCACAAATGAAAATGCAGAAACTTTAGCGCGTGATATGGCTGTAGGCCAAGGTGAAAGCCTGAACGTACTTGCTGAGTTAATGCAAATTAAACCACAAGACAAAGATCGTTTCTTCAAAGTTTCAAAAGCAAACTTTGGTGAAATCTATTCAGCAGACAACCAAAACACACTTCAAGTATTAGCATCATTACAAAACGTAATGGCTAAAGACGACGTTTTAAAAGCTTACGTATAAGTTTGAAATTGAAAACCCTGTCATTTGGCAGGGTTTTTCTTATATTTAATGATAAAAATTGATGAGCTTAATGAAATCGGTTGTTTTAATTTTTGCCTCATTGGCAGTTAATATTGCGTATTCAGCAGAAATAAATCCATCTATTCAAAACTACTGGTCTATTGCAGAACAAAAAAATTTAGATCAAGACATCACATGGCAACGTCTGATGTATGCCAATAAAAACCAGAAGAGTGAAGTGAGTTACTCTGGTTATTTTATGGCACCAAATGGGAAAAATAATTTAAAAGAAGAACAGAAAGCAGATATCACAGCATTATTTGCGCCAGCTCCAGACAATCAATCAATTCGTTGTAAGTTTCCTGCACGTAGTCAATGGCTTATAAAGCAATTAGGCATTCAAGAAAATGAATTACCGCAAGTAAAATGCTCAGAGTTTGAAAACTGGATAGGCCAGATTAAACCTTATAAAGCGACGCTAATTTACGCTACAGATTTTATGGGCAATCCAAGCTCAATGTTTGGACATACCTTATTACGCTTAGACCCTAAAGATCAAAAACAGTTAAACCTCGTTTCTTACGCTGTAAATTATGCAGCCACTGTCGCAGGCAATGACAACTGGTCATATGCTTGGAAAGGCTTAACAGGGCAGTATCCGGGTGAATATTCACTAATGCCTTATTATCGTAAGGTAAAAGAGTATGGTGATTTTGAAAGCCGTGATTTATGGGAATATGAGTTAAATCTATCTCCTGAAGAAACACGTTTTTTAGTGTCTCATATTTGGGAAATGCAACATGTGAGCTTCCCTTATTATTTTGTGAGTGACAACTGCGCCTATCGTTTATTGGGATTGGTTGATTTGGTCAAACCTGAGTCTAACTTACAAGAAAAGTTTAATTACGCTTCTATTCCAATGGAAACGATTAAAGCGATGCAGCAGCAAGGGCTTACGAATCCTCCTGTGTATCGACCAGCTTTAGAGACTCAATTATTAGCTCAAGCTCATCAGCATGGCGCGTCTTTGGCAAAAGTTGCTCATCAGGTAGCCATGATTCCAACTAAAGAGTCCTCCGAAATACTTAAGTCGTATAGTCAGACAGATCAGGCCAAAATTCTTGAGATGGCTTACGATGATTTATATCTACAATTCATTAGTCGAAAAGTTGAAGAAAGTTTTGCTCAACCACAGCTAAGGCAGCTTTTGGCTTTAAGAAGTCAGATTGATTTAGATAAACAACGTCAAGAACCTAAACGGCCCTCTACTGAACCTACACAAGGCCATAATGCACGTAATGTTTCGCTAAAATTGGGCGAAGTACAAGGTGATAAGTTTATTGAGATTGGGCATAGACAGGCTTACCATGACTTGATTGACCCTCAAGGAGGGTATCGTGCCGGTACTCAATTATTATTTTTAAATGGTAATGCCCAGTGGAGAGATGATCATTTAAAGCTAGAACGTCTTGATCTACTTGAAGTGAACTCCTATAACCCGATTCAACCATTCAAAACACCTCTCACTTGGGGATTTAACTTAGGCTGGCGTCAAGAAGCGGTTCATGACGGCGTTTATAGTGATGAAAAACAGCATGGTGTAGCGAGTTTTAATACCCAAGTTGGCTATAGTGTTGCGGACTATGACCGTAAACATGTGTGCTATGGACAAGTCCAAGCTTATGTTCAAGCAGGTTCAAATTTAGATAAAGGTTGGCGTGTAGGAATGGGGCCAACTATAGGCTGTATTAACCAGTGGTTTGAAAACTTTAACTCAGTGATACAAGTTGAATTACCCTATTGGGAAGACCAAAACCAATGGAACTTACGCTTAAATACCCAGTGGCAATATGCCATTAATAGCAATAATGCTATTCGCCTGAATTGGGATTATGAAAAGCAAAATCATTTGGACTGGATGAAATCAAGCTTAGGATATGTCTGGTTCTTTTAAATCGTATATTCATAAAAAAAGAGAAATAGATTTCATCTATTTCTCTTTTTTTGTTTTAGCTAAAGATGATTATTTTTTTATCGCATTTAGCACAGCATAAGCCGCCTTAATACGTTCTTCGTTTGGAATACGTTTATTGGTTAACATGACTAAACCAATATTTTCTTTAGGAATAAATACGACGTATGTTCCGAAGCCATTGGTTGAACCAGTTTTGTGAAACATTTTAACTGAAGGTTCTTTAGAAATAGCAGTGACTTTATTAGGCTTCATCACAATCTGGTCAGAATTACTGTCTAATAAAGTTTGTAAGGTTGCAGGGTAAGAAAACTCTTCCCAACCAAGCGCCTGATACATGGTACCTACTTGATAGAAACCTTGATGTGTATCATTAATTGCACGTTGAATATCTGCCGGATATTTTTGTGGATTTAGGTTGGCCTTAACGAAACTCAGCATATCCGGTAAGGTCGATTTAACGCCGTAAGCTGGACCATCTAAGGGACCAGGGTTGACTCGAATCGGCTGATTTTGTTGGTTATAGCCAAATGCATAATGTTGCATTTGAGTTTTAGGTACATTGACATAACTATGTTTTAAGCCAAGGTCTGGAAAAATGGTTTTTTCTAAAACCTGACTAAAAGGCTGATTCATTGACAAGCTTACAACTTTTCCAAATAGGCCAATACTTGGGTTGGAATATTGTCTATATTCACCAATTGGATTTTTAGGCTTCCAGCCTTTGAAAAAAGTTAAAACTTGTTGGTCTGTTTGTACTTCATCTGGAAACTGTAGGGCAAGATTACCACTGGTATAAGTAGCAAGTTGAAGTAAATTGACCTGATCAATCGGAGTGTTTTTTAGCTCTTTCCAGTATTTACTTGGCTTATCTTCAAAAGAGATTTTTCCCTTATTTTTAGCATAAGCACCTGCTGTAGCGGTAAATAGTTTACTGACAGAACCTAGCTCAAAAATGGTACTGCTATTTACAGCTTTTTTATCTTGAACAGATTGAAGGCCATAATACATTTCATATTTTTTATTATTTTGAATAATACCTACCGCCATACCCGGCACATTATATTTTTCTAATAACGGTTTAAAATTTTGATCAACCAGTTTCTTAATTTCTTGCTCTTTTGGTGTATTCCCTGCATAAATTGAGGTATTAAAAATAAAAAGAGGGGATAAAAGTAAGCAAGAAATTTTGTTAAATCGCATGATTAACTCATAAATTATTTAAAATTAAAGATGTGTACTTTTATAACAAAAATCACCTAATTTAACTGTTATGTTTTATAGAGTAAGTGCTTTATCTAAATATAAAAAAGCCCAACTGAGTCGGGCTTTTTTGCAGTAGCTACCAGATTAGTAGCTTTCTGGTACTGCACTTAAGAATTCACGGCGTGCTTCTTTGTCAGTTTTAAAATCTCCGACAAAAGAAACTGTACGAGTTGTAGATTCCTGTTTACCTACACCGCGCATCATCATACACATATGTGCAGAGTCAATTACGACAGCAACACCGCGAGCACCAGTCACTTCAGCCACAGCTTCAGCAATTTGCTGAGTTAGATTTTCCTGAATTTGCAAACGACGAGCAAACATCTCGGTAATACGTGCAAATTTAGATAAGCCAAGAACTTTGCCTTCTGGTAAATAGGCAACATGAACACGGCCATAGAATGGAAGGAGGTGATGTTCGCAAAGCGAATAAAATTCAATATTTTTCACCAATACCATTTCATGGTTATCTGATGGGAAAACAGCATTATTGGTGACTTCTTCTAAAGTTTTACTATAGCCAGAAGTTAAATATGAAAAAGCTTTAGCCGCACGCACAGGCGTATCTTTAAGGCCGGGACGATTAAGGTCTTCACCGACGGCAGTCAGAATGTTTGCGTACGATTGCTGCATTGACATAAGGCGTATAAATTTACTCTATTAGACAAGCTCGGCATTGTATCAGAAACATGACCTGATGTTCATAACTCGTCGCACTATATTTATCCTGTTCGGTACGCGTTGGATAAATGGTGAATAAATTTCATGTTTTTTATCGTTAATAGTCAAGTATTTGAACATGAAATGTGCGACTAATACAGTTAAGTTATAAATGATCGCCTCATGGCATCATATTTGCAAATATGCCGTACTATAGAGCATAAGGATAAAAAATGTCAGAACGTCCAATTACCTTTTTTTTTCGTGGCAGTCAGCAACAAGTAGAAAATGTATTACCCACCATGACGGTCTTACAATTTCTCCGAGAATATACCCAAACTGGTAAGACTCGGCAGACTGGTACAAAAGAGGGCTGTGCTGAGGGCGATTGTGGTGCATGTACAGTAGTGATTGGTGAGTTAGTCAATGACAACCTGCAATTACGGAGCGTAAATGCCTGTATTCAGTTTTTAGCGACTTTAGATGGTAAAGCTTTATTTACAGTAGAAGATCTTCATAATTTATTACCTACACAAGCTGGGACATTGCATCCTGTACAACAGGCAATGGTGGATATGCATGGCTCACAATGTGGTTTTTGCACGCCCGGTTTTATCATGTCGCTATGGTCAATGTACGAAAATGAACAACAGCCACCAAGCAAAGATAAAATCAGTGATTATCTTTCTGGAAATTTGTGCCGCTGTACGGGTTATCGACCTATTTTAGATGCAGCAAAAAAAGCATATGACTATCCGCGTGTTCAATTAGAACGTCAAAAAGTAATTCATGTATTAAAAGACATTCAAGCATTACCAGCATTGCATTTAAATCATCATGTTCAGCAATTTTTTGCACCCAAAACTTTGCGGGATTTTGCTGCTATACGTTCACAGTTGCCGCAAGCCCGTATTGTTGCAGGTAGTACAGATGTTGGTTTGTGGGTCACAAAACAAGGCCGTAATTTAGGAGATATGCTTTATATCGGTCAGGTTGAAGAACTTAAAAAGATAGTAATCACAGACCATACTTTAACGATTGGGGCAAATGTCAGTTTGAGTGATGCACTCATCAAAATTTCAGAGTTTTATCCTGACTTTCAAGAATTACAGCGCCGTTTTGCTTCCATGCCTATTAAAAATGCTGGAACTTTAGGTGGAAATATTGCCAATGGTTCGCCTATTGGCGACTCAATGCCAGCATTAATTACGCTAGGTACACGCTTAATTTTGCGCTTAGGTGAACAGGCTCGTGAAATTGCCTTGGAAGACTTTTATTTAGATTATCAAAAAACAGCATTACAACTTGGTGAGTTTGTAGAGTCGATTGTTATTCCACTTTGTGAAGGGCAGCCACGTTTTAAATTTGCCAGCTATAAAATTGCTAAACGTTTTGAGCAAGATATTTCTGCGGTATGTGCGGCTATTTCATGTGAGCTAGATAATCATTGTGTCGCTCACAATGTGAAAATTGCTTTTGGTGGCATGGCTGCTATTCCCAAACGTGCAAAGTATGCAGAAGCCATATTGGAAGGCCAACAACTTACATCAGAATTGATCGTTCAGGCACAAGAAGTATTGTCGCAAGACTATCAGCCTTTAGATGATGGACGTGCTAGCGCAGCATATCGTTTACACGTCGCGAAAAACTGTTTACAGCGTTTTTATGTAGAAAAAGTCCTGTCTCAAACACTAACTCGTGTGAATGACTTGATTGCTATGGTGGAGATCTGACATGAATCAAACCATTAACTTAAGCATTTCTAAAAAATCAGCTAAAGCTGGCGATTCGATTCCACACGAGAGTGCCCATTTACATGTAACGGGGCAGGCAACATATATTGATGATTTACCTGAGCTTGAAAATACCATGCACCTAGCTGTCGGATTTTCAAGTTGTGCAAAAGGCAAAATTAGTAAGCTTGATTTAGATGCAGTACGTCAGGCCGATGGTGTGCATGCAGTTTTTTCGGCAAAGGATATTGATGTTGAAAATAATTGGGGACCCATTGTAAAAGATGACCCAATTTTTGCCGAAGATCAGGTCGAATTTTATGGACAAGCCTTGTTTGTGGTTGTTGCTGACAGTTATCAGCAAGCCCGTCAGGCAGTTCGCTTAGCAAAAATTGAATATCTGCCCGAAACTCCGATTTTAACGATTCAAGATGCGATTCAAAAAGAATCGTGGGTGTTGCCGCCTGTTGACTTTAGCCATGGTGAAGTTGAACAGGCATTTCAAAATGCAGCACATCATCTTTCAGGTGCTATTGAGCTGGGTGGGCAAGAGCATTTTTATTTAGAAGGTCAAATTTCCTATGCGATTCCCCAAGAAAATCAGAGCTTAAAAGTCTATTGTTCGACACAACATCCAACCGAAATGCAGCTACTGATTTGTCATGCATTAGGCATGAATATGCATCAGGTGAGTGTGGAAAGCCGTCGTATGGGTGGTGGTTTTGGTGGTAAAGAGTCGCAGTCGGCGCAGTGGGCATGCATTGCATCTTTGGCAGCACAAAAAACAGGCCGTCCGTGTAAATTACGCTTAGATCGTGATGATGATATGAGCGCTACAGGTAAACGTCACGGTTTTGCTTATGAGTGGTCTGTAGCCTTTGATGACAGTGGTGTTCTGCAAGGCCTAAAGGTGCAACTGGCTTCAAACTGCGGTTTTTCGGCTGATCTTTCTGGACCAGTAAATGAACGAGCAATTTGCCATATTGGTAATGCCTATTACTTAAATGCAGTTGAGCTACGTAACTTGCGTTGTAAAACCAATACTGTTTCTAATACGGCATATCGTGGTTTTGGTGGGCCACAAGGTATGTTTGTCATTGAAAATATTATTGATGATATTGCTCGTTATTTAGGTTGTGACCCAGTTGAAATTCGTCAGCGCAATTTCTTTGCCGAACAGCCCGGTGCTGGACGTGACCGTATGCACTATGGGGCAGAAGTCCGTGATAATGTTGCGCCAAAATTGGTAGCCGAATTATTGCAAAGTAGCGATTATGCGAAACGCAAACAGAGCATTCATACCTTTAACGAGAACAATGACATCATTAAGCGTGGTATTGCGTTAACACCCTTAATGTTTGGTATTTCGTTTAACGCCGTGCATTACAATCAGGCGGGTGCACTGGTCTACGTGTATATGGATGGTACTGTTTCTATCACCCATGGCGGTACAGAAATGGGACAGGGGCTATATACCAAAGTACGGCAGGTTGCTGCGCATGAGTTGGGTTTACCAATCGATAGCATTCGCTTAATTGCAACTGATACTTCTCGGGTGCCAAATACTTCGGCAACTGCTGCATCGAGTGGCGCAGATCTAAACGGTAAAGCTGTTCAAAATGCCTGTATTAAAATTCGTGAGCGTCTGGCAAAACTTGCAGCCGAAATAAGTCAAAGTGCTGCTCATCAAGTCCAGTTTGAAGATAGTATAGTCACAACAGCGAATAGTCACTCATGGACATTTCCAGATTTAGTTCAACGGGCATACATGGCACGTGTACAACTATGGGACAGCGGTTTTTATAAAACACCAGAAATTCACTACGATCAGGTCAACCATTTAGGGCGTCCATTTTTCTATTATGCTTATGGGGCAGCGGTCAGTGAGGTCGCAATAGATACGCTAACTGGGGAAATGAAAGTGTTACGTGCCGATATTTTGCATGATGTCGGGCAGTCAATTAACCCAGCAATTGATATTGGGCAAATTGAAGGTGGTTTTGTACAAGGGATGGGATGGCTCACGACAGAAGAGTTGTATTGGCAGCCGCAGGGGCCACACATAGGCCGTTTGTTTACCCATGCGCCTTCAACTTATAAAATCCCGACCAGTGTAGACATTCCTCATATTTTTAATGTCAAACTGTTTGATAACCAAAATCAGGCAGACACCATCTATCGCTCTAAAGCGGTAGGCGAACCTCCATTCATGTTGGCATTATCAGTGTTCTCTGCAATTCGTCAGGCAGTACAGGCGGCTATTCCAGAAAATGCACCGCTCGTACTCAATGCTCCAGCAACTGCCGAAGAAATTTTACGCGCGATTGCGATTGGACGCGGACAAGCTTTGGCTGACCGACCACAAGCTAAAATGTAGAAGATTATGCAACATTTACAATGGTGGACTGATTTTGTGGCGTGGCAAGTCGATGCTCTGCCTATGGTATTGGTCACAGTAGTTCGCGCTGATGGTTCAACACCACGAGAAGTTGGTGCAACCATGTTATTGCGGTTTAATTTGCAACAGCAATGGCAGCAGTCAGATACGATCGGTGGCGGGCATCTAGAGTTTCAGGCTATTGATATTGCTAAAGCAATGTTAAGTGAAATGGAAACTTCAGTGATGCGTATTGAACGCTTTAACCTCAGTGCTCGGTTGGGACAGTGTTGTGGCGGGGTGATGTGGTTATTGTTTGAAAAAATATTACCCAGTGCGATCACATCGGATTTATCTGCGATTTTACAAGCATGGCGAGCTGGTCAGCGTATAGGGCGTAAAGTCTCACATCAATATGTGTCCACTTGGCAGACTATGGATATAGAACAACAACCAAGTTTCGAGTTTCATTCTGGCAGCAGTGAAGTATGGCAATTTAGCCAGCAGATAAAACCTTATGCTATGCAAGTGCTGATTTGTGGAGCAGGGCATGTGGGTGAAGCAATTGTTCGTTGTTTATTGCCTATTGGAGTTCGGGTGAAATGGATTGATCAGCGTGATGATATTTTTCCATCCGATTTACTGCAACAGGTGCAATGTATAACGACTGATACTTTAGACGCGGAGATCGAGCAATTTGATCGTTCGGGGGCAATTTTAATTTTAACGCACGATCATCAACTAGATTTGCAATTGTGTTTTACAGCCTTAAAACCTACGGCGAAACCATTTGCTTATGTCGGAATGATTGGTTCAAAAAGTAAAAGAGCTATTTTTGAAAAGCGTATGCAAGTACGTGGTTACACCCCAGAAACATTACAACGTTTGGTTTGCCCGATCGGGGTAGAAGGAATTTCATCGAAACAACCTGCAATGATTGCCATTGCAGTAGTTGCTCAATTATTGCAGGTGTTTGATGTAAAAAAATGATCCCAAAGGATCATTTTTTTTGTTCGAACTTTGGATTTTTTTCTGCGCGTTTAAGCAGCACGAGAACGGCACCTGTGCCACCTTGATTTTCTGGAGCACTTACAAAGGCTAAAACATCACGATGTTGGCGTAACCATCCGTTGACATAGGTTTTTAAGACCGCTTCGGGGCCTTTACCATGTACAATTTTAATGACATTTTGATTTTCATCTTTTGCCATCTGGATAATTTGTAAAACTGCGTCACGCGCTTGTTCAATGGTACAGCCGTGTAGATCTACAGCTTCAAACCAACGCATCTTGCCTGCTTTTAAGTCTTCAAACACCTTATGTTGAAGTGTTGCAATGCGATAGCTTAATGAAGCTTGGCTTGCGACTGGATTTAAAGCAGCTTGAGTGTCTGACAATTCAGCATGTTCGGTATCACGGCCACCTTCGGCAGCTGCACGTTTAGCTAGTGTTTGTGCATCGACTTTTTTGGCACGAGGTGGTTTGACATTAGCCACATTACTATTGTTGATGCGTTTAACACCTGCAACAGCTTGTTGAAACAAATGTGTATCTCCCAATTCTTCAGGCTCAGCCTGAGATTTTTTAGTCTCAGGCTGATTTGCGATTTTGCTTGAATGAGGATTGGAGATTTGCTTTTTAAATTGCTTCAATAATTTTTGTTGCTCTTTAGAAAGCGATGAATCTTTATTACTCATATATCTTCATTAAACCGTTTGAGGTTGTCCAAAAAGAGCAGTAAAAGCTTGATCTGGACGTGGTTGTTTCATAAAACTTTCGCCGACCAAGAAGCTGTGAATATCATGCTCTTGCATCATATGCACATCGTCTGGCGTCGCAATACCGCTTTCAGTAATTAATAAACGTGAGGCTGGAAGTAATTTTTTCAATCGGATAGACGTATTTAAATCTACATCAAACGTTTTTAAATTACGGTTATTCACACCTAATAAACATTGTTCAGAAAGCTTTAACGCGCGTTCCATTTCTTCTTCGTCATGAACTTCAACCAATACATCTAGTTGATGTTCAAACGCAGTTTTTGACATTTCTTCGAGTTGCTGGTCAGATAAACAAGCAACGATTAATAAAATACAGTCAGCATGCAAAGCACGTGCTTCAACTACATTGTATGGATCGACCAAGAAATCTTTACGCAAAGCAGGCAGGGCACAATGATTGCGAGCAATCGCAATATTTTCATCTGCACCCTGAAAGAAATCAACATCAGTCAGTACCGATAAACAGGCTGCTCCAGCTTGTTCATATTGCTGGGCAATTTCAGCAGGATTAAAATCCGCGCGAATAACTCCTTTTGATGGAGACGCTTTTTTAATTTCAGCAATTACACCCGGACGTTTATGTTTTAAAGCATTTGCAAAGCCACGCACTGGTGTTGCAGCTTTTGCTAATTCTTCAACATCTTGCAAATTACGTTGTTTTAAACGCGCAGCAAGTTCCTCATGTTTACGGTCAACAATTTTACCTAAAATGGTATTTTGAATATTAATCATGAGAAGTCCTTAATCTGCCTGGCATTGTTTTAATGTTTTGGTAAATTCAGCCAAAACACTCATTTTTTCTAAAGCTTGTCCGCCGTAAATAATATCTTGAGCGAAGGTAACAGCCTGAGCATAAGTTTTGGTAATACCCGCCACATAAATACCAGCACCCGCATTAAGCGCGATCATATTTGCTGCTTTTTCACCAATATCAGTTTTATTTTTACCTAATGCATCTTTAATCAGCTTTAAGCTGGAAGCAGCATCCGCAACCACTAAACCGTTTAAAGTTTGTGACTCAATCCCGACATCTTCAGGGGTAAGTGTCCATTCAGTAATTTCACCGTCTTTGAGTTCAGCAACAGTTGTAGGAGCTGCAAGGCTAATTTCATCAAGCCCATCTCTTGAATGAACCACCATCACATGTTCAGCACCAAGTTGCTTCATTACTTCGGCAATTGGACGACAAAGTTCATCTGAAAATACCCCAATCACAAAACGTTTTACACCAGCCGGATTCGTAAGCGGGCCAAGTAAATTAAAGATACTGCGAACACCAAGCTCTCTACGTGGTCCAACAGCATATTTCATTGCTTTGTGGTGGTTTGGAGCAAATAAAAACCCTACACCCATCTCACGGATACAGCGTTCAGTTTGTTGCATGTCTAAATCAAGATTAATACCTGCTTGCTCAAGTAAATCAGATGAACCTGATTTGCTTGAAACGCCACGGTTACCATGTTTGGCAATGGTTGCACCTGCCGCCGCAATTACAAAGCTTGAAGCGGTAGAGACATTAAATAAGTTTTGACCATCGCCACCCGTGCCGACAATGTCAACTAAATATTTGATATCACTGACATCAATTTTGATCGCAAATTCACGCATGACACGTGCAGCAGCAGTAATTTCGTCAATACTTTCACCTTTCATGCGAAGGCCCATCATCAAAGCACCAATTTGTGCTTCGGTTGCCTCACCTTGCATGATGCTACGCATAATGTCTTCCATTTGCGGCTGAGTCAGGTGAATATTTTTTGTTATATGGTTAAGTGCTTGTTGAATATTCATAGGGATCACTTATGCATAAATATCTAAAAAGTTTTTAAAGATTTGATGGCCATGTTGACTCAAGATTGATTCAGGATGGAACTGCACGCCTTCAACAGGCAATGTCTTATGTTTAACACCCATGATTTCTTCCATTGAGCCATCTGCTTCATTAGTCCAGCACGTTACTTCAAGGCAGTCAGGCAGAGTTTGCTGATCGATCACCAACGAATGATAACGAGTTGCCGAGAATGGGCTAGGGAGATTACTGAAAATACCTTTATTGCTATGGTACATATCAGATAAACGTCCGTGCATCACTGTTTTGGCTCTTACAATGTTTCCGCCAAAAGCTTGCCCAATACTTTGATGTCCTAAACACACGCCAAGCAAAGGAATTTTTCCGGCAAAGTGGTTAATTGCAGGAATTGAAATACCAGCTTCACTTGGGGAGCAAGGACCAGGACCAATAACCAGATATTTAGGTTGCCATCGTTCAATATCCTCTAATGTGACTTGATCATTGCGAACTACTTTTACTTCCTGATTCAACTCGCCAAAATACTGGACGATGTTGTAGGTAAAAGAGTCGTAATTGTCGATCATTAGAAGCATGATGAACTTAACCTCATGATAATTAATATATATTTAATAAGTGACTAAAATAGTTACCCATATTGATACCCGTTTTTAGAAAGGGCTTTCTAGATATATAAAATAAGAAGCCGCTTTCTAATGGGCTAATATAGCAAAAAAAGAAGTAACCAGTTTAACTATTTCATTCGTTAGAAATTTGCCAAAAAAAGCTTTGGGAATGGGTGCTTTTTAAAATTACAGTAAGTAGAAATAAGGCAAAATAAACTTGTATTGGAAATAAAAATTATTCTGCCTTATTCATAAAAGAAGATTAAATCTTACGTGTGTTATAAATCAGCCAATCTAAAACATCGCCAGACACGTGTTCAGCTAATCTTTCTTGAACAGTTTGATGGTAACCATTTAACCAATCTTTTTCTTCATTCGTTAGCAGATCAATAACGATACAATCTAAATGAATCGGGCAAAGGGTTAGCGTTTCAAACTCTAAAAATTCACCGTAAGTTTTTTCAAATCCAGAGTGGAGACGGTTTGCAACGAGATTTTCAATACGGATACCGTATTGTCCCTCATGGTAAAGACCTGGCTCGTTAGAAATAATCATTCCCGCGCGTAGTTTGCTATGGGCATGTATAGGCGCGTAATAAGAAAGAACTTGCGGACCTTCATGAACGTTAAGCGCAAAGCCTACGCCGTGGCCTGTTCCATGGCGATAATCTAAACCATGTTGCCATAAAGTATGACGACAAATTGAATCGAGTAGAGGAGCAGCTAAACCTTCTGGATAAATGGTTTTTGCCAAAGCAATATGACACTTTAAAACCAGAGTATAGTCACGTTTTTGTTGCTCTGTTGGTATCCCGATGGGAACAACACGGGTAATATCCGTTGTTCCATCACTATATTGCCCGCCAGAGTCAATTAGTAATAGGCCATCGCCTTGAATAAATGAGTAGTGTTCTTCAGTTGCACGGTAATGGGGTAGAGCACCATTGGCATTAAAGCCAGCAATCGTTGAAAAACTTGGGCCTATAAAACCCTCTTGCTCAGCACGGAAAGCTGTAATTTTCTCATCAATAGTCAACTCTGAAATGCTTTCACCATGATGAAGTGCTTTTTCCAACCAGTGAAAAAAGTGACATAGTGCAACCCCATCTTTCACCATGGCGTGACGGATATGAGCTATCTCACTTTCATGTTTACGCGATTTAAAAAGTGTACTTGGGTTGATGTCGTAGACAATCCGAATATCTTTTGCGATCGCTTGTTCATGAAAAACCGATACTTTCGCTGGATCTAAAAGCACTGAAGCATCAGAAATATTTGCTAAAAATTGAGCTGAATTTTGATAGTCACGGATCTCAATGCCATCTGCTTTGAAAGCCTGCTGAGTGATTGAATCGACTTTGTTGCTATCAATGAATAAAACAGCTTGTTGAGCACTGATATATAAATGCGAAAGGAATACTGGGTTATATTCTACATCTTGCCCACGTGCATTTAGGAGCCATGCAATATCATCTAAAGATGAAATAAAATGACCCGTAATATTCTTGTTAGCTAATGTCTCACGAAGCGCCTGAATTTTTTCTTTACGAGATAGTGCATTTAAGCCTTCGGACATTAAATGAATCTGCTCTGAAGGAAGTTCAGGGCGGTTGGACCAGATTGAACCGATTAAATCTTGCTGTGTTTCAAGTTTAAAACCGCGTTGTTTTGCTGTAGCTTCTAAAGCCTTAAATTGCTGGATTGAAAGCGTTTGACCGTTTACTGAAATAACTGAATCAGTTGATAAATTTTTCTCAATCCACGCGAGATGTGTTGAAGACTCATCACTGGTCAGCTTTTGTAATTGAAATCCAGTTCCAGCAAGTTGTTGTTCGGCTTGCACCCAATAGCGGCCATCTGCCCAGAGGCCAGCAAAGTTTTGAGTCACGACGAGTGTACCAACCGAACCATTAAAACCGCTTAACCACTGCCTTGCTTTCCAGTAGTCAGGTAAATACTCTGACATATGAGGATCTGCACTCATAACAATCAAAGCATCAACGTGTTGAGTGGTCATGAGTTCACGAAGTTTTGCTAGTTTTTCTGGAACAGTTAAGTCGGTCATATCGTTTCCAAATTAGGTTGAACTTTGTTGCTAGTTTTATTCATTAATTTATTCAGGGGTTTCTTTAATAAAAATAACACGATTGCGCCAATAACCAACGCCAATACGCAGCGCATAAATAAACTAGGTAAATGTTCGATCGCATCTGCTGAAACTTGTCCGCCAATTAGGCCTGCCATGAGATTACCTAAAGCAGTACCTGTAAACCATAGTCCCATAATTTGCCCACGAATTACATTTGGTGCAAGTTTGGTCATGGTCGATAAACCAATCGGACTTAGGCAGAGTTCTCCTAGCGTAAGTAAAAATAAACTGCCTACAATCCAAAATGGCGAAACCAAACCATCACTTATCGCAAAACGGCTAGCAAATGACATTACTAAAAATCCGCCTGCCGCAAGTAAAAGCGCAATAATAAATTTTGAAATGTAATTGGGGTCTTTATTCGATTTGCCTAGTTTTGCCCATAGCCATGCTGCAATTGGGGCAAAAATAATGATAAAAAAGGCATTAATAGACTGGAACCATACGGTTGGAATTTCAAAGCCTAAAACATTGCGGTTTGTATAGTCCTGAGCAAATAAATTAAAAGATGTTGGTTTTTGTTCAAAAGCAGACCAAAAAAGAGCGGAAGTGATCAATAGCACAAAACAAATAATAATTTTAAATTTGTCGTTTTGATCTAAATTAAGGAAAAGCAATAAATAAGCAAAGTAAGCAATAATTCCTAGGCCAATTCCTATGGTTAAGTAGGTTGCTACCACGACTGGGTTAATGTGGATAATCCCAAACAAAGTTAACGCAATAATCATCGCAACTACGAATAAAAAACTAAATACAATTTTGGGTGCATTTTTATTATCTACAACAGGTTTATTACAGGTGTTGGTTTCCTGACGTAACTCATTAAAAGTTTGAAGTTGCGGGAGTGCAAAAAAGCGGAAAATTAATAAAGCAATTAACATCCCGATGCCACCAATACCAAAGCCTAAATGCCAGCCATGATTTTGTACCAACAGTCCCGTTATGAGTGGGGCAATAAAAGACCCCATGTTAATTCCCATGTAAAAAATAGAAAAACCTGCATCACGCCTTGCGTCATGAGTTTTATATAGTGTTCCTACAATCACTGAAATACAGGTTTTAAATAATCCGGTACCTAAAACAATCAATACTAAACCTAAGTAAAAGAAAGACTGATTAAACAGAGAGCTAAGGGCAATTGATAAATGACCTAAGGCAATAATAATTGATCCATACCAGACAGCACGTGCTTGCCCTAACCAGTTATCTGCAACCCATCCACCAAAGACGGTCATTAAATACATTGAACCTGCAAATAACCCAACAATAGCGGCAGCCGTTGGTCGGTCGAGTGCTAGGCCACCCTCATTGACCATAGCAATCATGTAGAGAATAAGTAAAGGCTGGATACCATAATAAGAAAACCTTTCCCAAAGCTCTGTAAAAAATAAGCCTTGTAGCGGTTTAGGATGACCAAAAAATGCTTTATCTGGCTGTTTAAGTTCATGTTTCATTATTCAAATCCTTGAATGATTTTCTGTTTTTTTATAAACATAACTTTTAGTTTGATTATTTATAACCAAAATTTATATTTTATTTTTTAGTTATTTTTAATAATAAAAGCAAATTTACCTTGTATAAAAAAAGTGAATGAAAAAGAACATGAATAGTGTGGTTAGGGAGTAGGGATTAATTATGATCAGTGTTCATTTGCTGAATCAAAGAATTGCATAGTGCTAAAATGAAAGATAAGAATTCATAAAAATGAAAACTATTTATTAGATTGTTAGTAAACAGCAAAAAGCTTATTTGGGTCGTTTAATGAGTTAGCTTGACTCATTTAAGCATCGTAAAAATGAGTGAGATCTGTGACTTTAAGACCCGTAAAATTTTTTGTGTAATCTGATGACAATCTCAACATTATATATAAGAAAGTATTATGATCAGGAATGACTGTTAGAAATTGATGCAGTGGGTTATATCAGTGCAACAATTTTGCACTAAATTAGGGCAATAATGAGCTGTTTAAATATGCCATAATTTGAAAATGTGTGAATATGGTGCATTTGCACATTCAAACAGTATAATGGGTTCAAGACAAGGGGCCTAAATCATGAATAGATATAAGTAATTCAATGTTTTAGGTAAGTCTTATAAAGTTGGTATGAGAATTGCTTTATAAATACCAGCAACTAACACGCACTCAACAAGTGCAACAAAATTTCATTGGAGCAAAATGAGCATGGCGAACAAGGTCCTTCAACTCATACAAGAAAGTGGCGCAAAATGGGTCGATTTTCGCTTTACTGATACTAAGGGTAAAGAACAGCATGTAACTTACCCAGCTGATTCTATTGATGAAGATACTTTTGAAGACGGTAAAATGTTTGATGGTTCTTCAATCGCTGGTTGGAAAGGCATTGAAGCGTCTGACATGATCTTACGTCCAGATGCAGAAACTGGTTTCATCGACCCGTTCTTTGCTGAACCAACTGTAGTTGTGACTTGTGACGTTATTGAACCTTCAACTGGTCAAGGTTATGAGCGTGACCCACGTTCGATTGCTCGCCGTGCAGAAGAATATTTAAAATCTACAGGTATCGGTGATACTGCATTCTTCGGTCCAGAACCAGAATTCTTTGTATTTGACGAAGTGAAATGGGACATCGATATGTCTGGCGCTCGTCATACATTAATCGCTGAAGAAGCTGCTTGGTCTACTGGTAACAGCTATGAGTCTGGTAACTCTGGTCACCGTCCACGTGTGAAAGGCGGTTACTTCCCAGTTCCTCCAGTTGATTCTTCACAAGATATGCGTGCAGAAATGTGTGCAAAAATCGAAGACATCATGGGTCCAGGTCGTGTAGAAGTACATCACCACGAAGTTGCTTCTTGCCAGTTAGAAATTGGTGTGAGCTTCAATACTCTTGTTCGTAAAGCTGACGAAGTTCAACAGTTCAAATATGCTGTTTGGAACGTTGCACATCAATATGCAAAAACAGCTACGTTTATGCCTAAACCAATGGTAGGTGATAACGGTTCTGGTATGCACGTTCACATGTCTATCTCTAAAGATGGCAAGAACTTGTTTGCTGGTGATGAATATGCAGGCCTTTCAGAAATGGCATTGTACTTCATCGGTGGTATCATCAAGCACGCTCGTGCATTGAATGCAATCACAAACCCATCTACAAACTCGTACAAGCGTTTGGTTCCTCACTTCGAAGCACCAATTATGCTTGCTTACTCAGCACGTAACCGTTCTGCGTCTATCCGTATTCCATACGTTTCTAGCCCTAAAGGTAAGCGTATCGAAGCTCGTTTCCCAGACCCAATGATGAACCCGTACTTAGGTTTCGCTGCATTATTAATGGCTGGTATCGACGGTATCCAAAACAAGATCCATCCGGGCGAAGCTGCTGACAAGAACTTGTATGATCTTCCTCCAGAAGAAGAAGCAAAAATCCCAACAGTTGCTCATAGCTTAGATATGGCTCTTGAAGCACTTCAAGCAGATCACGAATTCTTGTTAAAAGGCGGCGTGTTCACTAAAGAAATGCTTGATGCATACATCGAACTTAAAACTGAAGATGTACGTCGTCTTAACACGACTACTCACCCAGTTGAATTCGATATGTACTACAGCTTGTAATACGTATTTCGTAAAAAAGCCTGCTTATGCAGGCTTTTTTATTGCTTGGAATGTTGATTGAATTCTCTACGTTTTTTATCAAAAAATTGGGGTAAACTAGGTGCGAGTTTTCATGTGAGCAGATTATGCGTAAACGTCAACCAGTACTTAAACAGGAACAAGTTTTAAATCCTGCATTGAAAACATGGTTGTATGCGTCTGGTTCTCTGACACAACAATTGACTGAACTTGGCGGTGGACAGTTCAGCGTAAAACCTTTCAAAGAACATTTTCAACGGTTAACTTTTGCAGACAGTCAATGGATGAATATGCCTCATACCCACACTTCATGGGTGAGGGAAACTTATTTATATGGTTGTGAAGTAGAGCCGTGGGTTAAAGCAAAAAGTATTTTTCCAATTCAAAGCTTACAAAAAAAAGCCCGTATATTTCAGCATATTGGTTCTAAACCGATAGGCCGGTTTTTATTTCAAAGAACAACCCCACTGTGTGATCGCCGTGTTATTCGCTTACCAGAAGGCTGGACGCGACAAAGTTGCTATACTTGGCATGGGTGTAAATTTATTGTTCAAGAAACATTCTTACCAGCTTTTGAAGCTTTTTTATATCAGCAGCACGACAAGGAATTACTATGACGACTGCAACAGGTACAACATGGCGTCAGCGTTTAGAAGCTTATTATTATCTATGTCGATTTGATAAGCCAATTGGAACCGAACTGGTGTTTTGGCCAACCATGTGGGCACTTTGGGTTGCATCAAAAGGAATACCTCATTTAGATATTCTATTCGTCATGATTTTAGGCGTCATTTTTATGCGCGCCGCTGGATGTGCTATTAATGACTTTGCTGATCGTAAAGTAGATGGTCATGTAGAGCGTACAAAAACACGTCCTTTAGCAACGGGTGTTATCCGTGCAAGGGAAGCAGTATATGTCTTCTTGGGCCTTGTTTTAGCAAGCGCATGTCTTTTGTTTTTTTTACCTATAGAAACTTTCTACTGGTCATTTGGAGCATTATTTTTAGCGTTTATTTATCCATTTATGAAACGCTATACCAACTTGCCACAGGTATTTTTAGGAGCGGCATTTTCATGGTCGATTCCTATGGCTTTTACTGCTGTAGGTAAAACTCCAGATCTAACTTGTTGGTTGCTCTATTTTGGAAATTTGGCTTGGACAGTGGCTTATGACACTCAATACGCAATTACAGACCGTGAATATGATTTAAAAATTGGCGTGAAATCTACCGCTATTCTTTTTGGGCGTTATGACATCCAAATTATTGCACTTTTACAAGTAACCAGCCTTGTTTTGATTGGAAGCGCATTATATTTAGAAAATATTTTATTTCCATGGGCTATCATTGCTTTGGTTTTAGTGGCATTCGATTTTGTATATCAAACAATTAAAACCAAAGACCGCAATCCTCAGGTTTGTTTCTGGGCATTCCGTCACAATCGCTGGGTTGGATTAATCATTTTTCTAGGAATATTTTTAAATTTCATATAGTAAAAATGACCGTAAGGTTGAAAAGTGTTCTATGCAGAGCACTTTTTTTATGTCTTAATATTTGTGCATAAAAAATATGCGGAATAAATAACACATAAAAAGGATATTTTATGAAACGGTCAAACATTGCTTTAGCTATAACATTATCAGTTTCAGCATTATTTCTTACAGCGTGTAATGACAATAATGATGACTATATTGGTGTAAATCCTGATCAAACGTATATTTCTGAGAAAACTTATTCTCAAGATAGTTTAAGCGGTGCCGCATCTATTAAAGTTATGACTTATAACATGGAGAATGTACAAGGCAAAACTGCTCAAGCAACAGCTCTTGTTATGTTCCCTAAAATTGCACAACCTAAAGATGGCTATCGGGTGGTGGTATGGGAGCATGGAACAGTAGGTGTAGGAGATGGCTGTGCACCAAGCAATAATACAATTAATCCACGTTTCAAAATTTTAGCGGATACATTATTGGCGGCAGGCTATGTTGTGATTGCCCCAGATTATGAAGGTTTAGGTACGCGTGGAATGCATCCATACCTTAATTTGGGAAGTGAAGCTAAATCTGCAATTGCAGCAGTTAAAGCGGCAAAAGATCACTATGGTAATCAGCTAAACGGCGCATGGATGTCGATTGGGCAGTCTCAAGGTGGGCATGCTTCACTAGGTACTGCGGAATTTGCAAATAACGACACCAACTATAAAGGTGCAGTTGCAACGGCACCAGCTTCTAGTCTTGGCTATATTATTTCTGTAGTTGCACCACAAGCAATTCAAGATATTCTTAAAAAAGAGCAAGCTGGTACAGCACCTATTGGTACGGCTGTCGAAGTTTATGCTGAGCTACTTGCATATGCTGCATATACCACAGTAGGTATTACGGCTTATGAGCCTAAATTTAATTATCGTGAGATTTTCCAACAACGTTCACAAAGTATTGCTGAGTTCGCAGAGGGAACCACAGGCGAAAATGGTATGTGCTTAACCGATTTACATAATAAATTTGCGGCTGATATTCGTGATTATCTTGCGACTAATGCTGGTAAAATAGTTACAGATTATCCAGGTTTAGCGGGTAATTTCCAAGAAAACCCAACTGTGAAAAAATTCTTGGCTGATAACCAGCCTGCGACTAAAAAAATTAATTCACCTGTCATGATCGTTCAAGGTACTGCTGATATGGCTGTACCATATCCAGTTACAGATGCCTTGCAAAATGGTCTTAAAAAAATGGGAACTGATGTGACATTTGTACCTGTTCTAGGAGCTGCTCACACTCAAGCGATTGTATGTAGAAATGCTGAAATTTATCAATTTGTTCAATCTAAGATGCCAGCTAAAACAAATATAGTGCTTGATCCATCGGTAATAGATGCTAGTAAAAATGTTGAATGTACAGGATTAGCACAATAAGTGTGTATTTAAAATATTCAAATTAAAAGGGTCCAAAAGTGGGCCCTTTTTGTTATATTGTTACGCATTCTGAAAATTGATACCGTTCGAGTTTAAAACACTTATGAGCCAGCAACCTGTTGAAAAAAAGTCTGTTCCTTGGTTATTAATGGGATTAGGTTTGCTTATTCCTTTTTTGATTATTGGGATACTTTTCTTTGCTGCAAAGAGTGATGCTAAGAATAAAAAGCAGTATGAGCAGCAACGTCTAGAAATGGAAAAAAGAATAGCGGAGAAAGAAGCTGCAGGTTCTGAAAAGAAATAATAGCAGTGCTGTTAATGAATATCCTTTTGTAGCTGGCGTACGCTAGGGATGCTTGTATAACGTTTTACGATATATCCTGCTTCTGTAAGCATTTGATCACGCATACGGTCTTCTTCTACTTTCTCAAGATGGGTAGGGTCGTCTAACTCAATGATTGCGATGACTTCCATTTTGTCGTTTAGCACAACAAAGTCGGTAACTTTACGGTTGAACTGACTACGAACTTTATAATCATTACTGGTAATCAAAGCACTAAAAGCCACTTGAGCTAAAACATGGTAACTAGGGAAACTCTGTTTCAAACGGATAAACATCTGAGTTTCAAAATTGGTAATGACAGGGCGGGCAAAGAATTTTTGTTTTTGAAATAAATAGGGACGTAAACAAACGACAAGAAAAATGCAGGTGCTTAAGCAGCCTAAAATAATAAAAAATAAATGACTCGATTCGAACATGTGACAACATCATACAAATAAAAACCCACTCGTAATGAGTGGGTTTTTAAGAATCTTGGCTCTCCCACCTGGGCTCGAACCAGGGACCTGCGGATTAACAGTCCGTCGCTCTACCGACTGAGCTATGGGAGAATCTGGAAAAGGATTTTAGGGAGGAAAGGGAGCTAGGTCAAGGGTTAATAAGAGAATTAAAGGGAATATCTAATCGTTTGGCTTAAAAATACACGAAACATTGATTTTATTCAAAATAATGGAAAATTATTAAATCATTAGAAAAGAAAAAGCCCACAATAAATGTGGGCTTTTAGAATCTTGGCTCTCCCACCTGGGCTCGAACCAGGGACCTGCGGATTAACAGTCCGTCGCTCTACCGACTGAGCTATGGGAGATTAGTAGATGGCTCTCCAACCTGGGCTCGAACCAGGGACCTGCGGATTAACAGTCCGTCGCTCTACCGACTGAGCTATTGGAGAATCTGATGCGCATTTTATGGATGAAATCTAAATGCGTCAATAAGAATATTAAAGAAAATGAATCGTTTGCTTGATTAATATGCTTTTACTGCACTAAAAACAAAAAACCACCCTAAAAAGGGTGGTTTTTTATAAAGAAATAAAATTATTTCTCTACACCAGCGGGTTGACCTGCAAGTTTTGCATTTGCATAGTCCCAGTTCACAAGGCTTTCTAAGAAAGTTGAAATGTATTTAGGACGTAAGTTACGGAAATCGATGTAGTAAGCATGTTCCCATACGTCAATTGTTAATACAGCAATTTGGCCATGAGCAAGTGGAGTGTCTGCATTAGAAGTTTTAGTAATAGAAAGTTTACCGTTTACTTCATCAGCAACTAACCAAGCCCAACCTGAACCGAACTGAGTTGTTGCAGCAGCAGCGAATTCTTCTGCAAATTTTTCGTAGCTACCGAAAGCTTCGTCAATTTTAGCAGCGATTGCGCCAGTAGGCTTACCACCACCATTTGGTTTCATGCTGTTCCAGTAGAAAGTGTGGTTCCAAACTTGAGCAGCATTGTTGAAAATACCAGCTTTAGAAGCATCACCAGCAGTTGCTTTAATGATTTCTTCTAAAGTTTTACCTTCAAGGTCAGTGCCTTTAATTAAGTTGTTTAAGTTAACAACATAGGTATTGTGGTGTTTGTCATGATGGTATTCTAAAGTTTCTTTACTGATATGTGGCGCTAAATCATCATAGCCATATGGAAGTGCAGGTAAAGTAATGGTTGTCATGTTCCTATTCCTTGCATTTGCTGGGTTATACAATTAAGTGGCTCTATTGTAAATGATTCTGGTAACAATAGGGCATCGTTTTAAAGAACTATACACAATAAAGATCTAATTAATACGCATAACACAGATTGAAAAAAAGACTTAATTAAATCGGATTATTCAATTCAAAATATTCAGCTTCAATTGCAAATTGTTTTGAAATGGCTTGGGCCAAACGTTGAACACCATAACGTTCGGTTGCATGGTGACCACAGGCAAAATAATGAACACCTAATTCTTTAGCTTCGTAAAAAGTTCGTTCACTCACTTCACCAGAAATATAAGCATCACAGTTTTGTAACGCCGCTTTAGAAATATAATCTTGAGCACCACCTGTACAGAAGCCTATTTTTTGAATAGTTTGTTTTTCTGCCGGTAAGTGAATAACCTTAAAATCAAAGCTATTTTGTAGTTTTGTTTTAAATTCCTCTACAGAAAGGGCTTGTTCTAAATAACCGATATTACCAATCGGATGTTTTTCGGTTAAATCAAGAGGTTCTAAATTCTGTAAATTTAATTTTTCTGCAATCGCTACATTGTTGCCCAAAGTTGGGTGCGCATCTAACGGCAGATGGTAAGCGACTAATGAAATATTATTTTGAATGAGTTTTTTAATGCGTTTACCTCGCATTCCTGTAATTGGGTACGGTTCGCCTTTCCAAAAATAACCGTGGTGCACGAGTAATAAGTCTGCATTTTGAGCAATTGCTGCATCAATAGCATCTTCGGAAGCAGTAACGGCACAAACGATACGTTTTACTTCAGTTGAACCTTCAATTTGCAGGCCATTTGGTGCGTAATCTTTAAATTCTGCCGCTTTTAAGGTTTGATCACACCACTGAATAATTTCATGCAAATTCGCCATGATATTTCCTGAATTGAGTAGTAAATAATTGCTAAAGCTATAGAAACATATTTTGTTGTGTAACTAAAGCTAGACAAATCTTTTTTGACTTTTTTATGTATATCGACATATTTAATTTAAAATGCGTAATTGAAAACTCTTTTTGTTCAATATATTAATTTAATTAAAAACTTCTTTTCGTAGAGGATATGAACGTGCGCCGCACCTTTACATGGTTACCTTGGGTGTTACTTATTATTGTAATTGCCAGTTTTATCGCATGGCAGAAATACCATCGGCCGAAGCCAACTGTTGCAGTTGATGGTGTGCAAATGCCTGCTGAGAAAGTTGAACCACTGGTGGATACTTCTCGACCGGGCGGAGTAGTGTCCTATAGCGCTGCTGTAAAAGTTGCAGCGCCGGCAGTTGTGAATATTTTTACGACCCAGAAAGTTAAACAAAATCATCCTTTATTGAGTGACCCTGTCTTCCGTGAATTTTTTGGAAATCAGGTTCCTGAACAACAACAGCAAAATGAAAATAGCTTAGGATCTGGTGTTATTGTTCGTGCCGATGGTTATATCTTGACGAATAATCATGTGATTGCTCAAGCTGACCAGATTGTAGTTGCTTTACATGACGGACGTCGTGCCGTAGCTACAATTGTCGGGACAGATCCTGATACAGATTTGGCAGTGATTAAAATTGATTTAGATAAGTTACCAGTATTGCCATTTAAATTGAGTGGTAATGAGGTTGGTGATGTTGTCTTAGCAATTGGTAATCCATTTGGTGTGGGTCAAACAGTAACTCAGGGAATTGTTTCCGCAACTGGTCGCTCAGATTTAGGAATCAATACTTACGAAGACTTTATTCAAACAGATGCTGCAATTAACCCAGGTAACTCGGGTGGTGCGTTAATTGATGTCGCAGGTAACTTGATTGGTGTAAATACTGCTATTTTCTCGCAATCTGGTGGTTCATTAGGTATTGGTTTTGCGATTCCTGCTAAAGTTTGCCAACAAGTACTCAACTCTATTTTAAAAGATGGTCGTGTAGTCCGTGGTTGGTTAGGTATTAGTTTACTTCCACCTACGCAAGATGATGTATTAGCACCAAAACAACAGGTCGGAGTTGTAGTTGCTGATGTATTGAAAAATGGTCCAGCAGCTTCAGCTGGTATTAAAGTTGGCGATAAGATTGTTCAAGTAAATAATGAACAGATCACTTCAGCTTCTCACTTAATTAACTATGTGGCTTTACAAGCACCAAATAGCGAAATTAATGTACTGGTTGAACGAGATGGTAAACAACAAAACTTTGTTGTGACTGTAGGGGAGCGTAAAGCGCAAAACACCCAATCTCAGTATATTCCACTTCCAAAACGTTAAAATCTAAATAAAAAAAGCCTCGTAAAGAGGCTTTTTTTATGATTACTCATTAGGAATGACTAACACTTTGATGCTGATTTTTAAATTCAGTTAAAGCTTCAATTCGATATTGAATGAGCATTTCACCAATTTCAGCACCTTTAATATTTTCAGGTAAATTCTGAACTTTGATTGAGCGAACGATTTGCATGGCTTCAAGCATATATTGAGCTTGAGGATAAGGACGATCTTCTAATCCTAATCTTCCTTTTGCATCACATTCACACGCTTGTACAAAAGCTTCTACTCTTTCAGGACGACGTAAAACATCTAGACGTTGTAATAGACGCCATAAAGTGCCTGGTTTTAAGGACATAATCTGGTGGCATTTTAAATGTTCTTTGCACACTGATAATGCCAACTGCTTGGTCTGAGTTGGAACTCGTAAACGTTCACACAACTCAGTAACTGGTTTAATGCCACGCTCTTCATGCATGATATGGCGAGGAAGCTCATCAGCAGGGGTCAATGCTTTACCAAGATCATGCACTAAAACAGCAAAACGCACGTCGAGTGAATAATTGGATTTACAAGCTTGTTGTAATGACATAAGAGTATGAATACCACAATCTACTTCTGGATGATATTCAGGACGCTGAGGTACACCAAATAAAGCATCAATTTCAGGGAAAAGATGTTTTAACGCCCCACAATCACGCAGAGTTTGGAAGTAAATGTCTGCATGAGTTTCCATTAAAGCACGAGAAGTTTCCTTCCAAACACGTTCTGGCGTTAATGCATCTAGTTCACCTGACTCCGCCATAGTTTGCATAAGTTGCAAAGTCTCAGTAGCAATTTGAAAACCATATGGGAAATATCGTGCTGCAAAACGAGCCACACGTAAAACTCTTAAAGGGTCTTCAGCAAAAGCTTCTGAAACATGGCGTAGAGTTTTATTCTCTAAGTCGCTTTGCCCACCATATGGATCATATATTTTGCCGTCTTGATCCATGGCTATTGCATTAATGGTTAAATCACGACGAATTAAGTCATCTTCTAAGCTTACAGTGGTATCAGTAAAGAATTGAAATCCGTGATAGCCCTGACCTGACTTCCGTTCGGTTCGTGCAAGTGCGTATTCTTCTTTGGTTTGGGGATGAAGAAACACAGGGAAATCTTTGCCTACAGGTTGGAAACCTTGGGCGAGCATGTGTTCCGGCGTTGCACCGACCACAACATAGTCTTTTTCTTGATAGGGATGCCCAAGTAAATAATCTCGAACAGCACCGCCTACTAAATACACTTGCATGAAAAAACCTCTATTCTTCAAGCAATCATGCTACAGAATAGAGGTTTTCTCAAGTCATTAGAAACGCTTTTCGTAAAAAGCAGTTTCTAAATTACTTTTCTTGTTGTTGAATTTCAGCAACAGTTAAAGCAGTCATATTGATAAGGCGGCGAGTCGTCGCTGTAGGTGTCAAAATATGAACTGGTTTAGCAGCACCTAGCAAAATTGGACCAATAGTAACGTTGTTACCAGAAGTTGCTTTTAGCAAGTTAAATGAAATGTTTGCTGCATCTAGGTTCGGCATAATGAGCAAGTTTGCTGAGCCTTTGAAGCGTGAACCTGGGAATGCAAATTGACGAATGCTTTCGTCTAATGCTGCATCACCATGCATTTCACCTTCAACTTCAAGCTCTGGAGCTTGCTCAGATAAAATACGATAAACTTCACGCATTTTTTGAGCGCTTGAATCAGTCTGGTCGCTACCGAAACTTGAGTGAGAAAGTAAAGCTACACGTGGTGTAATACCAAAGCGACGTACTTCTTCAGCTGCTAAAATTGTCATTTCAGCAAGTTGTTCAGCAGTCGGGTTAGTGTTTACATAGGTATCAGCAATAAACAAGTTACGGTCTTCAAGCATTAATGCATTGAGCGTGAAGAAGTTGTTCATACCTTCTTTAAGGCCAATAACGTTGCGTACGAAGTCTAGGTGAATGTTATAGCTACTGTAAGTACCACATAACATACCATCAGCTTTACCAAATTTAACCAGAAGCGATGCGATTAAAGTTGAGCGACGGCGAGCTTCACGTTGAGCATATTCAACAGTAATGCCTTTACGTTGCATTGTTTGGTAGTAGTCTTTCCAAAACTCTTCGTACATCGGGTTTTGTTCTTGATCTACAATCTCAATGTTCACGCCATGTTGTAAACGTAGACCTAATTTTTTGATGTTTGCTTCAATGACAGCAGTACGACCAACTAAAATTGGTTTAGCTAAATCTTCATCAACTGCAATTTGAACAGCACGTAATACGCGTTCATCTTCACCTTCAGCGTATGCAATACGTTTAGGATCTGTTTTTGCTTGAGCGAAGATTGGTTTCATCAAGAATGCAGAGTTATAAACAAACTCAGACAGTTTTTGACGATATGCAGCAAAGTCTTCGATAGGACGAGTTGCCACACCTGAATCCATTGCAGCTTTAGCAACAGCAGGCGCGATTTCTAAAATTAAGCGTTGATCAAGTGGACGTGGAATTAAGTAGTCACGACCAAATGAAGCAGATTTTTCGCCATAAGTAGCAGCATCAGCTTCTACGTGAGCCATACGTGCAATTGCATGTACACAAGCAATTTTCATATCTTCATTAATTGTTGTAGCACCTACGTCAAGTGCACCACGGAAGATATAAGGGAAACATAAAGCGTTGTTTACTTGGTTCGGGTAGTCCGAACGACCAGTTGCCATGATGACATCAGGGCGTACTTCATGCGCGTGTTCAGGTAAAATTTCTGGATCTGGGTTTGCCAAAGCAAAGATAATTGGATTTTCAGCCATTAGTTTCACCATGTCTTTGGTGAGAATGCCAGCAGCTGAAAGGCCCAAGAACATATCTGCGCCAGCCATCACTTCATGTAATTGAGTCGCTTTAATGTCTTGTACATAACGTTTTTTAGATTCATCTAAGCCTTCACGTGAAGTCGTAAGAAGACCACGAGAGTCGGCTACAATGATATTTTCTTTATTTACGCCCAAAGCGCAAAGTAAATCTAAACAAGAAAGGGCTGCAGCACCTGCACCTGAAGCAACAATTTTGATTTCTTCAATTTTCTTGTTAACCAGTTGTAGAGCATTTAATAATGCTGAACCTACAATAATACTTGTACCGTGTTGGTCATCATGGAACACAGGAATTTTCATGCGTTCACGAAGTTTCTTCTCGATATAGAAACATTCTGGCGCTTTGATATCTTCAAGGTTAATACCGCCGAAAGTTGGTTCTAATGAAGCAACAATATCAACGATTTTATCTGGATCGTTTTCAGCAATTTCAATATCAAATACGTCAACACCAGCGAACTTTTTGAAAAGAACGCCTTTACCTTCCATTACTGGTTTAGAAGCTAATGGACCAATATTACCTAAACCAAGAACCGCAGTACCGTTACTTACAACAGCAACTAAGTTGCCACGTGCAGTATATTTTGCAGCAGCTGAAGGATCACGTTCAATCTCTAAACATGGAGCAGCAACCCCTGGTGAATAAGCTAGAGCTAAATCTCGTTGGTTGACGAGTTGCTTACTAGGCGTGACGCTGATTTTCCCTGGATTTGGATATTCGTGGTAATTTAAAGCGGCCTGTTTTAAAGATTGATCGTCCATCTGAGTCTCTATTTGATACAAAAAAGCAAACTAGTCAAATCACTCATTTAGGGGGAGGCAATGTGATGCTCTTACTATGCTTTAATTTTTACCAATTAAGAGAATAGTAGACGAATTGCCAATAGCCCCATAGTGAGCTAAATGCTAAAGAATATAACACTACTTCTCTATTTCTCACAGTCAAAAACGCTCATTTTTGGAAAAACCAGTGCATGTAAAATAGACTGTTAAAACAATTATGAAATATGTGTATTTGATTGAAGATATTGCTTAATCTGATTTGGATGAAGTGGGCGACTAAAGAAATAGCCTTGTAAAAAATCACATTGTTGTTTTTGTAGATAAATAACTTGCTCTTCGGTTTCAACACCTTCAGCCACCAGTTTTAACCCCATACTTTTGCCCATCGCAATCATGGCATTGACAATAGCTTCTTGTTTTTGATCGCCGATTTTCGAAATAAAGGCTCGATCAATTTTTAAAACATCGATTGGATATTCTGTCAGGTAAGCTAAAGATGAATAGCCTGTACCAAAGTCATCGAGTGCAATCGAAATATTGCGTTCTTTAATTGAATGCAATAATTTTTTCACATTATCAGTATTGTCTAATAAAGCCGATTCAGTAATTTCGAGTTCCAGATTTGATCCATCGAGTTGATATTTCTCTAAAACTTCATCTAAATCATTCAGTAAAAGTCCACGATGAATTTGTTGGGCAACAATATTTACAGAGACTTGAATATCTGAATAACCTGAGTTTTTCCACTCTTGTAATTGTTTGCCAACCTTATCTAAAACCACTTTACCAATATCGGAAATAAGGCTACTACGTTCGGCAAAAGGAATGAACATATTCGGCATGACTAATTCCTTGTCAGGATGTTGCCAGCGAATTAAGGCTTCAAAACCTTTAACAGATTTGTCATTTAAATTAATTTTTGGTTGGTAATAAACAATAAATTCATCATTTTGGATGGCTTTGCGTAATTCTTGCTCTAAATCTGCGGTTTTATACGGATTGCTTGCTTTATTGAAATAGTAGCAAATGGTGTTACCACCTAAACGTTTTGCTTCAGATAGTGCTTGTTCGGCATGGTTATTGAGATGGTCAATTTGTCTACCATGCTCTGGAAAGCAGGCAACTCCAATAGAGGCGGTAATAAAATACTCTTGTTGATCAATATAAAATGGAGCATTTAATGCTTGTAAAATATTTTGGCAATATTGCTCAATATTAGGATGAATTGGTGATATTTCATAAATAATTGCAAAATCATCACCATTTAAGTAAGCCACTAAAATGGCATTAATGTTGGTGAGGCGTAGACGCTGTGCAAACTGTTTTAGTAATTCATCACCACTATCATTATTTAAAAACTCATTAAACGCTCTAAACCTATCAATATTAATACGTATTAATGCAAGATTTTTAAAGCTATAAGATGGATTAATTAAATACTGGTGTAATTGATTGTAATAATAAAAACGATTAGGAAGATGAGTTAAGCTGTCATAATTTTTTAAATAAGATAAATGTTGCTCTTGCCGCTTTTGTTCGGTTAAATCACGTGCAAAGCCAATATAATTAATAACTTGATTATGTTCATCTTTCACAGCATTAATATGGAGCCATAAGTGAACACTTTTACCCGATACAAACTTTTCATCAAATTGCCCCATATATTCGCCAGTTTTAAGTAGTTGCTGGGTAATGGAGTCATGAAACTCTTGTTGCTGTAATTTCTGATTTATTGTGATATTGAATAGTTGTTGATTTAACAATTCAGATTTCGAGAAACCAGTTAATTTTTCATAATAGGGATTAACATCAATATAATTCAGTTTATCATCTAAAATAAAAATTCCTTCTGCTGCTTGTTCAAGCACAATAGCGCAAAGTCTCAAATGTTCTTGATCTTTTTTTTCTTGATGAATATCTCTGGTCATTCCCACCATGCGTAAAGCTTTATTGGTTTTAGGATCACGGCTAATAACACGACCTACATCATGTATCCAGCGCCAAGAACCATTACGGCGTAGAATACGAAAGGTAATATTGAAGTGATCAGATTTTCCATCTAAATGCTCTTTTAAACGCTCATCAAATAACTTTCGATCATTAGGATGGATACGTTCTAAAATTGTATTGAGGTGTAAAGATGTACTTTGAGTCTGCTTTTGTCGATCAAAAAAAGTAATTTCTAATTTTTGTTTTTCAATGTCCCAATCCCACGGACGAATACCAGCAGTTTCATGAGCAAATGCTAAATTATGATGATGGCTTTCAAGCTTCTCATTCATTTTGGTTAAATCATAGGTCCTTTCACGTACTTTCTGTTCGAGCAAATGATTATTAAATTGAAGCTGTGCTTCAATATCTTTTGATTTATTTACTTCTTGTTGAAGTTGTATACATAACTCTTCAGCCCATTGTGTATGTTGTTCCGCAACTTGTACGAGTTGTTTATTTTTAAATAGGAGCTGAGAAATTTTTTGGTAGTTGCGTTGAGTTGCGTAAGCACAAAGTAGGGTAGCTAAGAAGGCTAAATTATACGCAAAGTAAAAGGGGAGTTGCGATGTCTGTACATGTGTAAACTGGCTAATAATAAGTGGAACAGTACTTGGAATAAAAAGTAAATAAAAATATCGGGGTTGCTGAGTTAGAAAGGTAAGACCGATAATATGAGATGAACTAATAAATAATCCAATTAGAATATGAACATCAGAGATAGATATAATTGTAGAAGGAAGAGAGAAATGCAGAACAATTATATTTAATCCCATTAATATCCCTGATACCAAACAAATAGCTTGTAGTGTTAAATCAGTTTTTCTAATGAAATTAATGTCACGATAACGTGTTAAAAACTTTGGGATAAATAATAGACAACCAAGACATAAAATAGTGAAACCAATTGACCAAATAAAATTTGTGATGTAAGAAGTAAAGTAACAAGTGAAAATAATGGCCGAAATTAAGCAAAGTAATATTAAGCTAATCAGATACAAGCGAATATATTGAATTGAGAGTCGGAGCTGCTCAATCCTTGTTTGATGCTGTAAATATTCTTCCTGAAGGCCAGACATAAGATTTTTCTATCCTATTTTTTTACATTTATACAGAAAGAATCTGATTTATCAGTGGAAAAGAATTTAAATTAATATTCATACATTAAAAGTAAGTTAACTTTAATTGTTGATTTAATCAATGTTCAATTAGCTTATATGGATAAAAACCGATAATTTAAAATAGATAATGCAACAACAGGCGCAGTTTCGGTGCGTAAAACACGATCTCCAATACACCAGTTCATAAATCCTGCTTGATTGGCTTGTGTAATTTCATTTTCACTTAAACCACCCTCAGGACCAATTAAGAGAGCGAGTTCTGGTTGGATCCCTGCTAATACATCTTTTTGTTCTTTTTCAGGAGCCAAAACAAATTTAGATGCAGGAAGATCAGAAGATTTTAGCCATTCACTCAGAGAAATAGGTGCTAAAACTTCTGGGACAAAGTTAAGCCCGCATTGTTCACAGGCTGCAATTGCAACAGCTTGCCAATGGTCTAATTTTTTTTGATCACGGTCGTATTTTAAACGCATTTCACAGCGTTCACTGGTTAAAAGTTGAATTTTGCTTACACCAAGTTCGGTGGCTTTTTGAATGGCATAATCCATTCGGTCACCTTTACTCATGACCTGACCAAGAACAGCTTTAAAAGGGGCATTACGGTTGACAGGATTAAAATTCTCAATGGCGACAAATGCATTTTTTTTATTAATTTCGGTCAGAGTTGCGAGATATTCGCCACCTTGTCCATTAAATAGAGTCGCTTGTTCTTGTAGTTGTGCGCGTAAAACACGCACCCAATGATGAAATACCGATTCAGTCAGTTGAATTGTTGAGCCAACTGTAAGTTCAGTTTCGATAAAAAAACGATTCATTGGGTACGCCTTACAAAATTAATTTAAACCAAGATCAACAACAAGTTGACGGGTTGGTTCAACTTGATTCATTGAATAGAAGTGTAAGCTTGGTGCACCACCTGCAATCAGGCGCTCGCATAGCTTAACAACAACTTCATGACCAAAAGCTTTAATACTTTCACTGTCATCGCCATAGGCTTGTAATTGCTTACGAATCCAACGAGGAATTTCAGCACCAGTACCATCTGCAAAGCGAATTAAGTTACTTGCATTGGTAATTGGCATAATACCAGGAGCCACTGGAAGGTTAATTCCTGCACTCTCCAAACGCTCTATAAAATAAAAGTACGAATCTGGATTAAAAAAGAATTGGGTAATTCCTGCATTAGCGCCAGCTTGTACTTTTTCAATAAAACGTTGAATATCTGAATCAAGATTTTCAGCTTGAGGATGCATTTCTGGATAAGCTGCAACTTCAATATGAAAATAATCACCTGAGTGCTCACGAATAAAACGTACTAAATCTTGAGCATAAGGAAGCTCGCCAAGTCCAACCTGACCAGATGGTAAGTCGCCACGTAAAGCGACAATACGGTCAATACCTTGTGCCTTGTATAAATCGAGTAGTTCAGCAATACGCGCTTTATCATCACCAATACAAGAAAGGTGAGGGGCAACAGGTGTACCTTTGCCATTGAAATCATCAATAGCCGCAAGCGTGCGTTCACGAGTAGAGCCACCAGCTCCATAAGTAATCGAGAAAAACTCAGGGTTTAATAGCTGTAGTTCTTGGTGAACAATACGCAGTTTTTCAGCACCGGCATCAGTTTTTGGCGGGAAAAACTCAAAAGAAATTGGTGTACGTTTAGTCATGTCAAATCCTTGTAAACAGCGAAACATTTTAGAAAAAAGGGCAGTCGGTTCACCGTCTGCCCTTAAGTTCTTAGTATTTGTAAGCGTCAGACTTGAACGGTCCCTCAACAGCAACACCTAAGTAATCGGCTTGCTTTTGAGTTAACTGGGTAAGTACACCACCGAAACCTGCAACCATTGCCGCAGCAACTTCTTCGTCAAGTTTCTTAGGAAGAACTTCTACACGGATTTTTGCAGCTTTTTCGTTTGCAGGAAGGTCAGCAAATTTCTCTTGGAATAAGTGAATTTGACCTAAAACTTGGTTAGCAAAAGAACCGTCCATCACGCGTGACGGGTGACCAGTTGCATTACCTAGGTTTACAAGGCGACCTTCAGAAAGAAGGATAAGGTAGTTGTTTTCGTCTTCTGAACGATAAACTTGGTGAACTTGTGGCTTAACTTCAACCCACTTGTAACCACGTAAATAAGCTGTGTCGATTTCTGTATCGAAGTGACCGATGTTACATACAACTGCACCAGCTTTTAAGCTATCTAACATTGCAGCATCACATACGTGGTAGTTACCAGTAGTCGTTACAACAAGGTCAGTGGTGCCAAGTAAGTCTTGGTTAACATCTTCTTTTTTACCTGTTTGTACGCCATTTTTGTATGGAGATACAACTTCATAGCCGTCCATACATGCTTGCATTGCACAAATCGGGTCAACTTCTGTTACACGAACAATCATGCCTTCTTGACGTAAAGATTGAGCAGAACCTTTACCTACGTCACCGTAACCAATCACAAGTGCACGGCGGCCAGATAACAACATATCTGTAGCACGTTTGATTGCATCATTTAATGAATGACGGCAGCCATATTTGTTGTCGTTTTTAGACTTAGTAACTGAGTCATTTACGTTAATTGCTGGTACTTTCAAAGAACCGTCTTTCCACATTTCGATAAGACGTTGAACACCTGTAGTTGTTTCTTCGGTAATACCGTGAATACGTTCTAAAAGAGCAGGGTATTTTTCATGAACAAGAGCAGTTAAGTCACCGCCATCGTCCAAAATCATGTTGGCATCCCAAGGTTGGCCATTAACATTGATTTGTTGTTCTAAGCACCATACATATTCTTCTTCAGTTTCACCTTTCCAAGCAAAAACTGGAATACCGCGAGCAGCAATTGCAGCAGCAGCGTGGTCTTGAGTAGAGAAAATGTTACATGATGTCCAGCGAACTTCAGCACCTAATTCAACAAGCGTTTCAATAAGAACAGCTGTTTGAATGGTCATGTGAATACAACCAAGAATTTTTGCGCCAGCAAGTGGTTTAGATGCTGCATAACGTTTACGTAAGCCAATCAAAGCTGGCATTTCTGCTTCAGCAAGTTTGATTTCTTTACGACCGTAGTCAGCAAGTGAGATGTCAGCAACTTTGTAATCTGTAAATGAAGCATTAACCGCGTTCATCAGGATCTCCTAGGAAAAAATAGTATTGATCATTCTGTTCGCGGATGCCGTTGTTGGTTAAAACGATTGTTTAACCGATCGTCGAGCCTGGCAAAATGATCTTTAGTGCCGATCATTTGTCGCAGCATCCCTCGACTAGCGAAACATTGTACTTGGAAAAGCTTTTAGTGCCAATCCAGTTTTGTTTATTATCTGCTTAATTACGACTTTAGACTTAAATTATGGCCTTAAATATTCCCGAATCTTTGGCAAACCTCGAGGCAAACAGTGGTGTTTTTGCAGTTTGGATGGTGCTAAAGCATTATGGGGTTCAAGTTGATATTGCTGAATTGATTAAAGTTTGCCGATATGAGCAAGATGGTACCTATACCATTGCTTTAGCTGTTGCTTTAAAAAAGTTTGGTTTTGATGTTTCATTTTACTCAGATAAAGACCCTAACATTAGCCCCAGCGAACGTATGAGTTATAAAGAGGCAAAGGTGTTGAAAATACCGACAGGGCCTGCTTTGAGCTATCAAGACATTCAAGGCGCAATTCAAAATGGGCAAATGGTAATCGTGTACTATGACACTTTGGATGGGGTCGGTAATCAGTCTCTTGTTTATTCTATAGATCCAAAAGAAATTTGCTTTTTTGATAGTTTCGAACCAATGTCAGCTGCAGTTTTTGAGAACCTGCGTAAAGCAGAAGGGATTTGTCGTCAGGCTATTATAATTGGTGATCGTAATTTAAATATTTATTCGACTACATTAAATTAGGTCAAAGTGAGCCAGTAGAGTTCTGGCTCAGATTAAAGTTATTGTTGTTGATATTCTTGAATGACTTCTAAAGCAGCACGAAAAGCTTCTTGAGTAGCAGGCGCGCCGCAATATGGCAGACTATGCAATAAAGTTTCTTGAATCTCTTCAACTGTACAACCATTGTTGAGTGCGCCACGAACATGGCCTTTAAGTTCAGTTGGCGATTTAAGTGCTGTGAGCATTGCTAAAGTAATTAATGAGCGATATTTACGTGGAAGTACACCTTTACGTTGCCAAGTTGATCCCCATGCATGTTCATTAATCCAGTCTTGTAAAGGTTGGGTAAAGGGTACGGTATTTTCTTGGGCACGTTTTACAAAAGCTTCTCCCATCACTTCTGTGCGTACTTTTAATCCATTTTCGTAATCTTGCTTAGACATTAATTTCTCCTAAAAATAAAAGCGTCGAGTGACGCTTTTATGGCTATTTATTAATTAATGCGAATCAAAAATGATTGCAATAGTGAATTGGTGGAGGCACCAGTCACACTATTTGATGAGGGTTTGACAAAGGTAGATCCTTATCGAGTTTTTCATCAAAAACATCGGTAAGCATGCTGTCAAATCGAATTGCGTTGTACTGCAATAATTGTTGAGCTTCACTTTCAGAAATAAAGCCTTCTTTTATCGCTTGTGCAATATTCTCTTCAAAAGTAAGACCCGTAAACTTGCCTTTGGATTCAGCTTTCTTAAACTTATCCCAAAGCGGTTCAATGGTTCTTAAAATCTGGAATGTATGCTCTAGACGGCCAGTGACATCATTAGGTTCAGTTGAATAGTACACATGGCGTTTGAGTTGCTCTCTAAACGGATGTTCTTCCATCATGAGTTCAGCAACTTGCTGTTTTAACTCATCATCAGGTTTTGCAATCACACGACCTAGCGGGAAACATATCCATTTTACAAATGCTGCTGGAAGCTTGGCTGGGAAGTTGTCAAATAGCCCCCAAAATGCTTCCTGAATATTTAAGAACGCTTTTTGTAATGCTAGTTTTGCATGCAGTTGTTCAGCTTCAGTTTTTTGTCCAGCCTCATAAAACTTTAAAATTGCAGTGGCAATAAACAAGTGTGCATGAATATCAGCTAAACGTCCTGAGAGCATTTCTTTGCGTTTCAAATCTCCTGCAAGTAAACCTAGTGACATATCAGAAACAAGGGCGAAGTTGGCACTAAAACGGTTAATGGTTTTATAGTAACTTGCCGTGAATTGATCTGATGATTGCGGTGCATCACTTGAACCACCTGTCCAACCATAAGCAAATGACTTTGCACCGCGATTAAAGGTATACGCTAAGTGTTTAAATAACAGGTCATCGAATTTTTGAACTGCATCAGCTTTGTCTTCAGACTGAAGTAATTGTAGCTCTTCAAAAAGATAAGGGTGACAGCGCATCGAACCCTGACCAAAGATCATGAGTGAGCGGGTTAAAATGTTTGCACCTTCGACTGTAATTGCAATCGGGATGGCTTGATAGGTGAGCGCAAGGAAGTTACGAGGCCCAAGCTGAATACCACGTCCACCGGCAATATCCATACCGTGATTAATGACTTTACGCATGGTTTCTGTTGCATAGTATTTTGCCATGGCAGTCATCACGGCAGGAGTTCCGCCTTGATTTAGGCCACATGTTACTAAATAACGAAATGCTTCAAGCATATAGGCATCACTGGCAATTTCACTGCTTGCTTCTTGCACACCTTCAAATTTACCAACAGAAATATTGAACTGTTGACGAATTCTCGCAAAAGCACCTACAGTTAAATAGCTCATTTCACCTGCGGCTGTAGCTAATGCTGGAAGGGAAATACCACGCCCAACACCTAAACACTCCATCAGCATACGCCAGCCTTTACCCGCATTTTCTTGTCCACCGATAATCCAGTCGATAGGAATGAAAACATCTTCACCCTCAACTGTTCCATTCATAAATGGAGAGCCTGGATAATGGCGTGCACCTATTTTTACACCCGCATGGCTTGCAGGAATAAGTGCACAGGTAATACCGTATTCGGTTTTATTTTTATCGCCGAGTAGACCTTTAGGATCATAAAGCTTAAATGCTAAGCCAACTACTGTGGCAATCGGAGCAAGTGTAATCCAGCGTTTAGAGAAATTCATACGCAGGCCAAGGACTTGAGCACCTTCATATTCGCCGTAGCACACCACACCCGAATCTGGAATGGCACCAGCATCTGAACCAGCTTCAGGACTTGTTAAACCAAAACATGGAATTTCTTCACCTTTGGCAAGACCTGGTAGATATTGCTGCTTTTGTGCATCCGTACCGTAGTGCATGAGTAGCTCACCGGGTCCCAGTGAGTTAGGAACCATACAGCTCACTGCTGCAGTTAAAGAGCGTGATGCAATTTTGCTCATAATACGGCTTTGAGCAAATGAGCTAAACTCTTTACCACCAAATGATTTTGGAATAATCAGGCCTAAAAAACCTTTATCTTTAATGAACTGCCAAACTTCAGGTGGAAGGTCTTTTAATTGATGATGAATTTCCCATTCATCGAGCATGCTACATAGCACTTCAACTTCATTATCAATAAAACTTTGTTCTTCTGATGAAAGTGTCGGGTAAGGATACTTTTCAAATTGCGACCAATCTGGAGCACCCATAAATAATTCTTTTTCCCACCAACTTGTTCCTGCTTCTAAAGCCTCTTGCTCAGTGGTACTGATGCTCGGCATTGAGTTTGCCAAAGTTTTATATGCAGGTTTTGTAATTAAGCTAAACCGTAAAGGCTTAAATAAAATAATAATGCTAAGAGCAATAAGAGGAATCCCTAAAAGCAGTGACCATGGCGTTAAAATGAGTGCAGTAAGGATGGCTACAGCAATCGTAATAACACTACCAATGACTCTATTTAGGTTAAAAAAGAAAATTGCCCATATTGCAATAAGCTGAATGACAATACTTAAAACAAAGAGTAGGAAAATCATACTTGCTCCTTGCTAGATAAGCCCTCAAGTTAGACGTTACAAATGGCGAGGAGAGATTTAAGGCTTAACTAGCTCATTTTTAATGCTGTTTAAATTTGATTTTTTATGTCGCAATTGATCTATATGCTAGAGCAGGGATATATCGTACTTTTAGGTATAAGATATTTTTGAGTGAAAGTGTAATAGCTTGTTTTATCTATTTGTCAAGAAATGTTATTGATTTTGTTATACAAATAAAAAGCCCTCAGTATTAGAGGGCTTTTTATAGAAATTTAATTTTTAAGCTTCGACGACTTGAACAGCGATTTTTTTAGCTGGATCTACTTTACGACGAACTTCTGGTACTGGCTCACCGTGGTATTGACGGTCAGCAAAGTAACTTGAACGAACCATTGGCGCAGACCAGATATTTCTAAAACCAAGTTTACGGCCATGCTCTGCATAACGCTCAAACTCTTCTGGTGTTACAAAGCGGTCAATTGGTGCGTGCTGTTTTGAAGGTTGCAAGTATTGACCAATAGTCACATAGTCGACATCGTGAGCACGTAAGTCATCAAGTAATGCAATGACTTCTTCTTCAGTTTCACCAATACCTACCATCAAACCACATTTTGTCGGGATGTCAGGGCAGTATTCTTTAAACATTTTCAATAAGTTTAAAGAATGTTGGTAATCTGAACCTGGACGCATCGCTTTATAGAGACGAGGTACTGTCTCAATATTATGGTTGAAAACATCTGGCGGACATTCAGTCATAATGCGTAAAGCAATATCCATACGTCCACGGAAGTCTGGAACTAAAATTTCAAGTAGTGTGCTTGGACTAAGCGCACGAGCTTCCTTAATACAGTCCACAAAATGTTGTGCACCGCCGTCAAGTAAGTCATCACGGTCAACCGAAGTAATTACTGCATATTTGAGTTTAAGATTGGCAATAGTCTCTGCCATGTGACGAGGTTCATCAGGGTCTAGTGCATTTGGACGACCATGTGCGACATCACAGAACGGGCAACGACGTGTACAAATATCACCCATAATCATGAATGTTGCTGTACCACCACCAAAACATTCTGGTAAGTTAGGACAAGCTGCTTCTTCACAAACGGTATGGAGTTTTTGAGCACGTAAAGTGGTTTTAATACGCTGAACTTCTTCTGGTGCCGTCATCTTGACACGAATCCAGTCAGGTTTACGCGGCACTTCAACCGTAGGTACAACTTTTACAGGAATTCTTGCGACTTTTTCTGCGCCACGAAGTTTTACACCCTGTTCAGGTTTACGGTGTTCTGACATATTTAACTTTTCCACTCGTTTATAGAGACATTGACATTGTATTATAGCCGAGTTCTTTGGTTAATAGCGGAAAATAACTATTCATATAATAAATGTGGTTATTCAGAAATATAGGGTTGAGAAATACATAAATTCACCGCATATTAGTCATAATCTATTATAAAATATGGTCATTCAAGAGAGGAAGGAGCTTTCAATGCCACGTAAAAAAGAGGTCGTTAGTGGGAATTTCGTTAAGTACGATGCGGTAGTTCTCGGTTCTGGACCTGCAGGTGAAGGCGCGGCAATGAAGCTTGCAAAAGCGGGTAAGCGTGTTGCAATTGTAGATGTGCGTGATCAACTGGGTGGTAACTGTGCTCACGTAGGGACTATTCCAAGTAAAGCATTACGTCAAACAGTTTCTAGTATTATTCGCTATCAACGTGACCCGATGTTTCAAAAAGTAGGTGAATGGAAACAGTTCACTATGAAACAGGTGTTGCGTAATGCTCACAAAGTGATTCAACAACAGGTTGATACACATACACGCTTTTATGACCGCAACAAAATCGGCGTATTTCATGGCCGTGCATATATTCAAGATAAAAATACAGTTTTAGTTTTTAGCCATGAAGGCATTAAAGAAACAATCATCTGTAAGCAAATCGTGATTGCGACAGGTAGTCGTCCTTATCATCCACAAGGTCTCGACTTTGACCATCCTCGTGTATTTGATTCAGATAAAATTCTTGATCTTGATTACTCAATTCAAAAAATCATTATTTACGGTGCAGGCGTTATTGGCTGTGAATATGCTTCGATCTTTATTGGTTTAGATCATAAAGTTGACTTGATTAATACTCAGCAAAAACTCTTAAGCTATTTAGATGATGAAATTGCTGATGCTTTGTCTTATCACTTACGTGAACAAGGTGTGTTAATTCGTCACAACGAACAAATGGATCATCTTGAGACATTTGATGACCACGTTGTATTACACTTACAAAGTGGTAAAAAAATCAAAGCCGATGCGATCCTTTGGTGTAATGGCCGTTCAGGTAATACAGAAGGCTTAGGTCTTGAGAATGTTGGGTTAGTACCAAATAACCGTGGTCAGCTTTCTGTAAATGATCAATACCAAACTGAAGTTGAAAATATCTATGCTGCTGGTGACGTAATCGGTTGGCCATCACTTGCTTCTGCTGCTTATGACCAAGGGCGCTGTGCTGGTGCAAACATGAGTGGTGAAGATGCGAAGCCAGTACGTGATATCCCAACGGGTATTTACACCATTCCGGAAATTTCATCTATTGGTAAAAATGAACAGGAATTAACGGAAGAGAAAATTCCGTATGAAGTAGGTCAAGCTTCTTTCCGTCATTTGGCTCGTGCACAAATTACGGGTGATACAGTGGGTGAATTGAAGATTCTTTTCCATCGTGACACTTTAGAAATTTTAGGTATTCATTGTTTTGGTAATAACGCTGCCGAAATTATCCACATTGGGCAAGCAGTTATGCACAGCCCAAACAATACTTTGAAATATTTTGTCGAAACAACGTTTAACTATCCAACCATGGCCGAAGCTTACCGTGTAGCTGCACTTAACGGTATGAATCGCTTGTTTTGATTTTAAATAATTTTTTCAATAAAAAAGCCCGCAAATTTGCGGGCTTTTTTATTTTCATTAGACCATACGTTTTTTATATTTTTATGACAATGTACAGAGTGATTTCAGCGCGTCATCTTTCTAGTGTGCACAAAATGCTTGATTAAAATATTCAAATAAATCAGGCGTCTGTCTCCATAAAATGATGGAAAGAACCAGAAAAGCTACAATGAAGAAACTCATAATTGTTTTCAAAAGTAAGGCATTATGCGTCATGAATAACAGCCTCCTCATTTACAAAGAAATGTACAATTACCCCTAATATACTCAAAGCTATTGAACATAGCCAAATCGCATTGTAATTACCTGTTAAGTCATGGTTAACGCCGCCAAGCCAACCGCCAAAGAAAGAACCAACTTGATGGGTGAAAAACACAATACCGCTCAGCATTGAAAGGTATTTAACGCCAAACATATTTGCGACAATGCCATTGGTGAGTGGAACAGTAGAGAGCCATAGAAGCCCCATAACGACGCCAAAAGCATATACTGTATAAGTGCTTAAAGGTAATAGTAGAAAGGCAATGATTGCGATGCCACGGCTACCATAAAGCGCCATTAATAATTTAGGTTTTGAGAAACGATCTCCCAGCCAACCCGCCCCATAAGTTCCCACAATATTAAATAAGCCGATTAAAGCTAGAAACACTGTACCTGTCGCCGCATCAAAGCCGTGATCGATTAAATAGCCTGGCAAATGTACCCCTAAAAATACAACTTGGAACCCGCATACTAAAAACCCTAAAGCTAACCACCAAAAAGGTTTGTGTTTTCTGGCAATATTCAGTACTTGTTTAAATGTGAGTTGAGGTTGAATGAGTGCCTTAGGTGGTTGATAAGCTGGAGCTTTAAGCATCAATGCCAGAGGAATAATTAGAGCAATAAGGAGAGCACTCACCATTAAAGCTGCGGACCATCCTACTGTTTTAAGTAAGAGAAGGGTGGAAGGCAGCATAATAAACTGACCGAAAGAGCCTGCTGCACTGGCAATACCCATTGCCATACTTCTTTTTTCTGGAGGAGCGGCTCGCCCTACGGCACTGAGTAAAACTGTGAAAGAAGTTGCTGATAAAGCTAAACCAATAATAAGACCTAAGCTTAAATTCAAAATGAGTACACTTGAACTAAAAGCCATTAGGAGTAAACCAAGGGTATAAAGCAGCCCACCAACAGCAACCACAATTTTACTGCCATATTTATCTGCAATTGCACCTGTAAAAGGTTGAACGGCTCCCCATATTAAATTTTGCATCGCGATTGCAAGACTAAAAACATGTTGCCCCCAACCAAAATCATGACTCATTGGAACTAAATAAAGTCCAAAACCATGACGAACACCTAATGAAAGAGCCAAGATAAGAGCGCTACCAATTAACATGTATATAAGTGGCTGTGAGAACTGATTGCCTGTTTTAGTCATTGTGATTGGAAAATTATAGGAAAGTGATGAGTTATTGTAGAAGATGCATCGAAAGATATCGATATAGATGGTGGAATATTTAAGAAAAATTAAAAGGTAACAACGCTAGTCTCTTTATAACAAAAGCAAATCAGCAGAAATCATTTTAATTTCTGCTGATTATAAAAAATTAAGTTGCAGAATTACGCTCAAGTAGCGCTTGTTCAAAAAGGACTTGTTCTTTTTCTTTGTGTTCGGTTGTGAAGCGAATCAAAATCACGCTACAACCCGCAACCATAACCAGTCCACCTAAAATAAATAAGCAAGTTTGAATATCAAGTACACCTTTTAATAAAAAGCCAGCTGCAACTGCACCTGCATTACCACCCGCACCAATAATTCCTGCTACACCGCCTAATGCGTTACGGTCAATAAATGGCACAAGAGCATATGTTGCGCCGCAGGCCATGTGTGTAAATAGTGCAAAAATAGTCATTGAAAGAATAGCGAGAGCGACACCATTCATTTGAGAGAAAAGGACTAAGAATAAACCTTCGCCTAAAATCATGAGTACAAGTACTTTCGTGCGTCCATCTAGTCCTTTAGTAAGTGCGACTTTATCGGAAATAATGCCCCCTAGTGCACGTGCAAATAATGCAAGAAGACCAAATATTCCTGCCGTTAAACCCGCAGTTTTTAAATCCATTTTGAATTGATCAACATAGTACATGGCTGCTACGTTATGAATAAAAATTTCGATACCAAAGCATGCACCATAAGCCAGAAATAAAATCCAGACACGGTAGTTACGCGCAGCCTGCATTAAAATTGCCATACCGCCTTTTTTGCCGCTGCCAACATCAATGCCTTGTGCACGAACTTCTTTAAAATCACCTTGAGGACAATCTTGAGTTAACTTCCAGTAAAGGGCTCCCACAATCACCATCATCACACCCGGTACGATAAGAGCAATACGCCAGCCCATAGTTTGCTCAACACCGAACATGACAATTGCACCGAGTAATAAAGGCATTAAGGCTTGAGTTGCACCGCCGCCAGCATTACCCCAACCAGCCGCCGCTGCGTTTGCTGTACCTACAACATTAGGTGCAAACATAATACTTGTATGATATTGCGTAATAACGAAGCTTGCGCCAATTGCACCAATCAGTAAGCGGAAGAATAGAAATGATTCATAACTGTTGGCAGCAGCAACACCAAATACTGGAATACTGCCTAGTAAGAGAAGGGCTGTGTAGGTAATACGTGGACCATATTTATCGCAAAGGGGACCGACAGCGAGTCGCACTAAAATCGTAATTGCAACGGCGGCAATATTAATATTGGCAATCTGGTCTTTAGTTAAACCGAACTCACCTTTAATAACAGGCATTAAAGGAGCACAGGCAAACCATGCGAAGAAGCAGACAAAGAAAGCGAGCCAAGACATGTGAAAGGCACGCATTGCTGGAGTTGAGAAGCTGAATAATTTAATCTCAGTTGCTTTTTTTGCATCTAGATTGATATTTGAAGACATACGCCGTCCCTCTGAACTGAACGAATTTTTAATTTGCACGACAAAATAAATTGTCTATTTGCATACCGATCAGAGCGGACGTCTTTGGCCGTCTTGGTTTATCCATTGAATCGCCATTGATTCATCATGTTGTAGATAAAGCAAAGGCTGTGCCAAAAAATAATTTTTACTAAAAGGAAAATGTTAGTTTTTAATTTTATTCAGTTAGTTGGAATTTAATAAAATTAATTAACAAAATAAGATTAAGAAAAAAGGAAACTACGGAGGTAGGACATGAGTTTTTCCTAATAATTTAATAAGAAATGCTCATTTTTTTAGCATATTGGTTTAAAAAGAAGCAGGATTCAACTTACCAGTAAAAAGCTATAAAAGCTTCAGTAAGGCTTTTATAGCTTGAGTGTTTTAAAAAATTAGAAACGGTAGCCTACACCTACATAGGTAATAAGTGGGTCGATATCAATTTTGGTATTCGCTTTAATTAGCTCTTTACCTGTATTTTGATCAGTTACATAGATTTTTGCTTCATTATTCATTTTTGAATAAGAAACTGAGCCGACGGCGAACCAGTTCGGATTGAAGTCATATGTCGCTCCAACCGTAACAATCGGTGCGAACGTATCTGTCGCTTCAAGTTTTACGATAGGATTTGCTGATGATGTCTTGCGATCTAATGCGGCACCAGCTTTACCATCATGGATATTCTGGATCATGTGTCCTGCTTGAATTAAATCAGCCTCAATACCAGAATTCATTTTTAAATCATTAAAGTATGCATACATCACACCTGCACCAATGTAAGGACGGAACTTATTTACACCTGTTTTACCAAATTGATAATGTAGTTCAACGGCTGGTAACCATGCGCGTGCGGTCGCAGCCTTGCCTCCCTGAGAAAGATCAGTAATATGAAGGTCTTGTTTTAAAGGAATATCTCCACCCGCCCCGGAAATTCCCCCTCCTATGATTTCTCCAATCGAAGACCCATCTTTTAGTGGAGTCGCTTTTCCAGAAAGGGGAGCGTAAATATTACCTTTTCCATTAATATCTACTTTAGGGGGAATGCCACCTTTAATTTCTAAAGATAAATTGTCCGTAAAGTTGTAGTTAAACATAAGACCAACAGTATCAACATCACTGGCTTCTAAGCCAGAACCTTGTTGTTCCCATTGAGAAAGACCATTAACTTCTGCTGTACCTGCAAGTGAAGAGGGAAGAGTATCTGTAAACTTATCAAGAAGACCAATAGTGCTATACCAGAATTTTCCTGAAGTTTTGCTTTGGTCGATTGCATCTAAAACGGCTTTTGTAGATACATCTCCAACTTTAGATGTTGTACCTTCTGCAACGCTAGTATTGATATTAACAGGATTTCCTGAGCCTTGAGGCATAGCATGGAGCCAACCAGCTGAGACCGAAAAACGTTTGAAACCATCACCATCTTTTAAACTAAAATATGGTGAAGCAGCGAAAGTGACTGTAGGCAGAGCAAAAAAGGCAGCTGTCATACAAAATAATGACTTTTTCATCATAAAGGACTCCATGTCCAGACATTTGTTTACTGATTTTTATTGAGCCCACCATAACGCGGTTTATTAAAATGATTGTGTAATAAAAATTAATAATTGTAATGTTTTTGAAATATTTGTTTATATTTGGAAAGAATTATTAATAAAAAATACAAAATAAAAAACAAAAGGCTACTCAAAGTAGCCTTTTGTTAATGTTTATTAAATTATTAGTTGAAGCGAGAAAGGTCTTCTTCAGGACGAGCTGTCAATACTTCGATACCTGTTTGAGTCACTAAAATAGTGTGTTCATATTGAGCAGAAAGTTTATGGTCTTTCGTTACAACAGTCCATTTGTCACCAAGCAATTTAGTTTGCCAAACACCAGCATTGACCATTGGCTCAATCGTAAAGGTCATACCTGCTTCTAAGCGCATACCAGTGCCAGCTTGGCCATAATGCAGTACTTGAGGTTCGTCATGGAAAACAGTACCAATACCATGACCACAATATTCACGTACTACGCTAAAACGTTCTGACTCAACATATTTTTGGATAGCATGGCCAATGTCACCTAGGTATGAACCGTCTTTAACTGTTGCCATTCCACGGTACATTGCTTCTTGAGCAACTTTACATAAACGGTTTGCCAAAATAGAAGTTTCACCTCCTACGACATACATCATGTTGGTGTCGCCATGATAACCATCTTTAATTACGGTCACATCAATGTTAAGGATATCGCCGTTTTTTAAGATTTTATTTTCAGAAGGAATACCATGACACACGACATGGTTAACCGAAGTACAAATAGAATGTTGAAAAGCAGGGCGTCCTGGAGCACCACCATAACCCACACAAGCTGGGATAGCGTGTTGTACATTTTCAATATGATTACGGCAAATCGTATCAAGTTCGAGGGTGCTTACACCGGCCTTAATATACGGCTTGATCATCTCTAGAACTTCAGCCGCCAGTCGTCCTGCAATGCGCATTTTTTTAATTTCATCTGGAGTTTTGATTAATCGACGTGGAGCTGTATAAGTACTGTTCATGATCTCTAAAAACTTTTGGTAATTTACAAGCGTCTATGGTATAAATAGCCGCCCATTTTATCAAATGCTTTTCGTGAATATCTTTTACGAAGATTTTTGATAGGTGGAGTAAAAAATCCGCACATATATCGTCACATTACTCTGGGTGCCCGTAAAAAGGTGGAGAATGCGGATATATGGAGGCCTAACCCAACTTTTAAGGTAAAGAAAATGGCAGATTACAACGTAAGCATGCGCGACCTTCTTCAAGCAGGTGCGCACTTTGGTCACCAAACTCGTTTCTGGAACCCAAAAATGCGTCAATACATTTTTGGCGCGCGCAACAAAATTCACATCATCAACCTTGAGCACACTGTTCCTGCGTTAAATGATGCTTTGAACTTCGCTAACCAATTAGCAAGCAAAAAGAATAAAGTTTTGTTCGTTGGTACAAAACGTGCTGCTTCTAACATCATCCGTGAACAAGCTCAACGCGCTGGTCAACCATATGTAGACCACCGTTGGTTAGGTGGTATGTTGACGAACTGGAAAACACTTCGCCAATCTATCAACCGTTTAAAAGATCTTCAAACTCAATCTCAAGATGGTACTTTTGCTAAGCTTACTAAACGTGAAGCTTTAGAACGTACTCGTGAGATGGAAAAACTTGAGCGTTCTTTAGGCGGCGTTAAAAACATGGGTGGTTTACCTGACGCATTATTTGTAATCGACGTTGATCACGAAGCGATTGCAATTAAAGAAGCTAAGAACTTAGGTATTCCTGTTATCGGTATCGTTGATACAAACTCTAACCCAGACAACGTTGATTACGTTATTCCTGGTAACGACGATGCGATCCGTGCAGTAACTTTATATGCTTCAGCTATGGCTGACGCAATTCTTGCTGGTAAAGAATACGCTCAATCTCAAGCGAACGCTCAAGCAAAAGGCGATGACGCTGCGAAAGACGCTTCTGAGGCTTAATGCGTTTTGACGCAGGCTTGTCATTTTTGCGACATGTAATGGTGGCAAATTAAGCGTCGAGAGTGCAAACGGCCCAGAGTTTCTTTGGGCCGTTTTTGTTGAAAAGATTTATTTTCTACCGATTTTAGGAGATCAACATGACTGCAATTACTGCAAGCATGGTAAAAGAATTACGTGACCGTACTGGTCTTGCAATGATGGAATGCAAAAAAGCATTAACAGAAGCGAACGGTGACATCGAACTTGCTATTGATAACCTTCGTAAATCTGGTCAAGCTAAAGCTGCTAAAAAAGCTGGCAACATTGCTGCTGACGGTGCAATCACTATCGTTCAAGACGGTAAGAAAGCGATCTTAGTTGAAGTAAACTGTCAAACTGACTTCGTTGCTAAAGACGAAAACTTCTCTAACTTTGCACACGCAGTTGCTGCTGCTGCTTTAGCTGCTGGCGAAACTGATGCTGCTAAAATCGCTGAATTAAAATTGGCTGATGGCCAATCAGTTGAAGAAGCTCGTATTGCGCTTGTTCAAAAAATCGGTGAAAACATCCAAGTTCGTCGCGCGAAAATCGTTGAAGGCGAAAACTTGGCTATCTACAAACACGGTTTAAAAATCGGTGTTGTAGTTTCTTACACAGGTGATGCTGACACTGGTAAAGGTATTGCAATGCACGTTGCTGCATTCAACCCAGTAGCAGTAAGCGCTGAAGCTGTTCCAGCTGACCTTATCGCTAAAGAGAAAGAAATTGCTGAAGCGAAAGCGTTAGAATCTGGTAAGCCAGCAAACATCGTTGAGAAAATGGTAACTGGTTCTGTTGAGAAATACTTAAACGAAGTTGCTCTTGACCGTCAAATGTACGTTATCGACAACGACAAAAAAGTTGCTGATGTATTAAAAGCAACTGGTACAACTGTTGCTAACTTCGTACGTTTCGAAGTTGGTGAAGGTATCGAGAAAAAAGCAGAAATGAGCTTCGCTGAAGAAGTTGCTGCTGCTCAAGCTGCTGCGAAGTAATTCGTATCACAATAAAAAAAGCCCCATTGGGGCTTTTTTTATCTCAGTTAAATTAAGGTTACAGAATGACAAATAAAAAAAATCTAAGTATTGGCGGCATTATTGTCTTATTGATTGCTGCATATTTCGGTCTAGATTCATCTGGACATAAGAACAATCAAACATCATCACCCACTCCGATCACTCAGCATACTGAAACGGCGCTTTCAAATGATGGTGCGGATACCATAAAAACTGCTTATGATCGTAAACAAAGTAATGTTCAAGTGCAGGGAAGTGGTCGAGTAAAAGCAATTTTAAGAGAAGATAATGATGGGACAAGACACCAGAAATTTATTCTTGTATTAAAAAATGGTCTGTCAATTTTGGTCGCACATAATATTGATTTAGCACCAAAAATTGAAGATTTGCACAAAGGGGATATTGTCGAATTTAATGGCGAATATGAATATAACGAAAAAGGTGGTGTATTGCATTGGACGCATCATGATCCACAAAATCGACATGAAAATGGTTGGCTAAAACATAATGGGCGTATTTACCAATAGAAAACGGGTATACATTTCTATCTAACAGCAATTTTGTTCTATGCATCTTTTTAAAACATGCTATGTTTTTTCTAGATAAATAGATGAGATGTATATATGTACCGCGAACAGGCTGACTACTTGCATTTGCGAGAGTTGGGCGGTTTAGAACTATTAAAAGCACATTACCACCAAACGCAATTTTCAAAGCATACCCACGAAGGGTATTGTATTGGTGTGATTGAAGAGGGTGCACAGTCTTTTTTTAGGACGGGACAACTACATGTAGCCCCTAAAGGCGACATTATTTTGGTGAATGCAGATGAAATTCACACAGGTTCATCTGCTGTCGAATCGGGTTGGCGTTATCGAGCAATTTATCCTACACCAGAAATGCTTGCTGAAGTGAGCCAGGATTTTTTTGAGAATGGTCATGGCGCACCTTGGTTTCCTCAAGCAGTTATTCAGGACTTAGGTTTGTCTCAACAACTTTGCTTGTTATTTGATTTATTAGAACAAAAAGATAATTTTTTGCTGAAAGAAACCATGTATCTGTCGACATTGGCTTGTTTAATGATGCGTCATGGTAAATCACGGCATACCTTTTGTGAGCTACCAGAAGCTTATTCGAAAATCTTAAAAGTTAAAGATTTGTTGGCAGATATGCCTGAAAAGAATTTTTCTTTGCAGGAATTGGCTGATATGGTTGGATTAAGCGCTTGGCATTTTTTAAGACAATTTAAAAAATATGTGGGTTTACCACCTCATGCGTGGTTGGTACAGGCACGTTTGCAAAAAGCGAGACAGTTATTAAAGCAAGGTGATCAAATTGTGATGGTTGCACAGCAATGTGGATTTTCTGATCAAAGTCATTTTAACCGTCACTTTAAAAAGGCGATGGGTGTTACACCTACCCAGTATGTAGCAAGCCTTAATCTCTAAAATTTATTTTCATTTCTAAACGCAATTTAGTTCAAGAGAAGCTAACCTGCATAGAAGAAAATCTATAAATATTTAATGTTATAGATGTCTAGAGATGAATGCTCACTTAAATCAATCTGTAAGATTTTCTAAAGGCCAACCTCCGTATCTTTTTTTACGAGGGGCGGTAGATATATTGCCATTGTCTATTTCGGTTATTCCGTGGGCTATTTTGGCTGGTTCAATGGCAATTCATGCAGGTTTATCATTTTATAAAGCATTAGCAATGTCAGGAATTGTTTTTGCTGGCGCTGCACAATTGGTCAGTTTGAGTATGGTGATGGAAGATGCATCATTATTAACGATCTATATCACGATTTTCTTTCTTACTGCACAGCATTTTATTTATGCATTAACTTTAAGAAATAACATTTCTATTTTGTCTTTGCCAAAGCGATTAAGTTTAGGTTTTTTGCTAACAGATGAATTGTTTGCTTTAAGTGCTCCGAACGAAAAAAAGCATCCTCATTATTTGTTAGGGGCGGGTATATGTTTTTATTTATTCTGGGCGGTTTTTAGTTTAGCTGGAATTTTATTGGCTACGGCGATTCCAGATTTATTGTCCTACCATTTAGATTTTTCGATTATTGCTATTTTTGTGGCCATGATTATTCCTATGTGTAAGGAAAAGCCTGTCATAGCTGGAGTTTTAACAACTTGCATTACTGGCTTTTTTTTCAAATTTTTAAACTTGGAAGGAGGTATTCTAATTTCTGGCTTATTGGGAATGCTTATTGCGGTTTTTGCAGAAAATAGAACAGGAGAAAAATAATATGTCATGGCTTATGATTTTAGGATTGGCTGCTATTGTATTTTTTAATCGTTATTATTTTTTAGAACCCAATGTAAAAGTAAAATTACCCGTATTGATGAATAAAATGCTGAATTATTCAGCGCCTTGCTTATTAACTGCTATTTGTATACCAGTAATCTTTTTTGAGGGAAATGAACTAAGAGGTATTTTTGATAATCCTTACTTATACGCGACAATATTTTGTATTGTAATAGCTTTCTATTTAAAAAAAGTTTTGCCCAGTGTGCTACTCAGCTTAGCATTTTTCTATTTTATAAATTTTCTAATAAATCAGTAAATTTAAGCTGAATCTAAAAGATTCAGCTTTTTAATAAATTATTGAGTAATCAGTTTGTTCTGCCGACTTTTCCACTTAGGTAATATTTTTGCAAGATAGGCATCCATACACCAAACTGGACCAATCAATAGAAATTGTAAATCTTTAAAGAAGGAAGGTTTTTTCCCTTCAACTTTATGTCCGTAAAATTGTCCAATCCAAGCAATAACAAAAAGAGCAATATAAAACCCGACACCTACAGGTAAGACATAAATAAGCCAAGCCATCACAACGAGAAGTGCAGCCATTGCTACTGCAAGTACAAGATCGAGTCGAGCATAGAAAATTAGAGTCAGTACAATGAGTAAAGCAGTGAGTAAGGCGCTAAAGTGGGCAATGATTCCGATAATAGAAAATAAAATAGCTGGGACGCATACCCAGTGGATTTTCTTATTCGTTGGATTTTGATGGCTTTCACTGTATTCATCAAACCATTCACCAATAGATTTCATAGACCTTTTTCTCCATGTCTAATTTTGAATCATTCTTTTTATGCCTATATTTTAGCCTGTTGTTATCTGAGTAGACAAGAAAAGTTGTACATGTTCCTTATCGTTTATTCATTTACTCTGAATATTCGTATAAGCATAAATTTAAGATCTAACCATCTATAAAAATAGGTTTGAAAAATTAAAAGATGAACTTAGAAAGAGTGAGATGTACTTAAAAAAACTCGAACTACTTATTTGCGGGTTTTGAAGTCAGGAAATGACCCAAAAAAGCACTTTTTTATGAGAAGTGGGAAAATAATAGAAAAAGGCTCAACTCAACTTGCCTTAAAACGCGATAAATAGCTCTTTTTAGACTAAAGTGGTACTAGGGTAGCGTAATTTTTTTAAAATGGCTGTAATCGGAAAATATAAGCAAAAAAAGATGGGTAATAAAATGATGTATTTTTGGGTTAAAAAATAATCAATTTTGTAATTGGAAAATGAGTAGAAACATAAAATTTTTGAACATAATTTCTTATGATGAACTCCAAAAATTAAAAAGCCACAAATTAAATTGTGGCTTTTTCATGAACTCTAGGAGTAATCGCTTATGAAGTAGGACCGTCTACACGTTCAATACTTACTTTTGCAGTACCAGCATTGGTAATACCAAGGCGTTTTGCTGCACCGTATGATAAATCAAGTACACGATTTGCATGGAATGGACCACGGTCGTTTACTTTTACTACCACACTTTTACCATTGTCTTTGTTTGTCACACGGATATAACAGTTCAATGGCAGACTGCGATGAGCAGCAGTAAGTGCATTCATGTCGAATGTTTCACCACTTGCAGTTTTACGGCCATGAAATTGACGACCATACCAAGATGCCATACCAGTTTGGCTAAACTTACGAACAGTATTTGAAGCTACTGTGTTAAGTTTTTCAATCACTGAAGGCTCATCTTCAGGGATTTCAATTTTAGCTGCGATAGCTTGACGACGAATTTGATCGCCAGAACGTTCAGTGATTGAAAGACTGTTAATGTTAGAAAAACGAGAATTAAAGCTTTGAGTATCTTTACTCAATACACGTGCAGCTAAATTTGCATTTGGACCATCTACATCACTGTTTAATGATGATGACTGCATCATTTCAGCGTGCAGCGGGGCCATACTTAAACTAGCCGTCAGTGCAAGAATGTATTTCAGCGATAACTGCATTTATATAAACTCCTGAGAACATGCTCTTTTTCTTTTAGCCGACAGACTAAAAATTGAAGTGAACATGCCTAATTATTCACTTTTGCAATTGCTTGATTGGGGTGGATAATATTCATCGCTTACGGAGAGTGTCTAGTCTTTAACGAGAAATAGTTACAAAAAGGGCAAAAACTTACAGTTTTAGATTAAAAAATAACCAAATATGTAACAAGGTATTTAAAATGTGTGTATTGTGATCGATTTAACAAAAATATTTATTGACTTTTACAAAAACTCATCAAAAAGCTAGCCTATCGGCTAGCTACTTCTGTGCCTAACAACCATACTGCAGTCGCATACATTCGGCTTTTGTTGTAAGTGGTAATCACTTGAAAATTTGGATAGGTTAAATAGTAAATCGGACCGTTATAGTCTTGTAATTGAATAACATTTACCATATCTAGGTCATCAATTTTAACTAAAGGGTTTAATGGTGAAATCCCTTGAGTTTTGAGTACGCCATATGGAGAGGGCTGAGTTAGGTCTTTGGCAATGATATTTTCTGGATTTGAGCCGACATAACGAGCCATGAAGCCAATCGGTTGATCGCGTTGCCATCCTTGTTTTGCTAAGTAGTTTGCGATTGACCCAATAGCATCTTCCGCAGAATTACGAAGATCAATATGCCCATTACCGTCAAAATCGACTCCATACTTACTGATATTGCTTGGCATAAACTGTGGGTAGCCAATTGCTCCAGCATAAGAGCCAACAATACTATTGGTTGGATAGCCTTCTTTATAGGTCCATGCAATCAGAGCAGCTAACTCATCACTGAAATAATCAGCACGACGCGGGTAACCAAATGCTAATGTCGCAAGCGCGTCACGAGTGATGAAAGAACCTTTATTGGCTCCATATCCTGTTTCAACACCTAAAATACCTAAAATGACAGCTTGGGAGACACCAAATTGCTGCTCAGCTCGGTTAAGTGCATCTGCATATTGGTTTTTAAAGCGGACACCACGCTGAATAGTACCTTCAACTAAAAACATAGAGCGATAGTCGTACCAAGGCTTACTTTCACCTGGGCGAGTCATAATATTTATAATGTTTGGTAAATTTTTTGCACCGCTCATCGCGGCATCTACTTGTACACTGCTTAAACCATAAGTATTCATGGCTTTTTGTTTAAAATTTAAATAATTAGGATCATTTACAAAATCATTGGCCTGAGCAAAATGACTTGTGCTCACTAGACCAGTACACAAAGCGAGTACTTTTAAAGTTTTATTAACAAATTGAGACAACATATCTTTTTTAAATTCCAAATTATCGATGTGTATGAATAGACATGACTAAACCAAAAGTGGCCATTAAAGTAATAATAGCGGTACCGCCATAACTCATAAAAGGCAAAGGAACACCCACTACAGGTAAAATACCACTGACCATTCCTGCGTTTACAAATACATAAACAAAAAAAGACAAACCAAAGGCGCCAGCAACCAAACGGCCATAATTATGAAAGCTTTGTAAACCAATTTGGAATGTTCTAAAAATAATAGCTGAATAAAGAATAACTAATATAAGTACGCCAATCAGGCCAAATTCTTCGGAATAAGCCGCAATAATAAAGTCAGTATGACCTTCTGGCAAAAAGTGTAAATGTGACTGTGTCCCTTCAAGAAAACCTTTACCAGAGAAACCACCAGAACCAATAGCTGTTTTAGATTGAATAATGTTCCAGCCTGTTCCTAATGCATCTGCTTCTGGGTCAAGTAGCGTTAGAACACGTTGACGTTGATAGTCGTGTAAAAGGAATTCCCATGCAATTGGAATAACAATAGCGGCACAGGCTGCAGCTGCGCCGATCATACGCCAAGACAGACCACTTAAAAATAGTACGAAAATACCACTGGCTAATACGAGTAGAGATGTTCCTAAGTCAGGTTGTTCTGCAATTAGTAAAAAAGGAACACCAATTAACATTAATGATAAAACAACTTGAGAAAAGCTAGGGGGAAGTGGTTTGCGTGCTAAGAACCATGAAATCATCATTGGCATGCCAATTTTCATGAACTCACTGGGTTGCACACTTCCGAAACCGGGAATATCAATCCAGCGTTTAGCCCCCATACGAACTTCACCAAAGACCATAACTCCAATTAAGGAAAATAGTGCAAATAAATAAAAGTAGGGTGAAAAAGCTTGATAAACCTTTGGAGGAATTTGAGCTAGACCAATCATGACTAAAAAGCCAATACCAAAGCTCATAGCCTGTTTACTGACTAAGCCGACATCTTGTGCAGATGCACTATATAGTACCGTTAAACCTAACAGAGCATTTAGGAATAAAAATAGGCATAACCAAGGGTCAATATGAAGTTGCTGCCAGCGTGATGGTTGCATGGCAGTACTAAGACCATCTCGAGGAGCTTGGCGTAAAAATTTATATTGTGGACTAGGAGACATGCGGCTTTAACTAGGTCAATCAGTGCTTGGCGCATGCTAACATAAACGTGATTTATGGCAATGTATATCAATATTTTGCAATAAAAAAACCTGGCGTTTGCCAGGTTTCCGATAGTCTATTTTTTATTAGTTAAAGAATAGACCATCATGATATTCAGCCATCGCTTTCAATTCAGTGCGATTTAAACTTGGAATGAGTTTATCGATCGCGATATGAACCGCTTTAGTCACAGCAGCAGCGCCAATATCGGCTGCTTTACGCTTAATCATGCCTAAATCTAATGTCTTGTTAAAATCAGACATAAAGTGTCTAACCATAGCATCGCCAAACTGTTTATAGAGTTCTGCTAATGCTGCTTTATTAATGTCATTACCTGCTTGAAGCTCAGCAAAATTATGCTTCAAATTAGTCACTAAGCTAGCATCTAAAGCTACGCCAACTTTATATTGACCTTGTGGATCTTTAAATAAGCTTTTCTCTGAAAATTCAACTGACTGTTTAACAACATCATTTGGTGCTTTACTGAGTAATTGCTTTAAAAGTACGGCAACTGTAGATTTGACATAACCAGCAAGTTTTTCGGCAGTATCTCTTTTTTCACTCGCTGGGAAATGTTGTACTAACTGAATCAGTACATTATCAATAATTTCTTCATTGAGTTGTAAAGCAATTTTGTCTCGAAGTGGATATAGCGGTTCACTAGAATTTTTATTCGCAATTCCAGTCTGCATATCGTTCAATAAGCCTTCAGAAGGGGTAAAACCAAAAAACGGCATGGTGTATCCTCAAATTATTCGTTTTATTGTCGTGCCAATCGAATCGGTTTTGGCATCCATGATAGATCCGATACTCGGCAAGGATTGATATCAAGTCCACCGCGGCGAGTATAAGTTGCATAAACCATCAGCTTTTCAGGCTGCAAATTTTGCCAAACATCTGCAAAGATTTGCTCAACACACTGTTCGTGGAAACCGTTATGCTGACGGTACGAGATAATATAAGCTAAAACACTACGATAACAAGGTTTTTTGCCCTTAAAACGGATAAAAACTGTCCCCCAATCTGGTTGTCCCGTGACTGGGCAGTTACTTCTCAAAAGATGAGAATACAGCTCAATTTCGACTTCTTCGTCAGACTCATCTAGTTTTAAAAGCGATGCATCGGGATGTTGTCCTAAACGTTCAGGTGTTAGATCATCAATACAAATGCCTTGTGGCTTGGAAATATCGAGATCATCTACTTGAAATAGCGTTAGCTCAACTTTTGCACCTGCCGCAGCTGATAAATCTTTTTCAACTGTTTCAATGAATAACGCTTTAGAGTCAAACTGAGTGAAGTTAAGACTATTGAAGTAAAGTTTTAATGACTTTGATTCAATCAAATTTGGTGAAGACGCTGGCAGTGTAATTCTGCCAATAGCAACCTGTGGAATACCGTGCGAATTTAACCAAGAGATTTCAAAAACATGCCACCAATCTTTACCTTGGGTAATACCTTCAATATGTGAATAATTTTCACGAGATTGAGCACGTGCGATTGGAAATAACACATCGGGTTGATAGCTAGTTGGATACTGGGTTTCTTTACCCAATAAAGACTGTTCGACACTCATTCACGCATTCCTGAACCACGAGCAAGTAAATAGTAAGCAACTCCGTAAAGTACAACACAACATAATGTCACAATGGTTAAAGAGAACGTAACGTTCACGTCACTGTGACCTAAAATGCCGAAACGGAAAGCATTAACCATATACACAATAGGATTAATTAAAGAAAGTTTTTGCCAAAAAGGACCAAGTGCACTAATGGCATAAAATACACCACCTAAGTAGGTGAGAGGAGTAAGTACAAATGTTGGAATAATAGAAATATCATCAAAAGATTTTGCATAGACTGCATTAATAAAGCCGCCTAAGGAAAATAAAACAGATGTAATTAAGACTGTATATATAGTTACGAACCAGTTATGTATAAAAAGGTCAGTAAAGAACATACTCATTGCAGTAACAATGGCTCCAACCAGAACACCACGACAGATACCACCAATCACATAGCCCCATAAAATAATATGTAATGGCACAGGACTCATAATAAGTTCTTCAATGCTTTTTTGGAATTTCACACTAAAGAAACTAGAAGAAACGTTTGCATAACTGTTGGTAATAACAGCCATCATGATTAGACCAGGCACAATAAACTGCATATAGCTTACGCCGCCCATTTGTCCAATACGTGAGCCAACCAAATTACCAAAGATGACAAAATACAAGCTCATGGTAATCGCAGGTGGTAATAAGGTTTGTGGCCAAATGCGAAGAAATCGGCGTACTTCTTTACGAACTAAAGTCCAGAGGGCAATTTGCAGTTGGTTAAAGTTCATTTTGCCTCTCCTTCAAGATTTTTCTCAACCATTTTGACAAATAGTTCTTCGAGGCGATTTGATTTGTTACGCATACTACGAACACGAATACCTTGTGACTCTAAAAGTTGGAATAAGTCATTTAATGTATGAGCCTTATCCATGGTTACTTCTAAAGTGCTGCTATCAATTAAGTTGAATTTCACTCCAATAATGTTTAACTGGAGTGGGGCAATCGGTTCTGCCAAATCGAAAATAAAAGATTCTTCACTCAACTGGTTTAAGAAACTTTTCATACTGGTGTCTTCTTTGATGACACCGCGGTCAATGATGGCAATTTGACGACAGAGCATTTCCGCTTCTTCTAAATAGTGTGTCGTTAAAATAATAGAAGTGCCACTTTCGTTCATTTCGGTTAGAAAATCCCACATAGAACGGCGTAACTCAATATCTACACCCGCAGTAGGTTCATCTAAAATAAGAAGTTTAGGCTCATGCATCATGGCACGGGCTATCATTAGACGGCGCTTCATACCACCAGACAGCATGCGTGCTTGTATATTACGCTTTTCCCAAAGGCCTAGTTTTTCTAAATAATGTTCGGCACGTTTTTCGGCAATCTTTTTGTGAATGCCGTAATAGCCAGCTTGAGTGACTAAAATATCGAATGCTTTTTCAAACTGCCCAAAGTTAAATTCTTGAGGGACAACGCCAAGCTGTTGTTTTGCTAAAGATGGATGAGTGTCGAGATTGTGCCCAAAAATCTCAACTGTTCCTTCGGTTTTTTTTGTGAGGGAGCTGATAATACCAATGGTTGTTGATTTGCCGGCACCATTTGGGCCTAACAACGCATAAAATTCACCTTCAGGCACAGTGAGGTTAATACCTTTTAACGCCTGAAAACCATTACGATATGTTTTGGACAAATCTTTTAATACCAAAGCATCAGTCATGAAATTCTCACATTATGAAAGAGGGGTATATTTTGAGCGATAATGATTAATAAACCAAGTAAAATAGTCGGAATTTTATGAAATTGGAATAAATTTATGAAGTTATTATATATAAATTGGTGCGCCCGGCGGGGATCGAACCCACGACCCCAGGCTTCGGAAACCTGTACTCTATCCAACTGAGCTACGAGCGCACATGTGTGGGGCACATCATAGGAAAAAAACACCGGTAGGTAAAGCACGAAATACATACCAAGTGAGTTTAATGCTTATTTAAACAGCAGCTTGTTCTATTTTTAGATGCGTTGTTGAATAAGCTGAATTGAATAGTTAATAGATTGAAGTGTCTTTGCTAGCTCATGAGGGGGAATACGTGACTCTTGTAAGTGTGTAATCCATTGCATTTGACACATTTTAAGTTCTTGAAGTGTTTTGATTTGCTCTATTTTTTGAATAAGGGGTTTTGCCATAAGGCCACAGAACTGACCTAAGCTTTGTTTCATTAATAATTGTATTTCTTCAAAAGACAGTTGCTGAACTGGAATAGATGGCTGGTCATTTTGTATATTTGAAGAAGTTACAGACGTTGATTGAGGAACCTGAATCTCTCCAACTAAGTCGTTACTTTTGTTCTCATCAATATTTTTCGGATGTACTTCATTTGATGATATAGATGACTCTTGCATAGATATTTGCTCGGTCAACTCTGAGTAACTTTCGTTAGAAGTAGCAATGAGTTTTAAATCAATCAGTTGTTGAATCAGCTCTGGAGGAGCAATACGCTTTTTAAACTCACTATTAAGGCTTTGAAAATCTTCATGATCAATGAGTAGAAGTAAACGTCTTTGTTTTGCATTTAACGTAATATTACGTTGTTGAAGCGCAACTCTTCCCAAATTGGTTCGATAAAAACCAGACATTGTATTTCCCCAATATAAAAATGAAGCAGACTGTTTAATTTTTATCAAACAGTACTGTTCTTAATAAAATATAAATGGGGTTAAAGATAAAACTCAAAAATGACAATATGATGAAGAATTTATGAATATCATCTATTTAAGTTAAGTCTTTAAAATGCACTTTCTAATGCCTTACGTAAATAGGCATCAAGTTCGTCTTGACGTAGAAGCCATTGAATATAATCTTTAGGCAGTTCAGCAATTGCTGTACCTTTATGCTTACCAAAGTTAATAGTCGTGGGGATACGGGCTTCTTCAGAAACTTGGTAAAGCTCTTCAATATCTTGAATATTTAAATGAAAGATAATATGCATCAAAATATTGGCAGTTAAAATAATATCGGCATCGGCACGGTGTGCACCTTTGAGTAATTCTCGTGCTTTACTGCTGCCTTGAGAAATCATATAAATGAGTGCAGAAATATTATGAGCTTCTGCATCTGGCCAAGCTTTGCGTGCTAAAGCTAAAGTACAAATTGGTTTTATATGAGATACATCAACGCCACAACGAGCAATAGCTGCAATATCATAATCAATGTTGTGACCAATAATATAAGTTGTGCTATCAGGTAATTTAAATGTTTTATAGTGAGGCTGGTTTTCTAGGTCAGACTCCAAGATGTGATGCACCGCCATCGCAGCATAAGAGATCGGCGTTCCAACCTGATAGAGCTGATCAAATAATTTGCTTTTATCTAAAGTCAGTTTACCTGCATTAAGTTCAATGGGAGCGTATGCAATTTCAATAGGCAAACCATTTAGTGTATGAGTTTCTGTATCTAAAATAATGGCTTGCATCTTTTGAACCTTTAAACAATCACAAGTAACCGTCAATGTTAACAGTTGACTAGCGACTTTAAAACATAGAATAAGATAGATATAGCTATGAAATTTAATTTATGTTGAAAAGTAGAAAATCTCGCTACTTATTTTGATTAAATATCACTTGCGAAAAATGAAGATTAGGCGTAATTGTTTGTAAGACATTTAAAATGTTCATTAAAAACTAAAGCACAACAAAAATCGAATTTAAGGGAAGATATACCAATGAAAATGAAACTGTTCATGACCAGTGTTCTTAGCACAAGTTTATTGTTGACGGCATGTGGTGGTGGAAGTAGTGATGACAGTCCAGCAACTACTGATCCATCTGGTACACCAGCCAATAATATTCAAAATCCAGTGGTTAAAGTCGATGCTTATACAAGTACTAACTTAGGAGCGGTTGCTGCTGAAAGTAGTATTTTGACTTATAAAATGTTAGGCCAAAGTGGACAAGAGGTTCAGGCAACAAGTTTAGTATTTACACCGACGACACCACCACCAGCAGGCGGTTGGCCAATTGTGGTTTGGGCTCATGGTACGACAGGGGTTGCAGATGCATGCGCACCAAGTAAATCGGCATTAACAGATAGTACTAAAGATTTAATTAGTAAACTTCTTGCGGCGGGTTATGTCGTTGTCGCACCTGATTATGAGGGTTTAGGAACCCCAGGTATACATCCATTCTTAAATGTTAAAAGTGAAGCTTATTCAATTACTGACGCCGTGGTTGCAACACGCAATTATTTATCTCAGCGTAATTTATTGACTTCGAATAAATGGGTCACTGTAGGTCACTCTCAGGGTGGGCATGCTGCATTGGGTGCTGCACAATATGCAAGTCGTGCACAGCTAAACTATAAAGGTACAGTAGCGGTAGCACCAGCTTCAAATCTAGGATTTATTTTAATTGCAGGTGAACAAGCCGTTGCCAATGCAACTTTGGATAAAAAGATCCCAATGTATGCACAGCTTGATACATATACTGCTTTAGTTACAGCTGGCATTCGAAATACACAACCAAGCTTTGATTATTCGCAGGTATTTACTTCACAAACCGCAAGTACTGCACAGCAGGCGGAAACAATTTGTGCAGGGCCATTGGGTCAAGCCTTTGGTGCAGGTATGACTAAGTATGCTACAGAGCATAATGGAACACTGGATGGATATACGCGTACTCAACCTAATTTTATGGCAGTACCTTTAGTTAAAACATTCTTAGATAAAGATTCTCAACCTTTACAGGCAAAAGTCACTACCCCGATTATTATTTATCAGGGCTTAGCAGATACAACAGTTCCGAAAGTAGCGACTGATATTTTGATATCTAATGCCACTGTGGTAGGTACAAAAATTAATAGCTATGTGACGGGTAACTGGGATCACGATTCAGCAATGAGTAGTAATGTAGATAACATTGTTGGAAATGTACAAAACCTATTGTCAGCTCAATAAGGGTAATGATATTTAAAGTTTTTTTGTTGCTATGAAAAGCTAAATTTAACTTTAGAAAATTATTAAATAAATGCTTTTTAAGTGTTTATAAATTATTTTAGATTTGATGGCTCATTTTTTATAAAAATTGAGCCATTTTTATTTAAAACTGAGCTAACTTGATTCTGTTTAATTATAAAGTTCATGCTACAATATGCCGCAATCTTAGCACGGCTTAAAAGCCCTAATTTATAGGACCCCCGCTAATGTTTGCCAATATTTCCATTTCTGAATTTGATCCAGAATTAGCTCAAGCTATTGCTTCTGAAGATGAGCGTCAAGAAGCACATATCGAGTTAATTGCATCTGAAAACTATTGCTCTCCTGCTGTGATGGAAGCGCAAGGATCAAAACTTACGAACAAATACGCAGAAGGTTATCCAGGCAAACGCTATTATGGCGGTTGCGAGTATGTAGATGTTATTGAGCAAATGGCGATCGACCGTGCTAAAGAACTTTTTGGTGCTGATTACGCAAACGTTCAACCACATGCTGGTTCACAAGCTAACTCTGCTGTTTATTTAGCACTTCTTAACCCAGGCGACACAGTTTTGGGTATGAGCTTGGCTCACGGTGGTCACTTGACTCACGGTGCAAAAGTAAGCTTCTCTGGTAAAACTTATAACGCTGTTCAGTATGGTTTAAACTCTGAAACTGGCGAGATCGATTACGAAGAAGTTGAACGTTTAGCGTTAGAGCACAAGCCACGTATGATCGTTGCTGGTTTCTCTGCTTATAGCCGTGTTGTAGATTGGCAACGTTTCCGTGACATCGCGGACAAAGTTGGTGCTTACCTTTTTGTTGATATGGCTCACGTTGCAGGTCTTGTTGCTGCTGGCGTATATCCAAACCCAGTTCAAATTGCTGACGTAACTACAACGACGACTCACAAAACACTTCGTGGCCCACGTTCTGGTTTAATCCTTGCGAAAGCGAATGAAGAAATCGAGAAAAAACTTCAATCAGCTGTATTCCCTGGTAACCAAGGTGGTCCATTAATGCATGCGATTGCTGCTAAAGCAATCTGCTTCAAAGAAGCAATGTCTGATGACTTTAAAGCTTACCAACAACAAGTTGTGAAAAATGCTCAAGCAATGGCTGAAGTATTAATCGCACGTGGTTATGATGTTGTTTCTGGCGGTACAGACAACCACTTATTCTTGTTATCTTTAATCAAACAAGACGTAACTGGTAAAGATGCTGACGCTTGGTTAGGTGCTGCTCACATTACTGTGAACAAAAACTCAGTTCCAAATGACCCACGTTCTCCATTTGTAACTTCTGGTATCCGTATTGGTACTCCAGCAGTAACAACTCGTGGTTTTGGTGAAGCTGAAGTTCGTGAGCTTGCTGGTTGGATCGCTGACGTGATTGACAGCAAAGGTGACGAAAAAGTTATTGCTGATGTAAAAGCGAAAGTTGAAGCTGTTTGTGCAAAATTCCCTGTATATGCAAAATAATTTGTGTGTATAAAAAAAAGCGCCGTAAGGCGCTTTTTTTTATATCAGTTATTCCAACCCCCACCTAAAGCACGGATTAAGTTTACACTTGCAATGATTTGGCCACCTTTAAGCTGAGCTGCCAATTGTTCTTGTTGCAAAATAGTCCGGTCGGAGTCAATCACATCAAGATAGCTAATCGCACCTTCTCGATAGCGTAGATGAGACAATTGATTTGCATGACGAGACGATGAGAGTGCTTGGTTTTGAGCTTGAATTTGCTGATCAAGAATACGTTGATCAGACAAACCATTTTCAACTTCACGAAAGGCGTTTAGTACAGTTTGTCTATAGTTGGCAACACTTTCTTCATAAGCTGCTCGTGCTTGAGCAACACCGGCTTTACGTTGTCCGCCATCAAATAATGGTAAAGATAAAATAGTACCTGCGACTGGACCAAGCAAGAAGGTACGGCTCGACCATTTACCTAACTCGCTTAAACTTGAAGATTCATAACCTAAGGCACCCGTTAGATTAACTTTCGGGAAAAAAGCTGCACGGGCAATTCCAATACGTGCATTATCTGCTGCCATAGCACGTTCAGCAGCAGCAATGTCAGGTCGCCTTTCAAGTAAACTTGATGGTAATCCTGCTGGAAGACGAAGACTATTTATAGTTAAAGGTTGGACAGCCAAGCTAAAGTCAGCTGGTGTTTTGCCTAACAATACTGCAAGTGCATGTTCGGCATTGGCTCTGTTACGAGCAATGCTCAGTGCATTGGTTTGAGCTGTAGCAAGTTCAGTTTGTGCACGAGAAACATCTAATTCACTGACTAAACCATTTTTAAATCGGGTTTGAACGAGATCTCGTGTCTCACCAAGTAATTTAATAGTACGAGTATAAATTGCTTGTTCAGCATCAAGCTGGCGAATGAGAAAATAACCTTGTGCAACATCGGCCTGTAACGCTAAAAGTGCCGACTGATATAACGCTTCTTGCTGTTGTAGATCCGCTGTTGCTGCATTGACACTACTAGCGATACGACCAAATAAATCGAGTTCATATGAAACATTCGCTTGAGCGCGCCATAAGGTTTGTGCAGATGTATGAGCATTGTCATCTAAACCCAATGAAGCAGGAGAGGGTTTTTGACGAGTTGGGCCAAAGCCAGCACCAATACTTGGCAAACGTTCGGCTTGTGCTGCCGAACGTATTGCACGTGAAGCCTGAATATTAGCTGCTACCGCTTTAAGATTTTGGTTGCCGGCAATCGCTTGTTGTTCTAGCTCATTCAATTGAGCATCATTAAAAACACGCCACCATTCACCTCGAACTTGCTGATCGGCAGGCTGGGCAATTTTCCAATTATTGTCTTCAAGTTTAGGGTCTGACTCCTTGAATTTGACAGGAACTATAACTTTTGCAGGTTGATATTCCGGAGCCAAAGAGCAGCCTGCAAGAAGCAGGCTCCCCATCAGTGAGGACAATAACAAGCTTTGTTTTGCTGTAGTCATTAATCCTCCTTAATGATCGTGTGGGTTAGCTAATGGCGCTTCATGAACTGCTGCGGAATGCAATTTATGTTTGCTATTCAATGTACGAATCAGGACGTAAAAGGCAGGGGTCAGGAATAAACCAAAGAAAGTTACCCCGATCATTCCGAAGAACACTGCAACACCCATAGCATGACGCATTTCAGAACCTGCACCAGTTGAAGTAACCAGTGGGACGACACCCATAATGAATGCAATAGACGTCATTAAAATTGGGCGTAAACGTAGACGACTTGCTTCAACTGCTGCTTTAAAGGCAGTTGCACCTTGCATTTCGAGTTCCCGCGCAAATTCGACAATTAAGATGGCATTTTTACAGGCCAGCCCGACCAGTACCATCAAACCGATTTGGGTAAAGATATTGTTATCTCCACTGGTGAGCCAAACACCTGTCAGAGCCGCCAAGATTCCCATCGGTACAATTAAGATGACTGCTAATGGTAAAGTCAGACTTTCATATTGAGCGGCTAAAACTAAGAACACGAGCAATACGCTAATTGGGAATACCCAAAGTCCTGCATTACCAGCCAAGATTTTTTGGTAAGTTAAATCTGTCCATTCAAACTTGATACCACGCGGCAAAGTTTGAGCAGCAATACGTTCAACAGCAGCTTCTGCTTGGCTAGATGAATAACCTGGTGCAGGGCCGCCGTTAATATCGGCTGAAGTGTAGCCGTTATAACGCACCACCATTTCTGGACCGTAGGTTTGAGTTACATTCACCAATGAAGATAATGGCACCATTTGTCCGGCACTATTACGGGTTTTAAGCTGCAAAATATCTTCAGGATTTGCACGGAAAGGCGCATCGGCTTGTGCACGAACCTGATAAACACGTCCAAAGCGGTTAAAGTCGTTAACATACTGCGAACCTAAATAAATCTGCATAGTGTTGAAAACATCTGTCACAGCAACACCTTGCTGTTTGGCTTTTACACGATCCAAATCTACGTTTAGTTGAGGTACGTTAATTTGATAACTTGAGAACATTGGACCAAGCTCAGGAGCTGATTGAGCTGCTTTCATAAAGTTTTGTGCAGCATCATTCAAGGCTGAATAGCCTAAGGCACCTCGGTCTTCAAGTTGAAGTTTAAAGCCGCCCATAGTCCCTAAGCCCATCACAGGTGGTGGTGGGAAAACCGCAATATAAGCATCTTGAATAGCTGAGTATTTCTGGTTTAATGCACCTGCAATAGCATTTGCAGATAAGTCTTTGGCCTTACGTTCATCGAATGGCTTTAAGGTCACAAAGACAATACCGGCACTTGAGCTATTGGTGAAACCGTTAATTGAGAGACCAGGGAAGGCAACCGCGCTTTCTACACCGGGCTGTTTAAGTGCGGTGTCACTCATTTTACGAATGACAGCTTCGGTACGATCTAATGATGCGCCGTTTGGTAGCTGCGCAAAACTAATCAAATATTGTTTGTCTTGAGCGGGAACAAAGCCACCCGGAACAATATAAGAAATACCAACGGTTAAACCTAGAAGAGCTACATATACACCCATTGCCGATGCTTTATGGGAGATAACACGACTTACGCCTTTACCATAGTTGTCTGACGCACGGGTAAACACACGGTTAAACAGCGCAAAGAAACGTCCGAATACACGGTTCATAAGACGTGTTAATGCATCAGGTTTAGCATCATGTCCTTTCAGTAACATGGCTGCTAAAGCAGGAGATAGCGTAAGGGAGTTAAATGCCGAAATAACCGTTGAAATGGCAATGGTCATGGCAAATTGTTTATAAAATTGCCCTGTTAAGCCTGTCATAAAGGCAAGAGGTACGAATACTGCAACCAGCGTTAAGGCAATGGCAATAATCGGGCCGCTTACTTCTCGCATGGCACGGTACGTCGCTTCCCTTGGGTTTAGGCCAGCTTCAATATTCCTCTCGACGTTTTCGACGACCACAATCGCGTCATCGACTACAATCCCGATGGCAAGCACCATCCCGAATAGCGAAAGCGCATTGATTGAGTAACCAAAAGCAAGCATGAGCGCGAATGTACCAATAATTGAAACAGGTACGGCAAGTAATGGAATGATTGAAGCACGCCATGTTTGTAAGAATAAAATAACGACCACAACAACCAGTGCAATTGCTTCAAGTAAGGTATGAACGACTGCTTTAATACTGGCACGTACAAATTGAGTCGGATCGTACACAATGTCGTATTTAATTGAAGATGGGAAATCTTTTGAAAGTTCTTTCATTGTGCTACGCACTTGATCAGAAACTTGCAAAGCATTCGCGCCTGGTGCTTGGAAAATTGGAATGGCTACCGCTTGTTTATTATCGAGTAATGAACGCAAGCCATATTGTGAAGCTGCAAGTTCAACGCGTGCAACATCACCCAATCGAGTAACCGCGCCATCAGGAGCCGTTTTTAAAATAATATCGGAAAATTCTTGCTCAGTGGTTAAACGACCTTGAGCGTTTACCGAAAGTTGTAAAGGGGAATTACTTGGTGATGCACCAATGGTTCCTGCTGCAACTTGAATGTTTTGTTCGCGGATTGCACTGACAATTTCAGTGGCGGTGAGATTACGTTGCGCTACTTTTTGTGGGTCGAGCCACACACGCATCGCGTAGTCACCAGAACCAAATAAACCGACTTCACCTACACCTTGTAAGCGTGCCAAACGGTCTTTTACGTTGAGCACCGCGTAGTTACGTAAGTAAGTCATGTCATAGCGATTATCTGGTGAGGTCAGATGCACAACCATGGTTAAAGTCGGTGAGCTTTTTAAAGTAGTAACGCCTAAACGCTGTACGTCTTCAGGTAAACGAGGCAGGGCTTGAGATACACGGTTTTGAACCAATTGCTGTGCTTTATCTGGGTCGATACCGAGCTTAAAATTCACCGTAATGGTTAAATTACCGTCGCTGTTTGCCTGAGATTGCATATACAGCATGTCTTCAACGCCGTTGATGGATTCTTCAAGCGGAGAAGCAACAGTTTCAGCAATCACTTTTGGGTTTGCACCCGGATATTGAGCACGTACCACCACAGAGGGTGGAACAACTTCGGGGTATTCTGAAATCGGTAATTTAAATACCGAAAGAAGACCGGCAAGTAAAATCAGTACGGATAACACGCCAGCAAAGATCGGCCGATCAATAAAAAATTTAGAGATATTCATATGTGATTAACCTTTTGCCGGAGTTGAAGTTTTTTCTGTTGGCTGAGGTTGAGGGGTAGTGCTGTTCGCAGTGATTTGCGCGTTTGGCATAGGTACAAGATGAGGTGTAACAGGGTCACCCGGACGAATCCGCTGTAAACCATTCACCACAATACGATCACCCGCTTGTAATCCGCTATTTACGATTTGCAAGCCATCTTGTTGTGCACCGAGTTTTACCTCACGGTAAGCAGTTTGATTTTTAGCGTCGACTACCACAACAAAACGTTTATCTTGATCGACACTAATTGCAGTTGGGCTAATCAAAATTGCTGAACGAGGTTGACCTCCACCTAAACGGATTCGTGCATATAAGCCTGGTAATAAAACGCCGTTAGGATTATCAAAAGTTGCTCGAACGCGAATCGTACCTGAGGTGGTATTTAAGTTATTGTCAATTGAGTTGATGGTTCCTTCACGAGAGAAACCTGTTTCATTGGCAAGTCCCATATAGACAGGAACTTGAGCTGAATTACGCTGATTACTGATGTATTTGAGATAAGTTTGTTCATCAACGTCGAAAGAGGCGTAAAGGCGAGATACAGACACCAAGCTTGTTAAGACCTGTGCGCCATTACCGGCAGACACCACATTACCAACGGTTACTTCGGCACGGGAAATTCGGCCGCTGACTGGTGCAGTAATACGAGTGTACTCAAGATTTAAACGTGCAGACTGAACAGCGGCTCTAGCAGCTTGTAGGTTGGCATTCGCTGAACGTGCATCATTTTCAGCTAGATCCAGCTCTTGGCGTGATACAGCATTACTCTGAATTAAACGTTGAATACGAGAAAGGTTAGATCCCGTATAAGTGACTTGTGCCTCAGCCGAAGCAAGTTGAGCTTGAGCACGATTCAGTTCTGCTTGGAAAGGACGTGGGTCGATTGTAAAAAGTAAATCGCCTTTTTTTACAAGACTGCCATCTTTGAAGTGTACGGAAATGAGTTTACCTGAAACCTGTGGCCGAATATCGACTTGATCAATCGCTTCTAAGCGACCGGAATATTCTTGCCAATCGGTAATCGTTTTGCTAATAACATTAGAAATATCAACTGTTGCAGCTTGTTGGGCACTGGTCGGTGCAGCTTTTGCATCGGCATTTTCATGTAAAAACATAAAACTACCCCCTGTAGCCAAAATGGCGACAAAGATGGCAGACAGTGCGAACTGTTTGCGGGAAAATGACATAAGGTGCTCCTAGTTATTTGGATACCTGTTTTCAGACTTTTAGTTGTGGTCCGTATGGGAGAAACAGGGTTTATGGGATGGACGGAGCATAAAAGTTTGTCAATCACGAATAAATATATTAAATTCGATAACACTATTCGTATTTTTATAACAATTGATGTGTTTGATTAAATAAATGCATTGATAGGAGTGTGCGTGTGGATCTATTTCATGCGATGAAAGTATTTAACAAAGTTGTCGAAACAAATAGTTTCAGTTTAGCGGCTGACAGTTTAGGACTACCGCGTGCTTCTGTGACGACAACCATTCAAGGTTTAGAAAAACATTTACAAGTTCGTTTATTGAACCGAACCACTCGTAAACTGAGTTTGACACCAGATGGTGCAGTTTATTATGAACGGACTGCACGAATTTTAGCCGACGTAGAAGATGTAGAATCGAATTTCCATGATTCTGAACGTGGACCACGAGGTCGACTGCGCATTGATGTTAAAGCGTCAATCGGACGACTCATCCTTATTCCAATGCTTTGTGATTTTCATGCCAAGTACCCCGATATTGATTTGGTGATTGGAATGAGTGATCGTCCAGTCGATTTGGTTCAAGATGCAGTGGACTGTGTTATTCGTATTGGTCAATTGAAAGATTCAAGTTTAGTTGCACGTCGTATCGGAACAATTCAGTGTGTCACTGTTGCTGCGCCTCGTTATTTGATGGAACATGGCGAACCAAAAACCATTGAAGATTTACAAAAACATCAAGTCGTGCATTATTTTAATAGCCGTACCGGACGCAATATTGACTGGGATTTTATGGTGGATGGCGAGATTCATAGCGTCGGTGTGAAAGGGCGTGTTTCTGTCAATGATAGCGATTCATATATTGATTTGGCAGTGCAAGGTTTCGGCTTAATTCAATGTCCATATTATATGGCGGCAAAACATTTAGAATCTGGTGCGCTTAGGGAGGTATTGACTGAATGGTTACCTGCACCGATGCCAATATCAGTCGTTTATCTACAAAACCGTCATTTATCGCCTAAAGTTCGTGTATTTGTAGACTGGGTAGCTGAATTATTTGCAAGTTGTCCATTGTTGAGTGGTTGTTCAATGGCATGGGATTCGAAATGTGAATTTGCCAGCGCCAAAGAAAATAACCATGAATATACCATTCGGACATTGGTTGAAAATGAAAATATGGCAGAAGCCTATACACTCAAAAACTAATTTAAAATTTGAGTGATTTTTCAACATTTAGATAGTTGATCCAATCCATTGTTTAGACATATTCATAAATCCTTAATTTACTGGTATAGAAATTGCAATTATTTCGGCAGAAGAGTAATTTAGAAATTGCTCAAGTTTTTATCACCTTATTTGGATTTTAAGGAGAAGCTTCAAGATGGCAAGCTTTATGAAAAAAATGTTCGTTTCGACAACCTTAGTTTTGGCTGCTGTTGCAACGAATGTTCAAGCAAAGGATTGGAAGGTGATTCGTTTTGGTACTGAGTCGTCTTATGCTCCATTTGAATATAAAACACCAGATGGCAAGTTAACTGGTTTTGATGTTGATTTAGGTAATGCCATTTGTGCAAAGCTTAAAGCCAAATGTGTTTGGGTTGAAAACTCTTTTGACGGGATGATTCCCGCACTTAAAGCGAAAAAATTTGATGGCATTCTTTCATCAATGACCGTTACTGATGAACGTGCGAAACAAATTTTATTTAGTAGCAAAATCTACAATACGCCAACGCGTATGGTTGCAAAAAAAGGCTCACCTTTATTGCCAACGCCTACTTCATTGAAAGGTAAGCGTGTAGGGGTACAACAGGGCACAATTCAAGAAACATACGCTAAAACCTATTGGGCTCCAAAAGGTGTGAGTGTTGTTCCTTATCCAACTCAAGACTTGATTTACCAAGACATGATGTCTGGTCGTTTGGATGCAACTTTACAAGATGCGATCATGGTTGATGGCGCTTTCTTAAAACAACCAAAAGGCAAAAACTTCGCTTTTGCTGGTGGCAATGTGGTTGATGTGAAAACATTGGGCGTAGGTGCGGCTATTGGTTTACGCAAAGAAGATGCAGATTTGAAAGCAAATATTGACAAAGCTTTGGCTGCAATCATTGCTGATGGCACATACAAGAAACTCGAGAAAAAATACTTCTCCTTTAACATTTACTAATGATGTAAAAAATGTCGGCTAAGTGCCGACATTTTTAAATCTATTCTCATCTCATCAATATTAGATATTGTTTTTAAGGAGAAGATGAGTCATGTCTTTTTCTGGCTATGGGCCACTCCTTCTCAGCGGAACATGGATGACTATACAGCTTGCGCTGTTGTCACTCTTGCTTTCTGTCATTATTGGCTTAATTGGTGCGAGTTCAAAACTCTCTAATATTAAAGCCTTACGTTATATTGCGACCGGCTATACCACGCTCATTCGTAGTGTGCCTGACTTAGTGATTATGCTGCTGTTATTTTATAGCTTGCAGTTGGGTTTAAACCAAATTACTGAAGCACTGCAAATGGACCAGATTGATATCAACCCATTTGTGGCTGGTGTGATTACCTTAGCGTTCATTTATGGTGCATATTTTACAGAGACCTTTCGTGGTGCATTTCAATCGGTTCCAACGGGACAAATTGAAGCAGCAATGGCCTATGGGATGACGCCGTGGCAGGTTTTTCGACGTGTTTTATTCCCTCAAATGATGCGTTTTGCATTGCCTGGTATTGGTAACAACTGGCAAGTTTTGATTAAAGCGACCGCACTGGTTTCCATTATTGGCTTAACTGACATTGTAAAAATTACGCAAGATGCAGGTAGAAGTACCATGCAATTGTTCTTTTTCAGCATCGTCGCTGCTGCGATTTATTTGGCAATTACTACCGTGTCAAACCTGATTTTAATGTGGCTTGAACGTCGTTATTCTGCTGGTGTAAGGAAGGGGTAATTATGATTGAAATCCTTCAACAATATTGGAAGGCATACCTTTGGACCGATGGCCTACAAATGACCGGTGTCGCGATGACTGCTTGGTTATTGGTGCTTTCAATCGGTATTGGGTTTGTGCTTGCTGTGCCTTTATCACTTGCACGAGTATCAGAAAATAACTGGTTACGTAGTCCAGTTTGGTTGTTTACCTACGTTTTTCGTGGCACGCCCCTGTACATCCAACTGTTGATTATTTATTCAGGTATTTACAGCTTTGATTACGTCCATGAACATCAAACGCTCGATGCATTTTTTCGAGAGGGCATAAATTGCACCATTTTGGCGTTCGCGCTCAATACTGGTGCATATACGACTGAAATCTTCGCAGGAGCGATTCGTTCTATTCCACATGGCGAGATTGAAGCTGCCCAAGCTTTCGGTATGTCAAAATGGAAACTCTACACACGTATTATCATTCCGTCGATGTTACGCCGTGCTTTGCCATTTTACGGTAACGAAGTCATTTTGATGTTGCATGCGACAACCATTGCATTTACAGCAACAGTTCCCGACATTTTAAAGATTGCTCGCGATGTGAATGCCGCAACCTATGACACTTTCAATGCTTTTGGAATTGCTGCTGTGTTGTATGCAGTGTTGGCATTTATTTTGATTTGGATATTCCGTAAGTTGGAAAAACGTTGGTTGGCATTTTTAAAGCCATCGAATCATTAGGAGACATAAATGGAACACGTTGCAAAACTAGTGATTCGTGATTTACACAAAACATTTGGCGATCATGAAGTACTTAAGGGGATATCACTTGATGCAAATGCTGGCGATGTGATTAGTATTATTGGTTCATCTGGTTCGGGTAAAAGTACCTTGCTGCGTTGTATCAATTTTTTAGAACAACCGAGCAATGGCACCATTAAACTCAATGGTGAAAAACTACGCACAGTCTTTGATAAAAAAGGCAATTTAAAAGTGGTTGATCCAAAGCAACTACAAAAAATGCGTACTCAGCTCATGATGGTATTTCAGCACTTTAATTTATGGTCACATATGACAGTGCTTGAAAATGTCATTGAAGGGCCAATTCATGTTCTTGGGATAAAACGTGCTGAAGCAGAAGAGCGTGCACGCAAATATCTACGCAAAGTTGGATTACCTGAAAGTGTTGAGAATAAATATCCAGCATTTTTATCTGGTGGTCAGCAGCAACGGGTAGCAATTGCTCGTGCTTTGGCAATGGAACCAGAAGTGATGTTGTTTGATGAACCAACCAGTGCGCTTGACCCAGAGTTGGTGGGTGAAGTGCTAAAGGTTATGCAGAGTTTGGCTGAAGAAGGCCGTACCATGATTGTGGTGACACATGAAATGGGCTTTGCACGTCATGTGTCTAATCAAGTGATTTTCTTACATCAAGGGAAAATTGAGGAACAGGGCCATCCTGATGAAGTACTCAATAATCCGAAAAGTGAGCGTTTAAAACAATTTTTGACGGGCAGTTTAAAATAAGTTGTTTATACCGAGTAAAGTGAAATTTTTTTAAAAAGAATTCGCATCTTACTCGGTTGCTTTTTAATTATATTTTATAGATGAGTATTTTTAGAAAACACATTAATAATGATAATACCTGCAATCATTAAAGTAAGACCAATACAGGCCGCCAAGTCTAAATGCTGTTTGTAAAATATCCAGCCAATTGCAGAAATTAAAATAATACCCGCGCCCGACCAAATGGCGTATGCAATTCCAATTGGGATTGTTTTTAGCGTCAGGGACAATAAATAAAAAGCAATCGCATAGCCCACAACTGTAACGATGGATGGAATGGGAACAGTAAAACCTTGAGATGCTTTTAAAGCTGAAGTTGCAATGACTTCACAAGCAATCGCAATTGCTAAATAAAGATAAGACATGGGGGACTGCGCCAGAAAGAGTTTTAATCAATCTATATGAAATGTTGAAATGGTTTGCCAGTTTTAACGATTGTTTAATTTTTTTGGTACAAAATTACCAGTAAATCAAACTGAACTGATAAATTGATTTTATCACTAGCAAAGTGTTCTCAGCTATTTATTCATTTATTTAATCATTGAGCTGCATAGTCATAAAAAGAGGATCAGTAATTTTAGCCTGATCCTCGATAGTCTTTTAAGAAATAGATTCGCCGAGTAAATTTAACCCTTTAAATTTCTCTAGCAGTTTCTCTTTATTCTCAATATGCGCAGGGTCTGTTTTTATGCAATCGATAGGGCAAACCGCCTTACATGTGGGTGCATCATAAAAGCCTACACACTCGGTACAACGAACTGGATCAATTTCATAAACTTTCTTCCCTTCAAAAATAGCAATGTTGGGACATTCAGGTAAGCACATATCGCAGTTAATGCAGTCACTCGTAATCAAAAGTGCCATGTTTAACTCGCTGAATAAGCCAATGTAGATGCAGTAATACTTTCTTTGGCATGCGGCAAATTACGTACGAGTAGGGCATAACTGATATCAACATCTTGTGAGAGTGGAATTTCAACGAAATGCCCAGAACCTTTGGCATCTGTAATAGGGTTACCTTTTAAATCACGCATTTCGGTTAAGGTAAAGGTGATATTGCCTTGAGGTGTCATGAGTTCAAGTGAGTCGCCAACCACAAAACGATTTTTAACTTCAATACGAATATAATCACCGCGACGTTCTAAAACCTCTCCACAAAATTGTTGATAGTCAAAATGTGATGAACCATCGGTATAGTTTTGATATTCGCTATGCACATGACGTCTTAAAAAACCTTCTGTGTAACCACGGTTTGCCAATCCTTCGAGCTGAGCCATTAAGCTTGAGTCAAATGGTTTACCTGCTAATGCATCATCAATGGCTTTACGATAAATTTGAGCAGTACGGGCACAATAAAAATATGATTTAGTACGGCCTTCAATTTTCAGTGAGGCAATGCCCATTTTGGTTAAACGATCTACATGTTGTACCGCACGTAAATCTTTGGAGTTCATAAAATAGGTGCCGTGTTCATCTTCTTCAGCAGCAAACATTTCTTCATCATTACGTTGTACAAGCAAAGTTTGAGCTGAAGTTGTTTCTGATTGTGCTGATGAGCAGCAAGACTTCTCTGACGTGTTGAGCTGAGTGACTGGAATTACATCGCCGTTTGCATCTTCTTGGGCTTCATGCAACTTATAGTCCCAACGACAAGCATTAGTACAAGCACCTTGGTTGGCATCACGTTTATTCATATAACCAGAAAGTAAGCAGCGACCTGAGTAGGCCATGCATAGTGCGCCATGTACAAAAACTTCGAGTTCAATATCTGGGACGTGTTGCTGGATTTCTTCGATTTCTTCTAATGACAACTCACGCGATAAAATCACGCGGCTTAGACCGTAGTCTTTCCAAAATTTAACAGTGGCCCAGTTAATGGCGTTGGCTTGAACCGATAGATGAATTTGCACTTCTGGGAAATGCTCACGCACCATCATAATTAAACCCGGATCAGACATAATAAGTGCATCTGGCTGCATCGCTACAATCGGTTCAAGGTCACGAATAAAGTTCTTTAATTTGCTGTTATGAGGCTGAATATTCACCACAACATAAAACTTTTTACCTAAAGCATGAGCTTCATCAATTCCGATTTTTAAGTTGTCATGATCAAAAGCATTATTACGGACACGTAAACTGTAACGTGGTTGGCCTGCATATACGGCATCTGCACCATAGGCAAATGCATAGCGCATGTTTTTTAGTGAACCTGCGGGAGAGAGGAGTTCAGTTTTCATAAAATAAAAGGCATAAAAAATATATGGTTTTATTTTATTAACTCCACATTTTGGATTCAACCTACTGAATTAGTAGGGATTTGATCTAAATCTTTTTGCGCGGGTAGCATATTTTTTGCTAACTCACCTAAGCGGATCAAAGCATTTAACATTTTGGGATTTAGCTCAAAACAAGCTGCTATGCGTAAACAATGACTAAAACGTTTATCAGCCGAACATAAAATTCCCGGCATACATAAGATCTTTTCATCCATTGCCTGATGAAACAGTTCTAGGGTATCAATTGATTCGGGTAGTTCTAACCATAAAATAAATCCTGCTTGCGGTCGACTGACTCGAGTACCGAGTGGAAAATAACGGCAAATATAAGATTTGATGGTGTCAATTTGCTGTTGATAGCGTTTTTTGAGCTGCCGTAAATGCAGGTCATAACCGCCATTCTCTAAGAAAAGTCCCAACGTTTCCGTGAGCAAAGCCGGTTCAGCAACAGTGGTCGTAAATTTAAGTTGCTGTACAATATTACGAAAGCGCCCAGCTTCTAGCCAACCAATTCGATAGTCGGGTGCTACGGTTTTTGTATAGCTACCACACACCAAAACCCATCCATTTTGATCAAACGCCTTAATGTTGGGTAAAAGCGGTTCTGTCAGTTGCAATTCGGCGTACATTGCATCTTCAATGACAGGAACTTGAAACTGATTAGCTAACTCTGCCAAGCGACGACGGTTAGTTTCAGGCATGCTAAAACCGAGAGGATTGTGACCTGTTGGAATGGTTAATATAGCTTGTACATTTTGAGATTTTAACAGTTCTTCAAGAGCATCTAGGCACATACCTGTATGCGGTGAAGTCGGTACTTCTACAATTTTTCGGCCTAAATTATGAAGAAGCGGGTACAGGTTATGAAAAGTAGGAATCTCAAGAGCAATGCTGTCACCCGCTTGAGTTGTTGCCATAATCGCGAGACTTAAAGCCTCCATAGTGCCATGAGTGAGTACAATATCGTCTGCTGAAAGAAACATACCAAGCTGTAAACTTCGCCTCGCAATTTGTGTACGTAAACGTATAGAGCCGGGTGGTAAAGTATAGTTTTTAAAAATGTCTGGCTGCGTCCGTAAAACTTGAGCAGTTAAGCGTTTTAAGCGTTCAATTGGATAGAAGTTTTCACCTGTAGGACAAGCTAAGGCTAAATTAACATAGTCAGGATCCATCTGCTTTTTAACGATTTGTGCTAGAAAACAGCTAATTCCTGAAAGAGATACTTTTTCTTCACTGACATAACGCTCTTCAAGTTCTAATAGGTTTGAAGGCGCATGACAAACATAGTAGCCAGACTGTGGGCGAACTGAAATTAAACCTTGGTCTTCAAGCTGACGATAAGCTTCTTTTACGGTGTTAATGCTGACCTGATAATGATTTGCGCAGTCGCGAATTGATGGTAAGCGTGAACCAATAGGCTGCCTGCCATTCTGAATTTGCAGGGTTAGGTCATCACTCACTTTTTTATATTTGTACATGTCAATTCATTAAAAAGCCAAAGCAATGGATACACTTTATAGTGATCTTTTATTTAACTCAAATATTGTGATTGCTTTTGATTAGTTCATCTAACACAAATCTAACTTAAAAACTGTGTCTATTATTTTTCATATGAACTGATACTGTGACCATTAAAAATAAATCAGTAAGATCAAAAAATGGTAAGGATTTAAAAGCCATAATTTTTAATTACAAAATCAGTAGGAGTGGTCTATGTCTGTTGTTGCATTTAAACAAGTTGATGTTTTTACTTCACAAGCATTTAAAGGTAATCCTGTTGCAGTCATTATGGACGCCAGTGCCTTAACATCTGAACAGATGCAGGAAATTGCGAATTGGACTAATCTTTCTGAAACGACTTTTGTGCTCGCTGCGACCGATTCTCAAGCTGACTATCAGGTTCGAATTTTTACTCCACAAAGTGAGTTGCCCTTTGCTGGACATCCTACAATTGGTACTGCCTATGCTTTGCTTGAAGCAGGCCTCGTGACACCTAAAGATGGTAAACTGGTACAGCAATGTGCTGCGGGTTTGGTGACTCTGACCGTAAGTGACTCAAAGCATATTTCATTTGAACTACCTAAGCCTAAAATTACTCCACTTGACACAATGCACACTGAAAAACTGGCTGAAATTTTAAAATGTCAGATTGATACTCAATGGAATGCAGCATTGGTTGATGTGGGTGCGCGCTGGATTGTCTTACAAGCTGTAAACGCTAAGGCTGTTTTAGCGACTCAACCAGACTTTGCAGCCTTGAAACAACATGATTTAGAAATGAAAGTTACGGGCGCGACGGTTTATGGTTTTTATGAAAATAATGATGAGCAGAAACATATAGAAGTCCGCTCATTTGCCCCTTCTATTGGAATAAATGAAGATCCAGTTTGTGGGAGTGGGAATGGTAGCGTAGCTTCATTTATTCGTTACCACGGAATTTTGCCAGCACAAAATGATGTGGTGCTTTCTTCACAAGGTCGGGCTTTAGGCCGTGATGGACACCTTCAACTTGAATTGCATCAAGATAAAATTTTAGTGGGTGGAACCGCTGTTACCTGTATTGATGGCAGTATCACCTTATAAAAAGAGATATAAAAAAACCGAGGACTTAGCCTCGGTTTTTTTATTTAGAAAAAGCTTATTTTTCTACGAACGCACGTTCAATTACGTAGTCGCCCATTTCACCCATACGAGGTGATTCAACTAAACCATGTTGGTCAAGTAATGCAGCAACATCTTTTAAGAATGCAGGGCTACCGCAAAGCATTGCACGGTCAGTTTCGCGGTTAAAACGTGGTAAACCAATTTTTTCAAATAAAGCACCAGTTTCAATTGCAGTTGTTACACGACCTTGAGTGTGGAAAGGTTCACGAGTAACAGTAGGGTAGTAAACAAGTTTGTCTTTAATACCTAATTCTTCAAAGAATTCATGGTTTGGTAATTCGTTCAAAATCAGGTCTTGATAAGCTAATTCAGAAATATAGCGTGTACCATGAACAACGATTACTTTTTCAAAGCGTTCGTAAGTTTCTGGGTCACGAATAATTGATAAGAATGGAGCAAGACCAGTACCAGAAGATAAAAGGTACAAGTTTTTACCTGGTAAAAGGTCATCATGAACCAATGTACCTGTTGGTTTTTTAGAAACTAAAATTTCGTCACCAACTTGTACTTTTTGCAAAATCGAAGTTAAAGGACCGTCTTGTACTTTAATTGAGAAGAATTCTAACTCTTCTTCGTAGTTCGCACTTGCAATCGAATACGCACGCATTAACGGTTTGCCATTCACTTCAAGTCCGATCATCACGAACTGACCATTTTTAAAACGTAAGCTAGTGTCGCGTGTAGTTTTAAAACTGAAAAGGGTGTCATTCCAGTGGTGCACATGAGTAATGCGTTCAACGTTAAAAGCAGCCATTAAAGGTCTCGATCACGATTAAAAGAAAACAGATTGCTATTCTAATCTAATTTCATTCCCGATAAACTGAATATATTTAATTGTGTTTATAAGAAAAAGTGATGATGAACTCTGTCACCCTCCCAATAGTCGGGCACATGTGCTCACCTTTTCGAGAAAAATTTGGTATTCCACGTCAGCCCAACTTGGTCAATATCGAGTCTTATATCGAAATGGTAGAACCTTATAATGACTTATTGGCTTTTGAGGGAATTGAGCAATTTACTCATCTCTGGCTCATCTGGCAGTTTCATGACAATAAAAATCAGGAGAATGCAACTAAGTTTCGACCTCAGGTTCGCCCACCACGTTTAGGGGGTAATGAAAAAATTGGTGTATTTGCAACACGCAGTATGTATCGTCCAGCGCCTGTAGGTTTATCTGTAGTACGTTTAAAAAAGGTTGAAAAAGTCGGTAAGTCTTTAAGAGTGTATGTTACGGGCAGTGATTTACTAAATGGCACGCCAATTTTAGATATTAAACCTTATATTCAATACTCAGATGCCATTGTTGATGCTCAAAGTGGCTATGCACAAGCTGAACCAGAACGAAAGCAAGTCATCTGGTCGGAAAGTGCCATGACTACTCAGCAAAATTTTCTAAAAAATAAAAAAATTAACGGGCAATATCTGGATGAATTAGAGCAAGTTCTAGCTTTAGACCCAAGGCCTGCCTATCAAGAAGACCCTGAACGAGTCTATAAAATGAAATTTTCGAATTTTGATATTCATTTTAAAGTGAATGATAATGTAATTACAGTAATTGATATGGTAGAGGATGTTTTGTTCGCTTAAGCATCTCATTTTAAAACCAATGTATGTTCATCCATAGCAGACAAATTAATATCGCCATGTGAGTGAGTTGTGCGGGAATAAAAGCAAGGGCATAGCGCATTCCACCTGAAATAGCCGAATTAATGCTCTTGGCAATTGCATGCACTGCAAAACCACTCATAAAAGCGATTAGTAGCGATGTGTGAGCGTTATTTGGTTCTCCTTGTACAATTACTGCTGCAATAGCTGCATGTATTTCAAACAAAGAAGCGAGTAGAGTCCCAGCGATTAAGCCTGCATCTCCTAAATATAGACTTAGGCCATAAACACCAATCTGAATGAGTGTGAGTGTTCCCGCAATAATCACGGCTTCTTTTAAGCTGAACATTCTGGAGTCTAATTCGGCTGAAGTCGAACTTGGTTCCGCCTTACGCAATAAAATAAAGGCCCACACCGCTAAAAAAACCAATGCAATCAGCATTGGAAATATAATGACTTTGAACCATGCTAAGCTAATTCCAATCACAATTATTAAGGTCTGAATGAGTGTAGAAACACACGACATCAATGCAGCACCAGCATTTGTGGTGGCGTTCGCACGACCAGAACGAACTTCTAAACCTAGAGTTGCAATAGTCGCTGTACTCGATACAAAACCAGATGCTAAAGAAGAAAGTAATAGAGCATTTTTCGATGACAAAAGCCGTTTTGCAATATGTGCGAGCGCTTGCACAAATAAAATCAAAGTCAGTAATTTTAAAATCACATGTGGGTTTAAAACAGGTCCCCAAAATGGTTTATTGGGAACTAAGGGTAAGGCAATTAAAAGTAATGCCAGTAAAAAAATCCCATCACGTAATTCTGATTCGGTAATCCACTGACTGGCAATACCATGCATGGATTGTTTTGCTAATAAAATAATCGTCATGATGACTGCGAGACCCGCAGCTAACGAAATATTCCAGATACAAAGCGCTCCTATAAAATAAGTCATAATAAAAGCGAGTTCTGTAGTAACACCTGGGTCATTCGGCTGGTTTTTAAGGGAGACTATGCTGATTGCGCCAATAAGTAGAGCGCCTACAATTCCAATTTCAGTACCAAATAAAAAGCAGATTGCACCAAGTAGGGAGCTAATTGCAAAAGATCGAAAACCTGCAAACGTTTTGTATTCATGTTTGAGCTTGCTTCTTTCACGTTCCAAACCAATTAATAACCCGCAGCCCAATGCCGCTGCAATAATGGTGATAAATTCTTCAAAAGATGCAGTTTGTAATGACATTGTCATTGGAAGATTCATAATACTTCCTCTTTGGTTTATTGTTATATACAGGTGTTAATCATATTTAAATCATGTATTCATATGCAGTGTATGCTTTTTATTGTATTGAGCCTAGTCTCTTTTTTAATCAAACTATCACAATAAATATCTTTATAAATATGATCTATGCCACAAAACAATAATAAGTTGAGAATTGGTTTAATTAATTGAAGTTAAAAGGTATTTAAAAGCTGAATTTGGAAATTTTCATACCAGTTAAATCTAAAACATCTCTGCTATATTATAAAAATATATTGGGGATAACACATGAATGCACATGTAGAAATAGACGCACATTGGTGCCTAGAACAACTATTACAAGAAGGCCGTATTACTGAGCGTGATAAATTACTGGTACAAACGACAAATAGACAAAAAGATCAATTGAAATGGCATCCATTACAGTGGATTGCCCATTTTAATTTAAAAGATCAACACCACGTACAGGCACATTTAAGTTTAAACCGCCTGTGCCAATGGTTTGCCGATCGGGCGCAATTACCATTATTTGTGATTGATCCTTTAAAGGCAGATGTCAGCGCTTTAACTCAAGTCATGTCACAAGAGTTTGCGATTCGAAACCACATTTTAGCTGTAGAAGTCCATGCGGACCGAATTGTGATTGGTACCGACCAGCCTTTTAAAATAGATTGGTTAAATAATCTGGAACGCAGTTTGGCACCGAAAAAAATTGAACGGGTATTGCTTAATCCCGAACAGTTGCAACGTTATTTACGAGAGTATTATCAGGTTAGTCGTGCTGTAAATTCAGCTCAAAAAGATGCTGCGCATGACCGTGATAACAAAGGAGTAGAAGCGCTTTTACAACTTGGTGATAGCCAAAACCCTGATGCCAATGATCAACACATTGTGAAATTGGTCGACTGGATTTTACAGTTTGCATTTGAACAAAGCGCCAGTGATATTCACATGGAACCACGCAAAGACAATGGTAAAGTTCGGTTTCGTATTGATGGCGTTTTACACACCATTTATAACATGCCTTCAAATACACTGACCGCCGTGATTTCCCGAATTAAAATTTTAGGGCGGTTAAATGTAGCGGAAAAGCGTAAACCGCAAGATGGTCGATTAAAAACACGGACACCGAAAGGGCAAGAAACCGAACTCCGTTTATCTACCTTACCAACAGCGTTTGGTGAAAAACTGGTTATGCGTATTTTTGACCCAGATGTATTGGTACGCTCTTTTCAGCAACTGGGTTTTGATCAGTCATTGCTGCAACAATGGCAGCGCATTACACAAAATAGTCACGGCATTATTTTGGTTACTGGTCCAACAGGTTCTGGTAAAACCACAACGCTATATTCTTCTTTAAAGCAACTCGCAACCGATCAAGTCAATGTCTGTACCATTGAAGACCCGATTGAAATGTTAGAGCCTAGTTTTAACCAAATGCAGGTCAATAATGCAATTGATCTGGGCTTTGCTGATGGTGTACGTGCTTTAATGCGTCAAGACCCCGACATTATTATGATTGGGGAAATTCGTGACCAAGACACTGCGAACATGGCCATTCAGGCGGCACTTACAGGGCATTTGGTACTGTCAACTTTACATACCAATGATGCGCCGTCTAGTTTGACTCGTTTGCATGATTTAGGTGTACAACCATTTCTGACAGCAGCAACTATTTTAGGCGTATTGGCACAGCGTTTAGTGCGACAGCTTTGCCCGCACTGTAAGCAACAAACTCATATTAATGAGGATGAATGGCAGCACCTAACGTTCGACTACATTATGGAAATGCCAGAAAAAGTGTATCAAGCAGTAGGCTGTGAACAATGCCGTCATACAGGCTATAAAGGGCGAGTCGGTATTTATGAATTTATGCCTGTTAGTCTTGAGCTTAAGCATCTGATTGGTAGTCACGCAACTTTAAATGAACTAAGAAGCCAAACTAAAAAAGAAAGTGTGGAGCCTTTGCGAATTGCTGGAGCGCATAAAGTCATTGAAGGACTTACTACTTTGGAAGAGGTATTACGTGTTGTGCCTTTAAATTAAATTTTTCTTAAGATTCACCTCATTTATGCTTGTTTTACTGATGTCATTCCAAGATGTAATCAAATAGGTGATTTTATGAAAACATTTAAAGTGATCTTGATGACAGCTATTACTGGTATAGCCATAGCACATCTATCTACGAGTCAGGCAGCAGCTATACCTGCAACAGTCACTACTGTTAAGCAAGCATTAAAGGCAAAAGACAATACGCCTGTAAAATTACATGGGCAAGTGGTGAAGTCTATAGGCGATGAGAAATATCAGTTCCGAGATAAAACAGGCACTATTATTATTAATGTAGATGATGAACTTTGGCAGGGTCATCCTATTTCTCCAACGACTAATATTGGTCTGGTTGGTGAAGTCGATATAGACTTTAAACCCTCAAAACATGTAGAAATTGATGTAGAGCAAGTCCAATTTTAAGCATTGGACTTTGCTTATACCATTTATAGCCGCACGAATGATGCGGCTTTGCTTTTTTAATAAATGCTTGGCAAGATCAAGTCAGAATATAACAGGATAAATAGATGAGAATTTTGCTTGCAGAAGATGATCGCTCTCAAGCGGAAAGCATTCAATCTTGGTTAGAGTTAGATGGCTATCAAGTCGACTGGGTTGAAAGAGGTGATTACGCGCTTACTGCGATTGAACAGCATGACTATGACTGTATTCTACTTGATCGAGGTTTGCCTGAATTGGCGGGTGAAAAAGTCTTAACAACAATACGTTATAAACAAAAAAATGTACCAGTCATTTTTATTACAGCGCGTGACAGCATTCATGACCGAGTAGAGGGGCTAGATTTAGGTGCAAATGACTACTTGGTTAAACCTTTTAGCTTAGAAGAGTTATCTGCCCGTATCCGAGCTCAATTGCGCAAACAAACTTTGAGTCAGCAATCGGTTTTAACTTGGGGAGATTTACACCTCGATACTCAAGCAAAAGTTGTATTATTGGCGGGAATCTCTATTGATTTAACAGCTAAAGAGTTCCAAATCTTACGTAAGCTCATGGTTCATCCTGAACATATTATTACGCGTGATCAGTTAGAAGAAGCGCTCTATGCATGGGGTGACGAGATTGAAAGTAATGCAATAGAAGTTTTTATTTACCAGCTTCGAAAAAAAATCGGCAGTAGCAGCATTAAAACCATACGGGGACTAGGCTACCGTATGGGAGATTTAAAATGAAACTGAACCGTTCATCTTTACAGTCTCAACTGGTTAAGACCACCATGTGGAGCAGTGTAGTGGTCGGGCTGTTGGCTTTAGGTTTACTGACTATATTCTCGATTTACCACAACATGTCCGTGCAAGATCAAATTATGGATGAAATTTCAGATACTTTGTTGGTTTCTGATCTTTCTAACCATCCTATGAAGCAGTTTGATGAGCTCAGTGATGAATTTGATATTCAATATGAATTATTAGACTCTGGTCAATTGCTTACCCATTCTCATACTTATCAACATGAGCTTTTTGAGCAGGGTAATTTATCTAAAGGGTTTTCATACTTTTGGTTTGATGGTCAATTATGGCGTAGTCTGGCCACACAACAAAAAGATTCAGAGCTGCAAGTTGAAGTCTTTCAGCCCATGAGTACACGTGTTGAAGAGGTACTCAAAGCACTCGCTGGATATAGCGGTCTTATGGTTCTGTTCTGGCTATTACAATGGGTGATTGTAAGCTGGCGTACAGAACAACAATTGGCGGCTTTAAATCTACTTTCTAAGCGTATTGCTCAAAAAACTGCATCAAATTTAGAACCAATTCAAGACCCGGATGTCATTACAGAAATTCAACCAGTCATAGATGCTTTAAATCAGTTACTTGCAAGACTCCAGCGGGCGCTTGTTGCTGAACAACGCTTTACCGCAGATGCCTCACATGAGTTACGTTCACCTTTATCAGCAATACAAATGCGACTTCAAGTTTTACAGCGTAAATACCAGCATGTTCCAGAGCTTGACCAAGACTTCGAACGCATCCAACAAGACGTTTCAAGAAGTACAAAGATTCTTGAAAATTTACTACTACTTGCTCGTTTAGAGCCTAATGAAACAGAACAGCCAGATCTGTTTAAGAGTGTGATTGATTTAAACCATATATTGGCTCGAGTCATTGAAACCGTAAATATTGATGCGCAAGCCAAACAAATGATGATTGAGACCAATATTTTGTCAAATGAAACTAAAGTATTTGCGAATGAAGAGTTACTCTTTATTGCTTTTCGAAATCTATTTGATAACGCGATTCGCTATAGTCCTACTTTAGGATTTATTCATGTTGAACTGAGTCAGTCCCAGCAACAACTGAAAATTTCTATAGAAGACGCTGGAAATGGGGTAGATGATGAAGTTTTAAGACGTCTAGGACAGCGTTTTTTTCGGGTATTAGGTACGCAGCAGCAAGGGTCAGGACTAGGGCTCTCAATTACTAAAAAAATTATTCAACTCCATAGTGGAGAACTACAATTTATGCATGCAAGCCAAGGTGGTTTAAAAGTTGAAGTGATAATGCCTTTTAATCAGGAAATACAAAAATAGCATGGTTGCCCATGCTATCCATTTTTTGTTTTCCCACGAATATTATTGAAACGCGAGGATCGTTCTTATTTAGTTAAAATGAGACGGTTATTGCGTGTAAGGCGTAAACGATATTCCTCGCCAGCATGCATAATTCGAATTTCACGACCTAATGCAAATAGGTTGTTAGAATGCAGCATTGGTAAGGCATGAGCTGAATCAGTGTTACGAGTAAATAAGCTAAAAGGTGCGTTCATTTGTTGTGCTCCGTGGTATATTCTTGAACGATTTAAATGATAATCATTATCGAATAGATCTGTCAATGAGATTTTAAAGAATTTATAAATTGATAAAATTTGCTTACACTTGTGAAAAACTTGAGTGAGTAGAAAAATGCCTAAACCGATCGTCGATGTTGCAATAGCTATCTTAATTCATCGTGGGAAAATATTAGTTGGATGGCGTGGGGAGCAGCAGCATCAAGGTGGCAAGCATGAGTTTCCAGGAGGAAAGGTCGAGCAAGGTGAAACACCAGAAGAAGCCTGCCGCCGTGAAATTTATGAAGAAGTCGGTATCGGTTTAAAAGAATGGCATCAATTTGATTATATTCACCATGAATATGATGACATTATTGTCAATCTTCATTTATTCCATAGCTATGTACCTGATGAGTTATTAAATCTTATTCACCAGCCTTGGACATGGTATACGCGTGATCAGCTAGTTAACTTAAACTTCCCGAAAGCCAATAAAGACATCATAAAAAGATTGTATTGGCCACATTTCATTAAAATTAATTCTACGCTCGTACTAACCGAAAATAAGGACACTTTAGTGTATTGGCGTAGTGAAAAAGATAGTTTTAAACCAGAAGATATAGAAAAATTAGTGCTGTTAAATACAGAGCAGCTTTCAAAATTAATCATAAATATCGATATTTGGCGCAAACTAAAACCTGAGTTAAAAAGCCACATAAAAACAGTTCATCTTAAACAGTCCCAATTAATGAGTTTGCATAAAGGTGATTTAGAGGTGGGAGTGCGTTTTATTGCAGCTTGCCACGATGCAGTTTCTTTACAACACGCACAGCAAATCGGCTGTGATGCTGTTTTTGTAAGTCCTGTCAAAGTAACTGAAACTCACCCAGAAGCGAGAGCACTTGGGTGGGATCGTTTTGCTGACTTGATTGAGAAATGCCAGATTCCCGTCTTTGCTTTGGGGGGGATGAGTCCTGATGATTTAGCCACAGCACAGCAACACGGTGCGTATGGCTTGGCAGGTATTCGTAATTTTTAAAAAGACATAAAAGCATTAAAAGCTAGAGCGCTTTTAATGCTTGCTGAGCTTCTTGAATAGTTTTTTGGTTATTGCGTTGTTGCCCAGCTTTTAAAATGGTTAGCCAAAGCTGTTTTTTCATCGCTTGGCTCTGAGCAAAGCTTAAACCACGTCTTGCAAGAGACTCAGCATTAGCATATTGCTGTTTATGATTTGCACTGAGTGCTAAAAATAAATAAGTCTCGGCGGCTTGTGGTGCTAAACGCTGCGCTTGAAGGGCGTAGCGCTCAGCCTCCGACCATTGCTGGTTTTTGTAAGCTTGCTCAGTTTTTTGCATTAACGTTTTAAAAGCAGGTAATTGGCTTCCATCATCATTAAAGCGTTGGGGCTTTTTCTGCTGAGGAACAATCACCTGTAAACTTTTACGTTGAATATCTGAATGATCATAAGGTGTAATTTTTACACCAGATGGTGTCTCAGTACTCTTTTTTTCGGCAACAGGTGGTGTTTTCTCTTTTGGGACTGAATGATCTGGTAAAGTTGTACAGCCGACCATAAGTACAGCACCAATATAAAAAACACCCTTCTTTAACATATCCTGTTTCCTGTTAACACTTAGTTGTTATAACTACCACTAGAAATCACTCGTGTGTTATTCGACAGATCTTGTTCCATCTGACTTTCACTATCACGAATATAGCTATCGCTATTATCCGGTTGAGATGCTGGTGCTGTGTTATCACTTTGTGGTGCGTATGTTGGATCAACTTGATAATAAGGTGCTGCACATGGCGTAGCACGATGTGGCACTGTATGCGTCAGCATAGGAATATACATTGCTCCAGCACAAGCCTGTGCAGACAAATCACCTGTTGCATGATCAATCCATTGCCACTGTACAGTGTCTGGTTGACGTAGATTTACTGGGGTTTGACGTAATTGTTTCATCACATTAATCCACACAGGTAATGCTCCAGATGAACCAGTTAAGCCAGTTACTTTATTGTCATCTAGACCTAACCACACTACAGCAACATGGTTGCCAGAATATCCTGCGAACCATGAATCACGTGTATCGTTGGTTGTACCTGATTTACCAGCCAATTTTAAAGTAGGTGATAAGCTGTTATAAGCTGCACGACCAGTACCTGAAGACATAACCTGTTGTAGACCATAGTTCATGATATAACCAACAGATGGATCAATTGTTTGTTGTACGTTTAAACCATAACGATCAAGTAAACGACCCTTGGCATCTACTATAGAACGAATTGCACGAGTTGGATATTTAAAACCACCTGTAGCAAAGTTTTCATAAATACCGAGTACTTCCATTGGCGACATATTAACTGCACCAAGGAAAATAGAAGGGTAGGCCGGAATTGGTGATTCGACACCAAATTTCTTTAAGTTGTTGGTAAATGTAGATAACCCAAATTCTTGACCTAAACGCACAGCAGAAAGGTTATAAGAGTTTGCTAAGGCTTCACTTAAACTTACAACGCCATGACCACCGCCACTATAGTTTTTCGGTGTCCAGCTTTTACCACCATCTACAGGAATGCTAATTGGCGCATCTTCGATCTTGCTTGCCCAGTTATAACGTCCAGACTCCATTGCGCTTAAATAAATCACTGGCTTCAATAGGGAACCGACTTGACGTTTTGCATCTAAAGTACGGTTGAATCCAGTAAAGTCTTGAGTCGAACCGACAGCTGCAATCAATTCACCGTTTTCTGGATGTGCAATGAGCACAGCACCTTGCAAGTTTTTCAAACGAGCAGGGTTGCTTTGACTAAGACGTTCTACAGATGCTTTAAATGCATCTTGAACTTGAGTTTGAGCAATTGGGTCCAAGGTCGTAAAAATACGTAGTCCTTGATTGGTTAAATCACTTTCTTGATATTCGGTACGTAACTGACGACGTACAATATCTAAAAAGTCAGGGAATTTTGCAGGCCCTAGGCTTGGTTTACTTAGAATACCTAAAGGACGTGCAATTTCAGTTTCATATTCTGCTTGAGTTAAATAACCCATTACACGCATGTTATTGAGCACTGTATCGCGACGATTTTTTGCTCCTTCAGGGTTTTTCCAAGGGTTATATAGCGATGGCCCTTGAACTAAACCAACTAAATAAGCTTGTTGTGCGACATTCAGTTCACGAAGTGGTAAACCAAAATAAAATTGTGAAGCTAAGCCATAACCATTGATTGAATAGTTACCATTTTGGCCTAAATTTACTTCGTTTAAATAGGCTTCTAAAATTTCATCTTTGCTGTAATGCAACTCAATAAGTAAAGCCATTAATGCTTCATTCACTTTACGTTTTAAGGTGCGTTCAGGTGTTAAATAGAAGTTTTTAACTAACTGTTGTGTGAGTGTTGAACCACCTTGGCGACGTCCTCCAGTGACATTACTCACCAAAGCACGTGCTGTACCACGAATCGAGATACCGTGGTGATGATAGAAGTTGCGGTCTTCGGTAGAAATTAAAGCTTCAATCAGTGGTTTAGGAACACTATTAAGTTTAATCAGGACACGGTCTTCATTATGCTGGGTATAAATGCCCCCAATGAGTAAAGGTTCTAAACGGGCCACACCTGTTGATGATGGTTTTGTACTACGTACATCTGCAACCTGGTCGTTTGCAAAGCTGAGCTCTAAAACCTGTTCAGGTTCTACGCTATCACCATAGTCGAAACCACGTGTATGCACATACATGTTGCTACCTTGAGCAACAAAGGTTCCTGACTTGTCATAATTACTTGAAGTTTTGTAACCTAATAATTTTAATTCTTGAGTGAAATTTGCTTGGGTAATGGGTGCATTATTATAAATTTCCAAAGGCCGAGCAAACACTTTGGCCGGAATGTCCCAGCGCTGTCCTTCAAATTTTTCACGAATAATATTATCTAAACGAATCAGATAGATACTAAGAGCAATAAAAGCACCAATCACCAAAATTGAAAAAATTAGCGCGAAGAAACCGATACCACGTTCAAACTTCATATAAATGAGATAAAACCCTAAACAATACGCTAATGATGCGATAGCTTGTCATCAATTTGCAATGATAAAACTGTGAATAAATTGAAAACTTAAATTGAATTTTACTGCATCTTGTTGTTATGTTTTTTTAAATTAATCAGGATAATGTTATGATAGCGTAGAATCGCAGCGGAGCTTACTCATTCGTGCAAATTTCACATAAGTCCTTCAGAAACGTCGGGTTAATTGGTCGACCGGATAAATCATCAGTTGTAGAAACACTATGTTTAATTCATGACCATTTGCTAAGTTTAGGCCTAAACCCCATTTTTGATCAGGAAACTGCCGAATTAGTGCCCTATGATCATGCGCAAGTTGTTAGTCGTCACTTATTAGGTGAAGTCGCTGATCTGGTCATTGTAGTAGGTGGAGATGGTTCTTTGCTTCATGCAGCCAGAGCTTTAGTTCGCTACAATACACCTGTTATTGGCATTAACCGTGGGCGTTTAGGATTTTTAACCGATATTAAGCCTGCGGAAGCTATTTTTAAACTTGATCAGGTATTACAAGGTCATTTTCAACTTGATCGCCGTTTCTTGCTTGAAATGGAAGTACGCACCAATGGCGAAGTCATTTACGACGCAATTGCTTTAAATGATGTCGTACTACACTCAGGTAAGTCGGTACATATGATCGACTTTGAACTCAATATTGATGGTCAATATGTTTACCGTCAGCATAGCGATGGTTTAATTGTTTCGACACCAACAGGATCAACTGCTTATGCATTGTCTGGTGGTGGCCCAATTTTACATCCAAGTATGGATGCGATTGCATTAGTTCCTATGCATCCCCATACATTATCTTCACGCCCAATCGTAGTCGGTGGGCAAAGTGAAATTAAAATTGTCATTCGCGAAAACCGGGTATTACCGATGGTGAGTGCAGACGGACAGCACAGTGTATCGCTCAATGTCGGTGATAGTTTGCACATCCGCAAACACCCATTTAAATTAAGTTTATTACACCCACCAGGTTATGATTTCTATATGGCTTGTCGTACCAAACTGGGTTGGAACCAAGATTTTGAATCTTTTCAAAGAGATGAATCATGAATATTGAACAAATGCTATCTGTTTTAAACCCTGAAATTGTCGAGCGTTTAAGAACAGCCGTAGAGATTGGTAAATGGCCAAATGGTGTTGTCTTGACAAAAGAACAGCGCGAAACATGTATGCAAGCTGTGATTGCTTGGGAGTTAAAGAACTTACCGGAAGATCAGCGTAGTGGTTATATTGACCGCGGAACGAAAGAAGAGGGTGAAGAGTGTGATGATGATCATCACAAGCATGAGCCTGAGTTTAAACCGATTCGTTTTGTTTAAAACTTAATAAGACAGAAAAATTATTTTTGGTTATTCCATACAGCCCTTATATAGCATGTTTTTCATAACTCATAGCATATAGGCTTTTATTACTTTTGAAGGATCAAAAGTAACCAAAAATCCTCTGTATCACTGACGATACTTCCTGTATCGCAGTGATACGGTCGACATCCATGTCGACCTTCACGATAGCATCTGTTAACTACGAATTAAGATTGCTTAAATTTCGTGTTTCCCATAGCACTTTTGCTTTTTGCATCGCTTCTTCAAAGCTAGCAACAACGCCCATTGTATATAAAGCAATACCCATGGTTTCTGTTACTGCCATTTCACCATATTCATGATGCTGCTGACCAAGCCAGACCGCTTTAAACGTTGCTAAATCTAACTCTTCTTCAATTGGGCTACGTTCAGGCGTAAGCTTTGGTAACTCATGTTCATAGAGTTCACCATTTTTAATGCCGCAAATGAGAGTTTTAGCATCGGGGTTTCGCTCAAACTCACCGCCTTCACCTTTAATGACGGCACTATTTTGATAGCCTAAGCGAAGCGCACTATGTTGATGAGAGGTTCTATACGCGGGATGGAATATCGCTTGTAAGGTGGCTTTCGCATTAAATGGGTTAATGAGACGAGCCAAAGTGTGAATAGGTGAGCGTAAGCCCATCACATTTCTCAAAGAAATTAAATCGCTTAAAACAGGTGAAATTACATCTAATGGTAAGTAAGCAAAATTCTGTTCGGCTAATTGTGTGCGGACTTCTTGTTCAGAATGGCAAATTTTATAATCTAAATATTCCAAAACTTGTTCAGTATAGACTCGGTTAATCGTATGCCCAGAAGCGCCATGCATGACGATTTTGTAGCCGTGATGCGCAAGTGTCAGAGCAGCCAATAAAAACCAAGGATAATGTTTACGCTTGCCTGCATAAGATGACCAGTCTAGGTCAACGTCTAAAGGTTGAAAATTAAGTTGGTCTTTGGTGGCTTGTACAAATCCCGCAAGCTCATCAATAGATTCTTCTTTAACACGTAGTAGCATTAAAAAAGCACCCAACTGAACATCAAGAACTTCGCCTTTTAAAATCATGGTAAAAGCTTGATAGGCTTCTTCGAAAGTCAGTGATCGAGATCCGGTTTTCCCCTTACCTAAAATACGGACATATTGCGCAAAGGGATGTTCAGCATCTTTATAGATATTACGTTTAGTATTCATGGCAGTTCAAAACAGTAAAAATAAGGGGTATGCAGCTCAAAATGAAATGTCTGCAAGTGCTTATCAATATGACATAAAAATCTGCTGAAAAAATATCAAAAGCGTTTCTCATACTAAAGTCTTAAGGCCGCATGGGTGTTTTTTATACGTATTAGCCAAAAATTTAACCGAATCGTGATTTAATTCGAGTAAACTTTCATGTGCTTTTTTGAGCACTCATATCATAATTTTCTGTGATTCTCCTATATCTTCAGCTTTTTATTGAAAAAGTAAGAGGTTATTTCTGGCTACTCAAAGTGGTTGGAAACTTCAGGTATTCTCCTGTTTTAGAAAACAGCTTTTTTGTTTTCGTTGAGGTAGTAGGAAGGTTTTTGTTATTAAAAAACCATTTCCCTTTTGCGGTGTCCATGTGAAAGGTTAGGGCTGTGTATTCGTAAAGAATAGACGTTTCATTTTGATATTTCCAACGGACTTGGAAATATAGATTGAAGTAAAGTTATGGCTAAAAAACCGATTTATAAATCACTTTATTTTCAGGTGATTATTGCGATTATTGCGGGTGTTTTGGTAGGGCATTTCTCTCCAAGTACAACGCAAATAGTGAATGGTGTTGAACATCATATTCCAGGTTTAGGTGAGCAACTCAAGCCATTAGGTGATGCTTTTATTCGTTTGATTAAAATGATCATCGCACCTGTTATTTTCTGTACAGTGGTCAGTGGTATCGCTGGTATGGAAAGCATGAAGTCAGTTGGTAAAACTGGCGGTGTTGCATTGTTATACTTCGAGATCGTTTCAACAATCGCACTTCTGATTGGCCTTGTGGTGATTAACATTGCAAAGCCAGGTGTAGGAATGAATATTGATCCTACAACCCTAGACACTTCAGGTATCCAAAAATACGTTACTTCTGGTGAGTCACAATCTACCGTTGATTTCTTAATGCACATTATTCCTGACACGGTTGTAGGTGCATTTGCAAATGGTGAAATCTTACAGGTCCTTCTTTTTGCAATTCTATTTGGCTTTGCACTTCATAAGTTAGGTGATGCAGGACGTCCAGTTTTAAAGTTAATTGATCAAATTGCACATGTATTTTTTAACATTGTAAATATGATCATGAAGCTTGCTCCATTAGGTGCATTTGGAGCAATGGCATTTACTATTGGTAAATATGGTGTGGGGTCACTCGTACAATTAGGGCAACTTATTATTTGCTTCTATATTACGTGTCTGCTCTTTATCTTCTTGATTTTGGGTACAATCAGCCGTATCAGCGGTTTTAGCATCCTTAAGATGATTCGTCTAATTCGTGAAGAACTCTTAATTGTGCTTGGTACTTCTTCTTCAGAATCAGTCTTACCACGTATGCTGCGTAAACTTGAGATTGCAGGTTGTGAAAAGTCTGTCGTCGGTTTAGTTATTCCGACGGGTTACTCGTTTAACCTTGACGGCACTTCAATTTATTTGACCATGGCTGCAATTTTTATTGCTCAAGCCACAAATACACAGCTTGATATCCAGCATCAAATTACTTTGCTTTTGGTACTTTTAATTTCATCTAAAGGTGCAGCAGGTGTAACAGGTTCTGGCTTTATTGTTATGGCGGCAACTTTATCTGCTGTTGGTCATATTCCAGTTGCAGGTTTGGCATTAATTTTAGGTATTGACCGTTTCATGTCAGAAGCACGTGCTTTAACCAACCTTGTTGGTAACTCTCTAGCAACAATTGTGGTTGCTAAATGGGTAGGTGCTTTAGACAAAGATAAATTAAATGATGCATTAAATAATCCAGAGGAAGTGGATAGAAAAATGCTTGAGCCAAAAAGTGTTGTTGCTGAAGCATCTCACTAAAAATTATGATTGATAAAAAGGGAGCTTCGGCTTCCTTTTTTATTGGCTGACTGAAAAGTACAGCTTTAATGAGTAGCTATGCCATGACAGTAACTAAAAAAATGATTAGCATGCTCAGCAATGAGAATTGATAAAACAATAAAGCTGAAGGAAAATATTATGTTGGCATACGATGCAGATTTAGAATTATTTCGTGATAATTTTAAACGTTTTATGAATGAGCATATCGCTCCACATTATGACCAATGGGAACACGAAGGAATTATGCCGCGTTCAGTTTGGAATCAACTGGGCGAAAATGGCTTTTTATGTGTAGATGTTCCAGAAGAATACGGGGGTTATGGCGTTCCAACTTACTATTCATTAATGTTGGTTGAAGAATCTGCTCGAGCTGGTTTTTGCGCATTATCAACTGCTATTTCTTGTCACTCTGAAATTGCTGCACCATATATTTTACATATTGGAACTGAAGAGCAAAAACAATACTGGTTACCAAAAATGGTTACTGGTGAAGTGGTTGGTGCAATTGGTATGACTGAACCAGGTGCTGGTTCAGACTTACAATCAATGCGTACAAGCGCCATTTTGCAAGATGACGATTATTTGTTAAATGGTTCAAAAACCTTTATTTCAAATGGTCAACATGCTGACCTTGTGGTGCTTGCAGTAAAAACCGATCCTCAAGCGCGTGCAAAAGGCGTGTCATTATTATTGGCAGATACTCATCTAGAAGGTTTTAAAAAAGGTACCAACCTCTACAAAATCGGTCTGCATTCTCAAGACACATCTGAGCTATTTTTTGACAATGTTAAGGTTCCTAAAAACCAGTTACTCGGTCAAGCTGGGCAGGGGTTTGCTTACTTAATGCAAGAGTTACCACGTGAACGTACAGCCATCGCATCTACCGCTATTGGCGCTATTCGTGGTGCAATTGATTTGGCAACGGCTTATGTAAAAGAGCGTCATGCATTTGGTCAACCTATTTCTCAGTTCCAAAATACGCGTTTTGTTTTAGCTCAAGCAAAAATTGATGAGCTTGCTACGGCTGCTTTTTACGAGAGAAACGTTGCTCTATATCAAGAAGGTAAGCTAGATGTGGAAACAGCAGCAGCACTAAAAAGCTTCAGTACAGATATGCAAATGAAAGTCGCAGACAACTTGCTGCAACTCTTTGGTGGTTATGGTTATATGACTGAATATCCAATTTCACGTTTCTTTGTAGATGCTCGTATTCAGCGTATTTACGGTGGTACAAATGAAATTATGAAAGAAATCGTAGCGCGTGGTTTAATTGGTAAAGCCTAATTAAATAGTTTTAAAAGAAGCCTACCTTTGAGTAGGCTTCTTTATATTAGCTATTTGTTAGTTCGATAAATGACAGGATAGTCTTGTTGCTTGGGTAACTTGTGTAAGGCCTGATTGATCTTTCTTAAAAATGCATCGGCTTCATCTTGACGAAAAGAGTCTTCGGTATATTTGCTACGTTTTTGATTGATGCCACAACCCGTTATTTCCATATTTTCAGGATTAAATGACCAGTCATTTGGATTCTTTAAGTTAATGTCTAAATCACTTTCACAGCTTTTCCATAAACGTAAAAACTCATTTGATAATTCTGTTTTAAATCCTCGTGCTGGATAGACAGAAAATCCTTTTATTTCAGGATTGGAAAATTGTATAAACATGTCTACTGGCATACCACCCCAAATAATTGCTGTATCTGCTGGCAAGTATATACCTGATAGATTTTTCTCATTTAAAGCATGTTTTTGCTCAAATTTCTGCCGGAAGTGTTGCGACCGATAGGTCAGTTTTGTTTGGGCTGGGATTTGAATACCACGAACTTGATTGCTGGTAGTTGTCATATAGTACGGAGAATTATCAGTACCATTACATCCTGCTATTATCGGACAACCGCTACAAGCCGTTAAACTATAACTTGCAAGACTCAGTAGACTTAAGACAATAATTTTATTCATTCTATTTTACTGTTCTTTTAACATCTTTAAGCAGTATAGCTAATCTAGGCTTTAAGATGAGTTCAGCATTTTGAAATTTGAGTAATTTCTTATTCCGTTGCCTTCTCACTCTGCTCATCAAATAAAGATTTGCAGCTTTCTAGATCTTTGCACGAAGCAAACATAAGGGCTTTAGGCAAGCTCGCATACAAATTTGTAATGTGTTGCTCAGCAGGATTATAAAAATGCCAATAATTAAATTGGTTTGAACGTTTGTTTTCTAAAGCTTTAAAGAAATCTGTTTCATTAAACTTATTATTAGATTGAGTACGAGGCCCACCTTGCTCATGTGTACCGACTGTGGTCATGAGTAAGGGATGATTTGATTTTTGACTTTGCCAATGCTTTAACTGTTGAAATAACATACCTTGGTCAAACCACAGAGAAGGGCTTGCAGCGAAGTAACGTTGAAATGCATCTGGCTTTTGAAAAAAATGATAAAGTACAAACAAGCCTCCAAAAGAGTGCCCATAGATACTTTGTTGCTGGCTATTAATTGGAAACTGTTGTGCAATTTCAGGTTTGAGTTCGTTATTTAAAAATGCAATAAATTGATCAGCACCGCCATATTTATATTTACCTTGAGCCTGAAATTCAGAAGAAGGTTTTGGTGTGTAATCGTAAGCACGCTTTTGCACATCAAAAGTTTTTTGCTGAGGATAACCAACCGCTACAATCATAAGTGGATCAAGTCCTAATTTGGTAGAACCAGCGCCAATCGACTGAGCAATATTGGCAGCACTTGGAAATGTAGCATTTCCATCTAATATATAAAGTACTGGATACCCATGTTGGGGCGGGGCGACAGGTGGTTTATAAATTTGAATGAGATAATCATGGCCTGTATTTTTAGATTTGATTTGGAATTGTGCCTGATTATTTTGAAAAACGATTTTTGATTGATTTTGTATAGACGTTTCAGCTAGAACATTACTGCTTATTAAAGTACTCAAGATAAAACTAGAAGAAAAAAAGAAAAATGATTTATGCATAACAGATGAGAATAAAATTTATTACTCAAATCATAAATGAAAATCATTATCAAATAAAGCTATCAAAAGAATGTCCGCAAAAAGGTTAATGAAAAAAGCTCTTACAGCCATATTGCCTAACAAATCAAAGCAGACTATTGTTATACTCTCGTTTAAAAGATGATTTTACTGAGGCTGCATTCCAATGATCAACGATGATCAAAACAAAACGACTTCTCTTAGTTTAGAACAAATTCGCGAAGATATTGATAGTGTTGATCAACAGATTCAAGAATTATTAAATCGCCGCGCAAGCCTTGCTGAAGCTGTTGCTAAAGCTAAATTTGCTTCCGAAGAGAATCCTTTGTTTTATCGTCCTGAACGTGAAGCGCAAGTCTTACGTAAAGTGATGGAGCGTAACCAAGGTCCTTTATCTGACGTTACTATGGCGCGTTTGTTCCGTGAAATTATGTCTGCTTGCCTTGCTTTAGAAGCTCCGCAAAGTATTGCATTTTTAGGACCAGAAGGTACTTTTACTCAATCTGCTGTACTTAAGCATTTTGGTAAAGATGCAGTTGTTCGTCCATTACCAACTATTGATGAAGTGTTCCGTGAAGTGGAAGCGGGTAGTGCACATTACGGTGTAGTTCCAGTTGAAAACTCATCTGAAGGTATTGTGAACCATACTTTAGATTGTTTTAAAACATCTAACTTAAATGTGATTGGTGAAGTTGAATTGCGTATTCATCATCAATTCTTGGTCTCTGAAAATACACGTAAAGACAGCATTAAACAGATTTATGCTCACCAGCAAACTTTAGCCCAATGTCGTCAGTGGTTAGACGCGCATTATCCGGGTGTTGAACGTGTTGCCTTAAACTCAAATGCAGAAGCTGCACGCCGTATTCGCAACGAATGGCATTCAGCAGCGATTGCATCTGATATTGCAGCAGGTATGTATAACCTTGAAATCTTACATAGCAATATTGAAGATAACCCGGAAAATACCACTCGTTTCTTAGTCATTGGTCGTGAAAAAATTCCACAAAGCGGTAATGATAAAACATCGTTATTGATCTCAGCACATGACCGTGCAGGTGCTTTATTAGAAATTTTAGCACCGTTTGCAAAACATAATATCAGCTTAACGAGTATTGAGACTCGCCCAGCGCTACCTGAAAAATGGGCCTATGTATTCTTTATCGATTTAGAAGGTCATATTGATCAAGAGAACGTTGCTGCGGCAATCAATGATATTCGTCCAATGGTAAAAGAGCTTCGTATTCTAGGTTCTTATCCTGCTGCTGTTCTCTAATCACTCATGTTGGAATAATGGCATGTATCCAAATAGAGCATGTCATTATGCTTAAAAATAAATTGCTCAGAGGTTTAAATCACTTTGAGCAAAAACAAAGTTGAAGTTATGTCACAACCCCTATTTAAAAAAGTTGCATTTATTGGTTTAGGACTCATCGGGTCGAGTTTGGCGCGTATTATTTTTGCAGAAAAATTGGCGACAACAGTTGTTGCATCCACACGCTCACAGAAAACTTTAGAAGATGCAAAATCACTTGGCTTAATACAAGAAGGTTTTTCCGATCCTGTAGAAGCTGTGAAAGGGGCCGATTTAGTTGTTTTAGCCTTGCCAGTGCGTGCTACACAAAAAGTGCTTGAGCAAATTAAACCGTATTTGTCAGAAACTACGATTGTAACTGACGTGGGTAGTACAAAAGGTAATGTCGTTGATGCAGCAAAAGCTGTATTTGGTGAAGACTTACCTGTAGGTTTTGTGCCGGGACATCCTATTGCTGGTAGTGAGCACACAGGTGTTCATGCAGGTAAGGTTGATCTATTTGCAAATCATAAAGTGATTTTAACGCCGTTGCCAACAAGTGCAGAATGGGCTGTTGATAAACTGATTCAACTATGGTCGGCTGCTAAAGCTGAAGTGATTTGTATGGATGTTGCCAAGCACGATGAGGTTTTGGCACATACGAGTCATTTACCGCACTTAATGGCATTTAATTTGGTTGAGCAACTTGCAAACCGTGAAGATAATCTTGATATTTTCCGTTATGCAGCTGGTGGCTTTCGTGATTTCTCACGGATTGCAGCCAGTGATCCTCAAATGTGGCATGACATTTTCTTTGCCAATAAAACAGCAATATTAAATGCTGTAGATGGCTTCGAAAAGCAACTTACAGTACTTAGACAATTGATTGAAAGCGAAGACTCTAATGCATTAATGGGTTTACTCGGTCATGCTCAGGCAGCACGTCAGCATTTCAATCATATGTTAGCCAAAAAACCTTTAATGGAGAAAAATAAGGTGACACAGCAATTCAGTATCTTACCGGGAAATAAGGCTTTTAAAGGTAAATTTACCGTACCGGGTGACAAATCTGTGTCACATCGCTCCATTATGTTTGGTGCTATTGCTGAAGGCACTACCCATGTAACTGGCTTCCTCGAAGGTGAAGATGCTTTGGCAACTTTGCAAGCTTTCCGTGATATGGGTGTAAGCATTGAAGGCCCTAAAAATGGTGAAGTGACCATTCATGGCGTAGGCATGCATGGTTTAAAAGCGCCAGCAAGTGCATTGTATATGGGTAACTCTGGTACAAGCATGCGTTTACTTTCAGGCATGTTATCAGCGCAAAAGTTTGATTCAGTAATGACGGGTGACGCTTCACTTTCTAAGCGTCCAATGGAACGTATTGCTAAACCATTACGCTTAATGGGTGCGCAAATTCAGACTACAGGTGAGAAAGGTACACCACCTGTAAGCATTACGGGTAGTCAGCAATTAAAAGGCATTCAATACGATTTACCTATGGCATCTGCTCAGGTGAAATCAGGTATTTTACTTGCTGGTTTGTGGGCTGAAGGTGAAACTTCGGTAACTGAGCCAGAGCCAACTCGTGACCATACAGAGCGCATGCTTCGTGCATTTGGTTATGAAGTTAAAACTGAAGGCAACAAGATTTCTCTTGTTGGTGGCGGAAAATTAGTAGGTACTGATATTCAGGTTCCATCTGATATTTCATCTGCTGCTTTCTTTATGGTGGGTGCTGCAATTACTGAAGGTTCTGATGTTGTTTTGGAAGCTGTAGGTATTAACCCAACACGTACTGGTGTAATTGAAATTTTGAAACAGATGGGTGCAGATCTGACTGTTCAAAATGAACGTATTGCTGGTGGCGAACCTATTGCTGATATTCATATTAAAGGTTCACGCACGCTTAAAGGCATTCATATGCCTGAAGACCAAGTACCTTTAGCAATCGATGAATTCCCAGCTTTATTTATTGCAGCGGCTTGTGCCGAAGGTCAAACAGTATTAACTGGTGCGGCAGAACTTCGCGTGAAAGAGTCTGACCGTATTCAGGTGATGGCAGATGGCTTAAAAATCATGGGTATTGACTGCACGCCAACTGAAGATGGCATCATTATCGAAGGTAAAGGCAAATCTGGCGATTGGTCACCAATCTTCGCTGGCGGTGAAATTGAATCACACCACGACCACCGTATTGCTATGAGTTTTAGTATGGCAGGTCTTCGTAATTCTGGTCCGATTACAATTCATGGTACTGAAACCGTTGCTACAAGTTTCCCAACTTTCACTGAGTTGGCGAATCGTGCAGGTTTAACAATCGAAGTTAGCCAATAACTTTTTACCTAACACATTTTATAATTGCTAACACAATAGCAACGGCAGCAGCGAGCTAAAAGCTTGGCTGCTGTTTGTTTATTGCTTATGCTAAGTGCAGATAATGATAATAGTGTTAGGACAAAGGATGAAAAAATTACAATTTATTGCCAGTTGCCCACAACATGGGGTGCTTGATCATCCACCAAATGAATGCCATATCACTCAAGAATATGTAGCGGCTTTATTATTTAAACAATTGGGGCATTATGGTTTCGATGCACAGCATATTGTGCATGAACATGAAAAGGTAGAAGTGAGTATTGATAATCATCTTTTACCTTTGTCTATTACTTGTCAAAAAACAGACCATGATGGACACCTGATGTGTGAAATTTCTGCCAATCCAGATGAAGAACAAGACTGGTTTGAGAAAATTGAAACACAAAGCATTATTCGCCAGCTTGCACAGGCCGTTGAAAATAGTTTGAAAGCCGATCAGAGTTTTTCCCAATTTGTTTGGAAGTCTTGATCAATTAAATATATTTTATGAAGTAAGGGTGAACATATTTGTTCACCCTTTTTATTTATTAATATTGATAAGAATTATTTATTTTTGTAGTGACATTATTTAATAAAAATTAACAAACGAAAAAATAATATTGTTTGAATTTTGAACTAATTTTCTATTAATTTAAAAATGCTTTTTAACAAAGAACTACTCAATTTCCTCTTCTTATTTATATTATTTTACAGAGAATTAACATGAACATAATTTCCAGTAATTATTCAAAAGGCTTTGGTATATTGATTATCTCCTTATTATCAGCGTGTAATAGTGATGATAAAGATACGACCATAAACTCAACAAACCAGAAGTTGCTAGAAGGAACAATTACTTCTTTAGAGAATCTTAAGCAAAATCTAGTATGGCAAGAAAATCAGTGTGATAGTGTCTATTCTAAAGTGATCAGTGAGGCAGCAATTGCTCAAAAATCAGCGGCAGAACTAAGAGCCAATATCGCTAGTTCAAATAATTTAGGAGTTTTTCTTGATAATCAAATTATTCCGAAACTAGCTCAGCTTACTGATGAGTCAACTGTATTAAGAGCGAGGTGTAATGCTCCAGACTATGATGGAACAGGCGTAAGTATTGAACGACCTGCCATGCTAAGGGAAATGTTAAGTGAATGGCAAGGAACAATTAATTTATTAATTCGTCAAATCAATAACCCGCCAAATATGAATCCTGAAATTAAATTAGCGTCATTAACCAACACCAATATTAATCAATCAACACTAGCAAAGTCTAAATTCAAAGATTGTTCAGATAGTTTTTGTCCAGAAATGACGGTTATTCCAGCTGGTAGCTTTTTAATGGGTGGAAATATAAATGAGCAAGAGCAACAAAATGTACCGGCTCAATCTCGACCATACGAATTACCTCAGCACTTAGTACAAGTCGAAAAACCATTTGCAATGTCAACTTATGAAACAACAATTGCTGAGTTTCAGGCTTTCCAAAAAGAAACTGGCTGGGAAGTCGAGGGATGTCGTAATTGGGAAACACGCAATGGTGTCTTCAATATGTGGTATCGAGATGATTTAAATCCGAATAATTCGGGTATGAATCAAACACCTCAGGATCCTGTTGTATGTGTACGCCGTGAAGATGGAAGAGAATTTGCGAAATGGTTATCTAAAAAAACAGGTCAGACCTACCGTTTACCAACAGAAGTTGAGTGGGAATATGCGGCGCGTGCTGGAACGACAACAGCGTACTATTGGGGAGATGACCTTAATCTTGATCAAGCTTGTAAATATGCAAATGTGTTAGATCCAACTACAGCCGCGGCAATACCCCAAACCAGTGGTTGGAGTCTATTTAATTGTACGGATGGTTATGCATTTACGTCACCAGTCGGGAAGTTTTTACCAAACAATTTTGGTTTATATGATATGAGTGCCAACGCACGAGAATGGGTGGATGACTGCTGGCATTCAAATTATGAAAATGCTCCTAGTGTGAATCGTCGCTGGGGTGAAGAAAATAATGGACAGTGTAATTTCCCTGTTTTACGTGGAGGGGCATGGATATATAACACTTATAATGTGCGAACTGCTTATCGTAATGCATATGTAACTTCACAAGCTCGTTCAATTATGTGGGGATTCCGTTTGGTTCGCGAAATTTAGCTTTGATTTTTATACCTAATATATTCTACATTTAAAGTCATTTTTTTAATTTATCAGCGTCGATTTTAATAAAAAGCTAAAACTGCGCTGATAAATTCTTATCTTTCAATAAACCTACGTTTATTAAGAATATTTGTGAGAGTATAAATATATGGTGCCATTTGATTTTTCGAACTTATCTCCTCAAGTGGTTTGGCAGCATTTTCAAACACTTTGCACTATTCCACGTCCCTCAAAGCACGAACAGCAGCTTCGTGAGTTTTTAAAAAACTGGGCTGAAAGTCGAAATTTAGAAACTTACGTAGATGAAGTTGGTAATTTAATTATCCGTAAGAATGCGACCACGGGTAAAGAACATGTGTCTGGCGTTATTCTTCAAGGCCACTTAGATATGGTCACACAAGCTAACACTGGCACAGTACACGATTTCCTTAAAGACCCGATTTGTCCAGTCTTTGAAGATGGCTGGTTAATTGCTAAAGATACTACTTTAGGTGCCGATAATGGCATTGGTGTAGCCCTAGCTTTAGCTGTATTAGATTCAAATGATATTGCTCATGGGCCAATTGAAGTTCTCTTAACAGTCGATGAAGAAGCAGGCATGAGTGGTGCACGGCTTTTACAGGCAGGTGTACTAAAGGGAAAATGGTTATTTAATATTGATACAGAAGAGTGGGGCGAGTTATATCTCGGATGTGCTGGCAGTATTGATGTTGAAGTAGAACAATCACTCACGTATGAACCAATTTCTGAAAATTTGACGGTTGTAAATATTCAGATTGCTGGCCTTAAAGGTGGTCACTCTGGTGTAGATATTCATTTAGGACGTGGCAATGCCAACGTTATTCTGGCCCGCTTTTTAAATGAGTATTTAGCAAAGCTTGGTGGACACCTTGTTGAATTTACAGGTGGTACGGCCCGTAATGCTTTACCGAGAGAAGCAGTAGCAACCATTGCAATTTCATCTAATCAGTTACCCGAATTAGAAAAATTACTCGCTGAATATCAAGCAGTATGGAAAAACCAACTGCAGGGTATTGATGACAACCTGCGATTAACTATTCAACCTACTAGCGTTGAAGTGACCGAAGTGATTGCCCAACAACAGCAAAACGAGTGGTTACAAGCTTTAGCAACAAGTCCTTATGGCGTTGCAAGTATGAGTCAAGCTTTACCAGACGTAGTTGAAACTTCAAATAATATTGGAGTGGTGAGACTAAATAGAGAAGGCGGAAAAGCTGTTTTGATGGTTCGCTCAATGGTGAACCAAGAAGCTCAAGATTTTGCAGAAAAAATTCAGGCACATTTTAGTCAATTTTATATCGCCTCTATACTCACACCATTAGTTTCAGGTTGGACACCAAATCCTGACTCGGCGGCTTTAAAGTGCCTACAACAAGCCTATCAAAATGCATTTAATATTGAGCCAAATCTTAAAGTGATTCATGCGGGCTTGGAGTGTGGAATTATTGCCGAGCATTATCCAGATTTACAGATGGTTTCTTTTGGCCCGGATATTCAAGGGGCGCATGCGCCGGGCGAACGAGTAAAAGTAGATACTGTAGAGAAATGCTGGAAGCTACTGGTAACCGCTTTGGCATCTATAGAGTAATTTTTAGGTTTAAGAAGCTCAGTTATGAGCTTCTTAAATTTTGACCTTTACATGAAAATGATCTGGATTTAACTCAACAAACTCGATTTCACAATCAATAAATTTTTCAATCATGGCCGCTTGAGTACGAGTGTGTTCGCTAATACATTGTGCGGTGAATTCACCCCCTTGACCTAATGTCAAAGGTAGCAGTAACTGGTCTGCCAAATATTCATCTACAACAGCCTGCGAAGATAAATATAGCTTTACATCTTTTGCTAAATGATCAGCTATTTGCTCTGCACTTTTGCTCTTCTCACCTAAAGCTGTAAATAGTTGGCTGTGATATTGATGAGTAACTTTCACATATACTGTATTGCCTTGGCTAATTCCATTTAAATGAAATTGCTGCTGAGAGCTTAAGTTTTGCTTTTTACTTAATGTGGTTAATTCGCGTTGTGCAATTTGTGCTTCTTCTGAAAGATTTAATACTGCTGCAAAAGCCTCATTGCTTTGTAAAACACCACGATCTAATAAATTTAGCTTGTTTCGATTTTGCCATGGCTGAATGGTAACTTGAATTTCACCCGCACCAATTGGAAAGAAGCCAGCTTTATTTAATTTAAAATTTACGTTAATTCCAATCTTCGCTAGAGCAGGTAAAAAGCAATGTTCAATAAAATCTGCTGTTGGTGCAAGTGGATTATGTGTACCGCCTGAAATGGTGAGTTCGCTAGCTTCATTTTGTAATAACAAAACAGGTAGAAGCGTTTGTAAAACCAGTGTTGTACTACCCGCTGAACCAATTTGAAATTGATATTTACCACTTTGAACATGCTGAGGTGCGAAATATAAACGCTGGCTATGTAATTCAGCGCCTTCCACATAAGCTTGGCTAATTTGTTGAGATGCCTGTACGCAAACTAAATGCTGGCGCATTAAACCTGGTTTTTTACGTCCTGCACGTATATTAATTAATTCAAACGGTTGGCCTGTAATCATTGAAAGCGCAAGGACAGTTCTTAAAATCTGTCCACCGCCTTCACCTTGTGAACCATCAATTTGAATGGCTTTTGGCATATTTGCCAAAACTGTATTCACTTCTATTTTCCTTATTTTCTAATTTAATGAACATACTGTCAGTACATGGTAATGCTAAGTAACGCGTGACTTTGCTTTTGACAAAGGTTTGCTAGGTGCATAGTGCTGAGCCTGATAAGTGAATATCGATGCACGGCTCACATGCTGCCATAGCCGCCTGAATTATTTTCAATCCCTCAGATCGGAGTAATGCAGGATCTTGTACTCGCCCAGTATGTCCAAACTTTGATTGTGAAAATGATTTCACAAAATTTATTGTTTAATCGATAAGATCAATTTGCCAATTAGCAGCCTGAATTTTTACGTTTAAGTCACGTAGTTTCGCACTGATATCATCCGCCTGCTTTTGTAAGTTAGAAACAGGAATGACTTTCTTCCACTTAATTTCACGTGAGCTATAACGATCAGGTTCTCGATGTGTATTGGCAATCGCATCTATTAAAATCTTATGCTGTTCAGCATAATTATCGCGTAAGCTTAATAGGGACAACAATACTTTTCCATCTTCCAGTTTTGCTTGTGCATTGGTCAAATGAATACGACAAATCAATTGATTGCTTTCCTGAGTTAAAGCAAATATCTGTTTGATCAGTTCATTTGGATCTTCACTAGGTTCATCACCGTCTTGTACCAATACATTGGCATTAATTCGTTGTTTTAACGAAGCAAGCTTTTTTTGTTGATCGCTTCGAAGTAAAAGTGCTTCTGCGAGTTTCATTTTATTTACCTTTTATTCAATATGTACAATTACTAAGTTCGAAATATCTTCTAATTGCATAGTAATTTTTGCACATTCAGTAATGTCTTCTAACGTTTCATCTTCATGCCAAGTTGTCATAAAACAATGATCGGCTGGTGGTTGATAGTTATAAAAAACTAGATATGTTTCATCTAGGACATCATCCCAAATAGAACACTCATATCCTGTAACCATCGCTTGAATACAATGTTTGGAATAGACAATCTGCTTACAAATCCAATTACGCCATTCAGGCAGAATTTGATCGGTTTTCACCACCAAAATTATGTAATAGGGTTGCTCAGGTAGAATCAGATGCTTTTCTTCATTTGCTTTGATTCTATAACTTCGAATATCTAAACAATATTTTTCCATGATTAACCCTTAACACACACCACTTGTCTTAATGTATAAACCACTTCAACCAAATCGCTTTGTGCTTTCATTACATCCTCAATCGGTTTATATGCCGATGGAATTTCATCAATAACAGCAGCATCTTTACGGCATTCCACACCTTCAGTTTGGGCAATTTGATCTTCTACAGTAAAACGTCGTTTTGCTTCAGTACGGCTCATAACACGGCCTGCACCATGCGAACATGAACAGAAAGCCTCCTGATTTCCAAGTCCACGGACAATAAACGACTTCGCACCCATTGAACCTGGAATAATTCCATATTCACCTAAGCGCGCACGGACTGCACCTTTACGAGTGACCATTACTTCTTTACCGTAATGTTCTTCTTTTTCCACATAGTTATGGTGACAGTTCACTGCTTCCAAACGTGCCTGAAAAGGCTTTGGTACAATAGTAGCCAAGGCTTTAATCGCAGATTGCATCATGATTTCTCGGTTCTTCATCGCAAAGCGTTGAGCCCAACCTACAGCAAACCAGTAATCATCAAAGTGTTCAGTTCCTTCTACTAGGTATGCTAAATCTTTATTTGGCAAATTAATGAAATGCTTCTGCATGTCTTTACGGGCAAGTTCGATAAAATGATTACCTATAGCATTTCCTACACCACGAGAACCTGAGTGCAACATAATCCAAACATGATCATGCTCATCTAAACAGATTTCAACAAAGTGGTTTCCAGTACCTAAAGTTCCCAAGTGCTTGCGATTATTGGTGTTTTTTAAACGTGGATGTTTTGCACAAATGTATTCAAAATCTGCAACAAGATCAGCCCAAGCTTGATCTACCATTTCTGGTGGAGTCTCCCATGAACCACGATCACGTCCGCGCTTAGTCACTCCATGTGGAATTAATCGTTCTAGTTCAGTACGTAGAGCATGTAAGTTATCTGGTAAATCTGAAGCAGTTAAGCTTGTACGGGTTGCCATCATTCCACAACCAATATCTACACCCACAGCAGCAGGAATAATTGCCCCTTTGGTTGGAATTACGCTACCAATAGTTGCTCCTAAACCGAAGTGTACATCTGGCATTACAGCCATCCATTTATAAATAAAAGGCATTTGTGCTGTTTGTAATAATTGTTGTTTTGAGTTGTCATCAACAAGCACGCCTTTAGTCCACATTTTGACTGGCATACTTTTTTCATTTTGCAGAACTTCATAAGAACGTTGTTGCTGCTTTTGTTCAAATTGAGCTTGTTGTTTAATTTCTTCAATGACAGACATTTTCTTTTCCTTTCAAAGCCTGCCTGCCAAGCGTTTGCAGGCAGGTGTTATTCACAATATCCGAATGATGTTGTGTGCTTTGTACTATTGCACTGAGTGTGCCAACTTTTTTTAAAACTAGTAAATTAAAATCCAAGATATTGAAAATAATAAATAAAAATAATTTTAATCTATATCTAGTAAATTTTATTGATGGTTTCTGATGTTAAAAATATATCCAAAAAGATATTTAAATATATTTTTGGATATATGTATTTAATGAGCCTTCCCGTTTTTATCGACTTTTAAAAGCTGTCCAGCTTCATTTAAAGTAAATTCATCAAAATCATTGGCTAAATAAAAATGACCTTCATAAAACTGGCGAACTTCGTCAGTAATAGCTTGTTGCCCAGCTTTATCCTGATGTCGGGGGCTAAAATGCGTCAGAATTAAATTGCTTAAAGATTGCTGTTCTGCAAATTCAGCCACCATTTTTGCTGAGCTATGCATTGGACCTTTGCCGACTTTATCTAAAACCGTTTGTAAGTATGTGGACTCATGAATAAGGAGTTGAGCATCTTTGCAAGCGTCAGCTAATAGTTCTGGTTGATCATTATCACCACCTATAATTGCATGAACTTGTTGATTTTGAATTTTGATAAAGTCTTCAGCTTTTAAGGTTTGTCCTTTAAATTCAATATTGTAGCCTCGTTTCAAATGGCCCCACATATCGCCTTGAGGTACGCCAAGCTGAGTTAGAGCTTGGGTATCTAACTTCTTCTCAATAGATTTGATATAAATGCTAAAAGCAAAACTTGGAACACGATGGCTTAGTGGATGTGCTTGAACAATGAATTCGTCAGTGATTTGTTGTGGCTGCGTTGCTTCATTCACATCAATAAATTGAAGGGAATAGGGTAAATGTAAATCTGTAAGTTCGGCAGTGATTTCAAACCATTGCTGAATTTCTTTCGGTGCAATCACGATTAAGGGTTTGCTACGGGCATTCATGCCTGCACTTGCTAATAAACCAACTAGACCATAACAATGGTCGCCGTGAACATGTGTAATACAAATGGCAACTAGGTTTTGTAGTGAAAGTTTAGCTTGTTGAATACGGTGCTGTGTCCCTTCGCCAGCATCAATTAAAATCCAGTCCTTATTTTTGCTATTACGAACTGCTAATCCTGAAACATTACGTGTCAGGGTCGGTACACCTGAAGATGTGCCTAAAAAAGTAAAATGAAGCATATTCTTGGAATTTTTTGGTCAAATGCGTATTGTATATTATAGACACTTATAAAATTTTATAGAAATTATGGCGGATGCAAAGAAAACAGTTGTTATTGGCTTTGTCGGTTCTACACTTGATCAGGGGAGAAGGCCAGATCGCTGGCAGCGTTGGCGTCCTACACTTAGTCTGTTAATGCATGAAGATTTGCTTGTAGATGAATTGGTACTTCTACATGATCGACAGCATCATAATTTAGTTAAATCTATAGCAGCAGATGCTAAAGAGATTTCTCCACAAACTGAAGTTTCTGGACATAAGGTCAGTATAAAAGATCCTTGGGATTTTGCTGAAGTTTATGGTGCACTCTATGACTTTGTAAAAACCTATCCGTTTGATGTCGAAAAAAATAACTATTTACTGCATATCACGACAGGAACGCATGTTGCTCAAATTTGTTGGTACTTATTGGTAGATGCACATTATTTGCCAGCTCAACTCATTCAAAGTTCACCTAACCAACACAAGACATCAGAAGGTGAATATAGAATTATTGATCTAGACTTATCTCGATACGATGTTTTAAAACAGCGCTTCGATGATGAGCAAAAGCAGAATTGGCAACAACTTAAAGCCAATATTTCTACTCATAATAAAGCGTTTAATCAGCTTATTGAGGAAGTTGAATTAGTTGCAACTCGTTCTAGTGCGCCTATTTTAATAATGGGTGCAACAGGGGTTGGTAAGTCCCATTTGGCAAAACAAATTTTTCAGTTAAAGAAAGATAAATTTCAATTAAGCGGCCGTTTTATTGATGTTAACTGTGCAACCTTGCGTGGTGATAGTGCCATGTCGACCTTATTTGGTCATATAAAAGGTGCATTTACAGGAGCAGCTGCATCTCGTGCTGGTTTATTAAAAAGTGCTGATCAAGGCATTTTATTTTTAGATGAAATTGGTGAATTGGGACTTGATGAACAAGCTATGCTGCTAAAAGCACTAGAAGACAAAAGCTTTTTTCCTGTTGGAAGTGATAAGGAAATTCAAGCCGATTTTCAGCTAATAGCGGGTACTAATCGTGATTTGCGCAATGAAGTTCAAGCGGGCCGTTTTCGTGAAGATCTATGGGCTCGTTTGAATACGTGGACATTCTTTTTACCAAATTTAAAAGACCGTGTAGAAGATATTGCACCCAATATTGATTTTGAGTTACAGCGTTTTGCTGCAATTCATCAAAGACAATTACGTTTTCAACGTGATGCATTAGAAACATATTTAAAGTTTGCTAAATCGGCAGATGCATCATGGCAAGGAAATTTTAGAGATTTAGCCGCGAGCGTAACTCGTTTGGCAACTTTATCTCAAGGTGAGTTAATACGTCGTGAGGCTGTAGAAAAAGAAATTGAGCGCCTAAAGCAACTTTGGCTTATTCAGGGTGAATCTTACAATGATAAAAATACAGATATTTTGTTGAACTATTTGGCTTCTGAACAAATAGAGCAAATAGATGAATTTGATCAGATTCAATTACGAGGTGTGCTCAAAGTCTGTGAAAATTCAAAATCAATGGCAGAGGCGGGAAGACAACTCTTTTCGGTATCTCGCCAACAACGTAATACAACAAATGATAGCGACCGAGTGAAAAAATATTTAGCGCGTTTTGGGTTAAGTTGGAATAATTTTTAGCAGTTACTGTGCTTCTGAAATGATGGACATAGACTCAATCTATGCCCATCAAATATACTTTATTTCATGATAATAAAGCGTGTAATGATTTGACGAAGCTGTTTTAAATAACCTGTAAAGAAGTGATTAGCGCCCGGTAAAATCGTAATTGGATGCTTCTGTGGTTTTGCCCATGCAATTGCATCTGAAAGTAAGGTAATGTCATCTTGCTCACCATGAATGAGTAGAATATCACCTTGAATTTCAGGAGTTTTATAGTGACGCAAGCCAACTACAGTCGCTGTTGGCAAGCCACACAAAATTAACTGTACTGGTTGTAATTCTGGACTAAGCTGCGCATAACATTTTGCCAAAACGTGTGAACCGAAGCTAAAACCGCCTGCATAGAATGGTAAGCCTTCATGAAGCTTACGAACATGCTCAATCACAGCTAAAATATCTTCGGTTTCGCCATGACCTTCATCATGAACACCTTCACTACCGCCTAAACCACGGAAACTAGGACGGTAAACAATACAACCATATTCATTAAAGATTTGAGTTAAAAGAGCAGGGACTTTATGTTGAGGAGTTCCACCTTGCAATGGATGCGGATGGCAAACGACCGCAAAGCCTTTGATTTCACCTTCAGGGCGGTCTACAAAAAGTTCAATTTTACCAACTGGACCCTGAATGAAAATTTGCTCAGACATATAAGAATCGATAAATAACAATACGTATTCCTATTTTACCGATAGTCGTCATTGAAAACACGAGTTAGCATTAAAAAATATCTACTGTTATAGTTGGTATTAAGAATAATTTTTTCAGGTTGTCTATGCTTGCTTTAATTTCTCCTGCAAAAACTTTAGATTATGAAACAGCGTTACCTACAGATGAGTTTACTCAGCCGCGCTTATTAGAAAACTCAGCACAATTAATTGATGTTTGCCGCAAACTTTCCGCTTCGGAAATTGCGACTTTAATGAGTGTTAGTGAAAAAATTGCCACACTCAATGCAGATCGTTTTAGAGATTGGAATCCCGAATTTAATTTCTCAAATGCTCGCCAAGCAATCTATGCATTTAAAGGTGATGTTTATACTGGTTTAGATGCTTACCATTTAAAAGACAAAGATATTAATTTTGCACAGCAGCATTTGCGTATGCTCTCTGGTCTATATGGTTTATTGCGTCCTTTAGATTTAATGATGCCTTATCGTCTTGAGATGGGCACTAAATTAAAAAATACGCGTGGCCATAATTTGTATGAATTTTGGGGTGATATCATCACTAACCAGATTAATGAAGACTTGGCTGCAATTAAATCTGAATTGTTGGTAAATCTAGCTTCAGATGAATATTACAAGTCTGTCAATGAAAAGAAAATTAAGGCTGAAATTGTGAAGCCTGTTTTCCTTGACCAGAAAAATGGCAAATATAAAGTCATTAGTTTCTATGCAAAAAAAGCACGCGGTTTAATGGCTCGTTTTATTATTGAAAACCAATTAAATAAAGCTGAAGATATCAAAGCGTTTAATACTGAGGGTTACTACTTTGATGCTGATAACTCATCTGCAAAAGAGTTGGTATTTAAACGTGATGAACAATAATCCTGTGTATGGTTAAAATATGATGATGCAGCTTTATTTATCAAAACTAGAACATGTTTGGTTTGAGCTGCATCAGCACTATCACTTTTCTGAGCCTCAAAAAATCTTGGATGAACTCATTGCGGCTTATGGTGAAAAGCAGCGAGCCTACCATAGCGTGCAGCATTTATATGAATGTTTGAGTTTGCACCTATCGATTCAGTCCGAATTAAATGATCCTTCTGCTGTCGCATTGGCTCTTTGGTTTCATGATGCGATCTATAACCCTCAAGCACCAGATAATGAGCTTAAAAGTGCTGAGTTATTTGAACAATTGATGGCTCAAGATTTATTGCCCGATACTCTAGCGAAAATAAAGCGCTGGATTCTTGCGACTCAAAAGCATGCATTAACCGATGAAACAGATTTGCAATTTTTGTTGGACATCGATTTAGCTATTTTGGCAGCACCACCTGAACGTTTCATACAATATGAACAGCAAATTCAGCAGGAGTATGCGTGGGTTGAACCAGAAGTATATTCAATCAAAAGAAAAGAAGTTTTAATGCATTTTTATCAGTCTGAGCCACTTTATCAAACTGCATATTTCCAAAAAAATTTTGAGCTAAATGCCAAGCAAAATTTAAAGAGCACATTAGGTTTAGCCTAAGCTAAATATAAGAATTTAGATTTGTCGATTATAATAATATGCTAGTTTTTTAATTGCTTATCTTTATAATGGGGTGGTTGATTAATATACATTAAAGCTATGAAAAAAATAAATTTATATATATTTATACTTCTGTCTCCTTTTGCTCATGCAGAGCCAAGTCATGATATGGCGCGTTTTCAAGAGTTGGGTGCGTTACATGTGCAAAAATATAATAACCCTCAATGTAGAGCTTTACGGGATTTTGCCCAAAATACTGCAAGCCATTATCGAAGAGCTTACAATGGTCAACAATCATTGAAAAAAGCTGATGAAAATGCACATTTTGAAGCAGTGAATGCAATAAAAACTATTGTTGAACAAGATATTCCTTTACCTTTTAATTATCAGTTTCTAGTTGAACAAAGCTCAGTTATTAGAAAAGGTGTATTCTCTGGTCACCTTAAGAATTCGGAGGAATATCTTGATGGGGTTTATAATAAATGCGCATCACTTTTGGCTATGAGTGAGTATAGTAATAATGATAATTATGAACGTGTTGTAGATTACTCCAAAGGTGAAGATAAGAGATACCATCCTAAAATTACAAAAATTGAGGAGGTTTGTGATAGGGCTGATTTTCCTGATGTAATGGAAAAAGCTAGAACTAATATTAAAGATTTTGCTAAAAATAAAAAATTGACTACTGAACAATTTTTAGATCGATCTAATTATCTTTCAATCAATAGACTGGCAGAGGATATGTTGCAAGCGGGCTTAGATGAAAGATTAATCAATATTCAGTTTTTATTAAATTTATATAATGCTCCTAAACTTGGTTTAAAGACAGGCCATCTTCAGCCTAGATGTATAATTAATAGATAAATTTTAAATAGCTAATCATAAAATTGAGTAAATTTTTCTTAGGGGCTCGGTGGAAAATTTAAAAAAATCTCTAAAAGTAAAGGAACCACTGAGAAAGCAGTGATTCCATAGAAATAGATTATTTAAAGAAATAACCTGTTTCTGGTGAGCTTGCATTTGCCATGCGTTTACGTGGCATACGTCCCGCTAAAAATGCTTCACGTCCTGCTTCAACAGCTTTTTTCATTGCAGAAGCCATCAAAATAGGATTTTGGGCAGCTGCAATTGCAGTATTCATGAGCACGCCGTCACAACCGAGTTCCATTGCAATAGCGGCATCACTTGCTGTACCAACGCCTGCATCGACTAGCACGGGTACTTTCGCATTTTCTTTAATAATTGAAATAGTGTGCGGATTTAAGATACCTAAACCTGAACCAATCAGACTGCCTAATGGCATAATCGCAACACAGCCCATACTTTCAAGTTCTTGAGCAATGATTGGGTCATCAGACGTGTAGACCATAATCTCAAAACCGTCATCAATCAAAGTACGAGCGGCTTTTAAAGTCTCGGTTACATTTGGATATAAGGTTTTTTCATCACCTAAAACTTCGAGTTTTACCAAGTTGTGACCGTCTAGAAGTTCACGCGCTAACATACATGTGCGTACTGCGCTATCAGCATCAAAACAACCTGCGGTATTTGGCAAAATTGTATATTTTTCTGGTGGAATGACTGAAAGTAAATTCGGTTGATCTGGATTTTGTCCAATATTCACACGACGAATTGCGACAGTTACAATTTCTGCACCACTGGCTTGAATAGCTAAATCCGTTTCATTTAAGTCTTTATATTTGCCAGTTCCTACCAATAAACGAGATTGAAAAGAACGTGAACCAATAATGAGAGGGGTGTCTTGCATGGATAACTCCGACTTAGCCGCCGCCAACAGCGTGAATAATTTCGATACGGTCATGTTGAGCAATCGTAATTTGCTCTAATTTGCTTTTAGAAACGATTTGCTGATTGTGTTCAACAGCAAAACGTTTTCCTTCAAGTGCCAGTTCCTGAATGAGTTGCAACAGGTTTTGGCTAGGCGTGTCCGTTAATTCGCCATTTAAATAAATTTGCATGATCACATTCCGATTATTTAGCGTATTTGAAAGCATTCCAAGCCAAGATCAGCCATCCAGCAATCATTAAGGCTCCACCGATTGGTGTAATTGCGCCTAATATTCGTGGTAAACCTAGTGCCATGATATAAAGCGAACCACAGAAAAATAGAATACCAATTTGAATAAGCAAGAAAGATAACTTGATTGGAAAGAGAGGAAGAGCCTTACTTAAAATACCAAGTGCTAGTAGGCCTAAAGCATGATAAAAAAAGTAATCGGTTGCAGTCTGCCACCAAGCAAGTTGCTCAGGACCCGCGTGAGCTTTAAGACCATGTGCTCCAAAAGCACCCAACATGACTGCAAAAGCAAGATTAAGGGCTGAAATGGCAATCCACATAACAAAAAACGCTACTGAATAATGAAAGGCAACGTTACCATAGAATAGGTTGGCTAAACATAGCCAGATAAAACAAAAGGGCTTATCGCCCTTTTATTTTTTTCATTTAATTTAGCTTGCTGACATTGCGACTTTAATTTTTTCCATCGCATTTTTTTCAAGCTGACGAATACGTTCCGCAGAAACATTATATTCAGCAGCAAGCTCGTGTAGGGTAGATTTATCATCATCTAACCAACGACGCTGCAAAATATTACGCGAACGATCATCTAACTGATCCATGGCATCATGTAAAGCAGATGTGCTTTGTTCTTCCCAGTCTTCATTTTCAACTAAACGAGCAGGGTCGTAGCGGTTATCTTCAAGATACAACGCAGGCGCTGTGTGTGGTGTGTCATCGTCGTCATCGCCTTGTGCCTCAAAGGCAGCATCATAAGCAGTTAAACGACCTTCCATTTCCAGAACTTGTTCTGGAGTTACATTTAAGTCATTAGCAATCGATTGAGCTTCTTCGAGCGTTAATTTTTTACTCGATTTTTTTAGGCTACGTAAATTGAAAAATAATTTACGTTGAGCTTTTGTCGTTGCAATTTTGACAATACGCCAGTTGCGAATAACGTATTCGTGAATTTCTGCCTTAATCCAGTGGACGGCAAAAGAGACAAGACGTACGCCCATATTTGGGTCGAAACGTTTTACGGCTTTCATTAAGCCTAAGTTACCTTCTTGAATAAGGTCGCCTTGTGGTAGGCCATAACCTGCATAGCTGCGCGCAATATGAACGACAAAACGTAAATGCGACATTACCAGCATTTTTGCGGCATCAAGATCTTGGTCATAATAATAACGTTCAGCAAGTTCTTTTTCTTGCTCGGCCGTTAAAATAGGAATCTGATTGACAGTACTGATATATGCACCAAGGTTTACACCGGGCGCAGACAATGACAGGGGCATCAATTGATTGCTGCTGTCACTCATGAGTTCTCCTTATAGGATAGGATGGATTAACCAATAAATTCATCTTAATTTGAATTGTCTTCATAATTAAGGAAAATTGGGTAGAAAAATGTAAAATTTTATGCAGTTTCTAATCTTTTATTTTATCAAAGAATCATTGAGTTTCAATTAAATAGTGAAATTCTCTTTCCGAAATCTGCATGGTTTGACACATAAAATGATGTAAATTGCAGTAACGGGTTACATCAATTTCACTATGTGGGTCAGATGACTTTAATAAAAACAGTTGCTTTCCAGATACTTTTTTAAGCTCACGTTTTAACATTAATAAGGGCATTGGACATGGTTGACCAAGCGCATTAATTTCAATGGGGGTAATAGCAGAAGAGGTAGTGCTCATTCATCATAAAAACAACTAAAAAAAATATTCTAACAAATTTTTTTATGAACTCTAGCTGTTTTATAAAATTATGAGGTCACGGATTCTTATAAAAATTCTAGTCATAAGGTGTTTAAAAAAAGAGCTAAAAAATAGGGGAAATATTTGAAAAAAATTCTATTAATTGTCATAAACCCGTGTTAAGCTCGAACCGTTTTAGGGATTACCACACAGTTAAATTGTTTTAATAACCTATAACAAATGGATGTAACCGGAAATTGTTGATAGTTTTACAGAATGATTACAAGCTTTAAGATTATAAAAATTTTAAATCCTTGTTTACTCTGCTGTTTGCAACACCGGAAGGTCCTTTTTTCATCATCTGAGGATTGACTTATGACAGCTCGTGAACAAGGCGTAGTAAAGTGGTTTAATGACACTAAAGGCTTTGGTTTTATTCAACGTAACGGCGGCGACGATGTATTCGTTCACTTCCGTGCAATCGTAGGTGACGGTCACCGTTCTCTACGTGACGGTCAACGCGTAGAGTTTAGCGTTGTACAAGGTCAAAAAGGTTTTCAAGCTGAAAACGTTCAGCCTTTAGACTAAGACTAAATTCATCTTTTTGATGAATCATGGACGCTCCAATTTTTGAATTGGAGCGTTTTTGTTTATAATGATCTTCTCATTCGAGAGATTGTTTGTTAGAGCACGTATTTATGACATCTGGTTTTGAAACCTTGAATTTACATCCGCAACTTAAAAAGGCGATTGATGCTTTAGGGTTTACTCAAATGACCCCAATTCAGCAAAAGGTTTTAAAATATACATTAGCCGGGCATGATGCAATTGGGCGAGCACAAACAGGAACAGGTAAGACAGCTGCCTTTCTGATTAGTGTAATCAATGATTTACTCAATAATCCAATTAAAGAGCAACGTTTCCGTGGCGAGCCTCGTGCTTTAATCTTGGCACCTACTCGTGAGTTGGCATTGCAAATTGAAAGTGATGCGAAATTTCTCACAAAATTCTCTAATTTACATGTCGTAACCCTATTGGGTGGTGTCGATTTTGATAAGCAGAAGAAGCAACTTGATGCTAATTTTGTTGATATCATTGTTGCTACACCTGGCCGTTTAATTGATTTCGTAGAACAAAAAGAAGTCTGGCTCGATCAAATTGAATTTTTAGTGATTGATGAAGCTGACCGTTTATTAGATATGGGTTTTATTCCTTCGGTAAAGCGTATTGTTCGTTATTCACCGCGTAAGGAACAACGACAAACCCTCATGTTTTCAGCGACATTTAGCTACGATGTCTTAAATTTGGCAAGACAGTGGTTATTTGAACCTGTAACAGTTGAAATTGAACCTGAACAAAAGACCAATAACGATGTCGAACAACGTGTTTATGTTGTAGCTAAACAAGATAAATATCGTCTTTTACAAGATATTTTGCGTGAAGAACCGATTGATAAGGTCATGATCTTTGCAAATCGCCGTGATCAAGTGCGCCGCCTATATGACCATTTGAAAAAAGATGGATATAAAGTGGGAATGCTCTCGGGTGAAATTGCTCAAGACAAACGTATGAAAATGTTAGAGCAGTTTAAGCAAGGTAAACACAACATCATGATTGCAACCGATGTTGCTGGTCGTGGTATTCATGTGGATGGCGTATCGCATGTAATCAACTTTACTTTGCCTGAACAGTCCGATGATTATGTACACCGTATTGGTCGTACTGGTCGTGCAGGGGCGCAAGGTGTAAGTATTAGTTTCTTGTCTGAAGATGATGCTTTCTATTTACCAGAAATTGAAAAAGCAATTGGTAAAAAACTACCGCTCACACGATTAGATGGGTATTGCTAATAAAAAAATCCCAATCAGTTGATTGGGATTTTTTTCACTTAATTAATTTTACAGTAAAAAGTAAGAGTGGTTTGGTAATCATCATCTTTTGCTAAAGATGCATTTTTACCAGTTAAACTACCAATGACACCTGCAGCAGCTTCTACCATTTGACCAGTTTTTTCACTGACTACATCTTTTAATACACCGTGATAAGTAGTTTTTTCATCAACAATAACTGGGGTTGTGCTCTTAGAGCAGGTTTTTTGTGCGGCAGTCACTGCATTGTTTTTTGCAATTAAATTAGTTTTACCAATACCAGTTACTTCAAACTGATTATTTTCTTTTTGAATTGCTAAAGTGTTTTTAGGAGTAGTTGCACAAGCACCTAGTAATAAAATAACGCTACTCATTGCACTCGCTAAAATTATTTTTTTCATGATTCACCTAAGTTAACCGCCAAAAGATAGGGCTATTTGAACATAAGTTTTCTAATTGATTTTGAAGACGTTGTATGAGTTTTGAAGTTTTGTATTAAAAAATGTCAAACTATGAGTTCGCTATGTTTATAAGCTAGATTCCATGGTGGATTAACGGTAGATTATGCTAATCTATTTCGAATTTTTGAGTTAGATCAATATTAATGACGGATTCAGCAATACAAATAATTCACCAAAATATTCATCAGCGTCAGTCTATTGGCCAATTAATTGAACCCGCTCCAAACTCAGATCAATTAGAGTTGGCTTTTCAGGCTGCTTTAACAGCTCCAGATCATCATAGACTTAAGCCAACACGTTTTGTAATTGTTTCTGGCGAACAACGTGGAGCTTTTGGTGAGGTTCTAGCAAAAGCTTTAGCAGATTTAGGTGAAACTGATCCTGCTCAACTTGAACGCGTTAAGCAACATCCTTTTCGCGCTCCGCTACTTATTTTAGCGCTTACTCAGTTGCAAGATCATCCCAAAGTGCCACATTTTGAGCAAATCTTAAGTACAGGTGCGGCAGTACAAAATCTTTTGTTATCTTTGCAAGTTCAAGGGTTTTCAACCATGTGGCGTAGTGGTGCTGTTGTCGAATCAAATTGGTTAAAACAGCATTTAGGTTTGCAACCCCATGATTTAATATCAGGTATTATTTACGTTGGCACAGCAGCTAAAGCAATTGCACCACGTGCAGATATTGAAAGTAAAGAATTCGTAAAAGTTTGGCAGGCTTAAACGTCTGTAAAAGTAAGAAATAGGATAATAAAGCATGGCTGAATTTAAGTTTACAGATTTGGTGGAACCTGTTGCGGTCGATAAAAAAACGGCATTACGCATTACTGTTTTAGGCGGTGGTAGCTTTGGTACGGCCATGGCTAATTTGGCTGCTCGTAATGGCTGCGATACCATGATTTGGATTCGTGATTCCGAAACAGCAGAAGAAATTAATAAAACTCATATTAATAAGCGTTATTTGCCAGACTTCACTTTAGAATCTTCATTGCGCGCTGTTTCGGATTTGGAACAAGCTGTATGTGATCGAGATATTATTTTGGTCGCAATTCCTAGTCATTCTTTCCGCGATGTTTTAAAACAAATCGCGCCTTATATTACTGCGCAAGCAGTCGTGTCTTTAACCAAAGGTGTTGAAGCTAAAACGTTTAGTTTCATGAGCGATATTATTCGTGAAGAATTACCAGAAGTTCCATACGGTGTATTATCGGGTCCAAACCTTGCCAAAGAAATTATGGCAGGTATGCCATCTGGTACGGTGATTGCAAGTGATTCGGAACTTGTTCGTTATGCTGTACAACATGCACTGCATAGTGCGTTATTCCGTGTTTTTGGTAGTGATGATGTGCATGGCGTTGAATTAGGCGGTGCGCTTAAGAATATTTATGCAGTCGCGATGGGAATTGGGGCAGCATATAAAATTGGTGAAAATACCAAGAGTATGATCTTAACGCGTGCTTTGGCTGAAATGAGCCGTTTTGCGGTAAAGCAGGGTGCAAATCCACTTACGTTCTTAGGTTTATCTGGTGTTGGTGACTTATTTGCGACTTGTAATAGTCCATTGAGTCGTAATTATCAAATCGGTTATGCATTAGGTTCTGGTAAGACACTTGATCAGGCAAGTAAAGAGTTGGGTCAAACTGCAGAAGGTATTAATACAATTGTTCAAGTGCGTGGTAAAGCAGAAGAACTGGATGTGTATATGCCAATCACCAATGCCTTATATGAAGTAATTTTTGAGGGTGCTCCACCATTAAATATTGCGCTTTCACTTATGAAAAATGGGCACCGTAGTGATGTTGAGTTTGTTTTACCTCATCATGAAGTCTGACGAATAAATGTCATAAATTGTGGTTATAATGCAGGAATTATTAACAAGGAAATTTTATGCAACTGACATTAGTTCGTCATGGGGAAGCTGCTCCGCCAGTAAATGGTAATGATATTAAACGTCCACTTACTGCGCGTGGACATGCACAGGCTGAGCAAACAGCAACATTTTTAAAAGATATTGTTAAGCCAGATATTTTTGTTGTAAGCCCTTTACTGCGTGCTCAAGAAACATTAGCGCATATCCAGACATATTTTAAAGATGTGCCTGTATTGTTATGCGATAAAATTAAGCCAGATGATGATGCAAGAGAAGCGGTTGAGTGGTTGTCTCAAATTCCTTATGAGTCGATTGTGGTGGTTTGCCATATGAATGTTGTCGGTCATATCGCAGAGTTACTTACTCATGAGAACTTCAATCCATTTGCTCTTGCCGAAGCTAGAATTTATGATCAAGCTGTTATTGCAAATGGTTTATCAACACAAAAGAATAGTTTTATACCCACAATATAATTAAAAAGGTTATTTAGCCGACATGCTGTATATAAGGATGCCTGAAACCAATGGAACATGGCATTGGTCTAACGGAGAGAACTGGTTGCAGGCTACAAGTCTCGATCAATTAATACAAGACTTGCAAATACACCAAGGAAAAGAAGCTACAGTCTTTTTTCCGAGTCGTCATGCTCAAATGCTTCAGCAAACTATGGCAAAGTCCCACTATAAACAGCTTGGGGCTGATGGGGTTAAATATCTACTTGAAGAGTTTGTGACTTTGCCGATTGATCATATGAAAGTGGTTCATCATTTTCATGGCGATCAGTTAACTATATTGGGTGTTGCTCAGGGGATGGTTGAGACATGGCAACATTCTTTAGCATTGTTACCAACTAAACTTGCGGCCTTACTACCAGATTTTCTGATTTTACCTGAACCACAAGCTCAGCAAGTTATTCTGTGTAATATTGATCATCAGCTCTTGGTACGTGAAAATAAGTGGTTGGGCAATTCAGTTGATGATTTGGGGCTTTTTTTAGAATTTCAGGCAGCCGAAACGCATTATCAATATAGCGGTTTAACCGTAGAGCAGCTCGAAAGTTTAGTGGCGGCTTCAAGTGCTGATGAACGTTCTGAGTTTATTTATCAATTCCAGCCTTTAGATAAAACTAAGCAACATCCTTTTAATGTTTTACCAAAGTCAAAAGGCCAAGAGCGTACTTTTTCTAACTATTGGAAAGCTTGTGCTGCTATTGTTTTAGCAATTATTGTGGTGCAATTTAGCTATGATTTATTGCGTTGGGTTAAATTGAAAAAAGTGGCGAACCAAACCTCTGACCAAACAATTGAACAATATAAATACTGGTTTGGGCCATCTAGTCGCGTAACCGAACAAAATATTAAAGGTCAATTTGAAAGCCATTTAAGAATGAGCCAGCAGGGTGATACTCAAGCGCTTTCTTTGTTAAGTCGTGTTGGGCCTATTTTAATGCAAAGACAGATTTTGGCTCAGCAACTTAATTATGATGCTTCAATCCTAACAATGGCATTAAAAGCAAAATCGGCAGATGATTTACAAGCTTTGACACAACAATTGAATCAGCAAGGATTTAAGGCTGAGCTCGGTAACGTCCAAGCAAATGGTAGTGGTGCAATTGGGGTGGTGAAAATACAATAATGAAAATGTTAGCTCAATTGCAAAATCGCTTTGATCAGTGGATTGAACAAGTTGTTCAATATTTGGATCGTTTAACGGTCCGTGAACGTATTATGGTCATCTTTACTACAATTTTTGTGGTGGTGGCGATCATTGGCTCTTCGCTTTGGAAAATGCATTCTTTGGCAGAGCAACAGCAAAAGCGCTTAAATGATTTAAAAGATCTGATGGTGTGGATGCAAAGTAATGCTGTTACTATGAAGCCTGCAAATGAGCTTGAGCTTGATAAGTCTGGAAAAATCCAAAGAGTCGCTCAACAACAAGGCTTAACTGTGACTTCTCAGCAAAATGGAGAGCAGTTACAAATTATTGTAACACATCAAAATTATGCAATTTTAGCTAACTTTTTAACACAACTTGCACAGATGGGTCTTAGTATTCAGAAGATGGAAATGGTTTCCAGTGAAGGTCAGATTAAATTAACAGCGACAGTTCAATAACATATCAAAATATGCTTATGTCAAGCATGGTTTTTTGTGCTACCTGTGCCTATAATATGCGTACCTAAAATCAGTAGATTGTGATTGGTATGTTATATTCACTTGCTCGCCCGATGTTGTTTAGTTTAGCACCAGAGCGTGCCCATGAATTAACATTATCCATGCTTGATAAAGCACATAAGCTAGGCATGATGCGTCAGGCTGTACAAGCAAAGCCGACCAAATGTATGGGAATCGAGTTCCCTAATCCTGTAGGTTTGGCTGCGGGGCTAGATAAAAATGGTGCTCATATCGATGCCTTAGCCGGATTAGGTTTCGGTTTTATTGAAATTGGTACAATTACACCTCGCCCACAATCAGGTAATCCAAAACCACGTTTATTCCGTATTCCTGAAGCTAAAGCCATTATTAACCGTATGGGTTTTAATAATGATGGTGTTGATAAGCTTATTGAAAATGTTAAAGCTTCAAAGTTTAGAGGTATTTTAGGTATCAATATTGGTAAAAATGCCGATACGCCTGTTGAAAAGGCGGTTGATGATTACTTAATTTGTCTTGAGAAAGTTTATAACTACGCGTCATATATTACAGTTAATATTTCATCTCCAAATACTAAAAACTTGCGTAGTTTACAAAGTGGTGATGCGTTAACTGAATTGTTGCAAACACTAAAAGCACGTCAACTTGAGTTGGCTGAGCAATATAATCATTATGTTCCTTTGGTTTTAAAAGTCGCTCCTGACCTTACGGCTGAAGATGTTGAATTTATCTCTGCACAATTACTTGATTTTAAAATTGATGGTCTTATTGTGACTAATACGACTTTATCGAGAGAAGGGGTTGAAAACCTGCCTTACGGTAATGAGTCAGGTGGCTTGTCAGGCGCTCCTGTATTTGAGAAAAGTACAGAATGTTTGCGTTTATTTGCTCAATCATTAAAAGGACAAATTCCTTTGATTGGTGTGGGTGGTATATTGTCTGGTGAGCAGGCTTTAGCGAAACAACAAGCTGGAGCAACACTTGTTCAAATTTATAGTGGTCTAATCTATACGGGACCAACACTTGTAAAGCAATGTGTTGAAGCTATGACCTAATTGAACATGAACACTATTGATATCATCATTCTAATACTTTTGCTCATTGGGGGGCTAAACGGTTTGCGACAAGGATTTATAAAAGCCTTTGCGAACTTGGTAGGATGGATTTTTGCATTAATTATGGGTGCAAAATATGCTGTTCTTCTAGCTCCGTCAATGTCGGGTTTAAGTCAGGATCCGGTGGTTCAAAAGATTGCGGCTTTTGCATTTATTGCACTCATTATTATTGTTTTAACTTGGATCGTCACTGCAATTTTAAATGGCCTCTTGAAAAGTTTGAAATTGGGGCCATTAAATCGTTTAGCAGGTGGTGCTTTTGGTTCCTTAAAAGGTTTACTAGTTGTTCTTGTGACCATGCAAGGCGTAGGGCCTTGGGTTGAAAGTTCAGCAAACTGGAAACAGTCCATACTTATACAGTTTTTATTGCCTTATGCGCCTTTAGCAACAGAATTGTCTAAAGATGCAGCAAGTGAGGCGTATCATCAGATAACATCTGGAGGTAGTGCATCAAGCACCCCTTCAAAAACAATGGACGAATCGGATGAATCAGAAACCCGATCCGACCATTCAACAAAGAATCCTTTTTATTAATTCCTAGCTTGTCTGCGAGGTTGCTATGTGTGGAGTTGTTGGTATAGCCGGTAAATCGCCAGTGAACCAAATGTTGTTTGATGCATTAACGATGTTGCAGCATCGTGGGCAAGATGCAGCTGGAATAGTAACCTGCCATGAAGGCCGTCTTTTCCTTCGTAAGGATAACGGTATGGTGCGTGATGTCTTTCATACTCGTCATATGAGAGCATTACTTGGTAATTATGGTATTGGCCATGTACGCTACCCAACTGCTGGCTCTGCTAGCAGTGCTGAAGCTCAACCATTTTATGTGAACTCACCTTATGGGATTACACTTGCACATAATGGTAACTTAACCAATGCAGAAGAAATTCATGATGACCTGTTTAAAACAGATTTACGTCACATGAACACTGATTCTGACTCAGAAGTTCTTTTAAACGTTTTTGCGCATGAGTTGCAAAAGAAAGGAACGTTAAACCCTACAGCTGAAGATATTTTCCATACAGTTTCTCGTGTGCATGAGCGCTGTCAAGGTGCTTATGGCGTGGTAGCTATGATCACTGGTCATGGTTTGGTTGGTTTCCGTGATCCAAATGGTATTCGTCCGCTTATTTATGGTTCGCGTGAGACTGAACAAGGTGAGATGGAATATATCATTGCATCAGAGTCTGTAGCGATTACTGCACTTGGTTTTAAAATCGAGCGTGATATTGCACCAGGTGAAGCAATTTTCATTGATTCAGAAGGTCAATTATTCACTAAACAATGTGCGGCAGAACCAAAATACCGTCCATGTATTTTTGAATATGTTTATTTTGCTCGTCCAGATGCAATTATTGATGGTATTTCAGTTTATAAAGCCCGTTTAAAAATGGGTGAAAAATTAGCGCATAAAATTTTGCGTGACTGGGGTGAAGACCATGATATTGATGTGGTTATCCCAATTCCAGATACCAGCCGTACTTCTGCACTAGAACTTGCAAATATTCTTGGTGTGAAGTTCCGCGAAGGCTTTATGAAAAACCGTTATATCGGTCGTACCTTCATTATGCCGGGCCAACAACAGCGTAAAAAATCTGTACGTCAAAAATTAAACCCTGTTGAGTTAGAGTTTAAAGGTAAGAACGTCTTATTGGTGGATGACTCTATTGTACGTGGTACTACGTGTAATGAGATTATTCAAATGGCGCGTGACTCAGGTGCGAAAAAAGTATACTTTGCTTCAGCAGCACCAAAGGTAATGTATCCAAACGTTTATGGTATCGATATGCCTGCTAAGACTGAGCTTATCGCTTCGGAACGTAGTGTAGAAGAAATCCAAGAAATTATTGGTGCTGACCGTTTAGTATTCCAAGATTTGGAAGACTTGAAGAACGCCGTACGTACAAGTAAGGTTCCTACATTGACTGAGTTTGATTGCTCTGTTTTTGATGGAATTTATGTAACTGGCGGTATCGATGCTGACTATCTGAATAATTTGGAGCAGAAGCGTAATGACTCTGCGAAAAAGAAAAAAGATGGTTATATTGATGTCAATATTGATGCAGCGTCAGTAGATTTGACGGGTATTAAAGAAGAATAGAAATAGCCGAAAAAAGCGGGTGTTTCCCGCTTTTTTCTTTTATGATGAAACTTAACAATGTAATTGGGATTATTTACATTGAAAGAAGTAAGCCACTATTTAATCGAAAATAAGAATATGGCATGGTCCATCACTATGTGTTTGGTCGCTGTGCTTTTAACTATTTTTATTTTAAATCTCATTTTGGGTTTACTTGTTCATTTCTTTGATTATAGCCAGCCAATTTGGTGGCATGCCTTAAGTCCATATTTTGTTGCTCTTTTGCTTTTTATTATGGTTTGGTCTGTAGTGACCGAGCTTTATATTTTGCGTAAGGGAGGACATTCTCTTGCTAAACAGCTTAAAGCGCGCCGTTTGGTAAAAGGTGAGAGTACACCAGAAGAACATGCTGCATTAAAAATTACCGAACATTTGGCTCAAACATTTTCTCTGAATATTCCAACACTTTATGTTTTGCCTGATGAAGTAGGAGTGAATGCATTAACTGCAGGTTTTCACTCAAACGATATTGTCATTATTTTGACTTGGGGAGCTTTACAGAATCTAGATGAACTAGAGCTGTATGGTCTATTGGGTCATGAGTTTAACCAGATTTTATCCGGTGAAGCTGTAGAAAATACTAAATTAAAAATTTTATACAGTGGTTTAACAACTTTCAGTCAATGGGGCAGCAAGCTCGCCAAACAGGGTTTTAAACGTTACAGTCCTGGTTATAAGCATAAATTTGAAACAGTCTTTGTAGCTGTTGGAGGTGTAATCTGGCTAGCAGGAAGCTTGGGTGTATTAATCACACGTTTTATTAAATATTTAACATTAAGTGGTCGTACGTTTCGCAACGACCAAAAAACCATGCGGTTGCTAAAAAATAGTACGAATACCCAAACTTTATTGCGTATTTATGTTCATCATTCAGGGTCGCAAATTCATAGTGCTTATTCTGAATCTATTGCACATATGTGTTTTGCAAACTCACTTAGTCCTCAAAGTTGGATGAATATTCACCCAAGTATTCGTGAGCGTATTTACGAACTTAATCCAACTCTATTGCAAGATTTACAATTAGAAAATTTAAAGAAACTTCGTAATAGACCGTTATTTAGTCTTTTTCGTTCATTAGAAGAATCTGAAACAGAAATTTATATTCCGTGGTCATCACCACAGCCTTTGCCTTTGTTGCGCCTTTCTCCAATTAGTTTTGCATTAAATGATGCGATTAAACCTTTAAGTAATGATATTCGGCGTAATAAAAAACGCCCGGAGCTCATTCAGCGTGCATTGCAAACAGCCACTGGTTCGCGTGAGGTGATGGTTGCAATTTTAATGATTCGTCAATATCGAGAATTTATTCCGCAAGAAGCTCCTGTAAGTCATTCTATTGTTGATGCTTTGCTTAATTTGGATGGTCGTATTCATATTCAGATATTTCACGACGCATGTAAAAATATTGGCCATATGCCTGCAAGTATTGCGCGTCAATTTTTGACAAAACTGGCACTTATTATTCAGGAAGATGGCGAAATAGGATTGCTTGATGCCTTGTTATTAGAGCGGGTCAAGTATGAATTGAATCTGATGCCACTTCATTTACCTACGGCATTTGAAGAAGTAAAACCTCAAATAGTTCGTTTAATTGATGCACTACTTCATGTGCAGCAAATTAATAGTCCAAACCAGTTGGAAGTCCGTGAACGTATTTTACGTTCATTGCTAAACCCAGATGAAATGAATATTTATGATGAAATTTCGGATGAGCCTTTGGACTTGGCTGAAATTTTAAATGACATTGCTGGGCTTTTACTCCGTGATCGTTTAAGCATTTTGGCAATTGCTGAAATGTGCTTATGGAGTGACCGAATTATTACTCAAGATGAACTGGATGTGCTTGAGTTGCTCTATTGGCGATTTGGTTTTGAGTCCGATGAAATTGTAGAGCAAATGCAGAAGAAAAATAGCGTTATGATTATTTAAGAAACATATGTGGTTTTGAAAAGAGATCATTTAAAGAAAACGCTGAAAAAAAATCAGAAGCCCGTTAGAATGTGAGTAGATTAGAGGTACTGATTTAAACATGATTGGGCAGCAAAGAAATATACTGGCAACTTTAGGAATCGATGTGTGGATTCCTAGAACACAAGTGTGCCAAAAAAATAATGCTCATACTTTATGGCGTGATCAGGTTGTTGAGCCTCATCTTCCAATTAATATACCTATTGTTGTAGATATTCCTGCATTTGAACAGGTACCATCTAATCCTGAACTGCTTGAAGTTGCTAAAGTGGTTGAGGAGCCTTCAATAGCCATTATAGATGTTCCACAGCCTGAAGTGGTTGTAGAAAAACCTATAGTTGTTGAGCGAGAGGTAATTGCTCCATTTGAGTTGCAGGCTTATTGTCTTGAAAAGTGTGTAATCTTTGTTGATGTAACTGCATTAGAGAAAGAGGAAAAGCAACTTTGGGCAAATATACAAAAGGCCAAAGTGGGGCATTATGCTGAATTAAGGTGGCCTTTTCCGTTAGCAGCTTATCAAGATCAACGCGGTGTAGGTTCATATATTCAAGGTTTTTTAGATGCTGTAGCGGCAGAAAAAAAGATTTTGTGTTTAGGGAAATGTGCCTATATTCAACATACAAATATTATTCATTTAGCTAGTTTAAAAGAAATGTTAGATAAGCCTCTCCTTAAAAAAAGGCTGTGGCAACTTATGCAAGATAACAATGAGTAGTAGGGATATACATGAAAAAGGTTGTGGTTTTTAGCCAAATTGATGAAGAAATTTTGTCACGGTTACAGCAGGATTATCATGTTGTCGTATTAAACCCTAAACTGGGTGATATTAATGAACAGATAAGAAAAGAAGTCGTAGATGCTGATGGAATGATTGGCGCGGGACGCTTGCTCAATGAGAGCAATCTTGCTCCTGCACAAAAACTAAAAATTATTTCATCTGTGACAGTTGGTTATGATAATTATGATGTTGCTTATTTGAACCAAAAGAAAATTTGGTTATCAAATACACCGCATGTTTTGACTGAAACTACGGCAGATCTTGCTTTTACACTATTATTAAGTGCAGCTAGAAAAGTACCATTTCTAGACCATTGGACTAAACAAGGTGAATGGAAAAGAACAGTTGGGCCACGGCAGTTTGGACTAGATGTTTTTGGTAAGACGCTAGGAATTATTGGGCTCGGTAATATTGGTGCTGCAATTGCACGTCGTGGTTTTTATGGTTTTAACATGAATATTGTTTACCATAATCGACGAGAAAAGCCTGAATTGGCCGAGCCATTGAATGCTCAATATTTAAGTTTGGATGAGTTGTTACAACAGTCTGATTTTGTAGTCACAGCAGTTGATTTAAATACTGAATCTAAAGCTTTAATGGGTAAAGCTCAATTTGAACTTATGCAAAAGCACGCTATTTTTGTCAATATTGCGCGTGGTTCAGTGGTCGATGAGCAGGCGCTTATTGAGGCTTTGCAGAATGAAGTTATTTTTGCTGCTGGTCTTGATGTATATGAAAAAGAGCCTTTGCAAGATTCGGCACTGTTCAAATTACCAAATGTTGTTACCTTGCCTCATGTAGGTTCTGCTACAGCTGAAACTCGCAAAAAAATGGCAAACTTAGCTTATAAAAACTTGGTAGAAGCATTGGAAGATAAAACTCCAAGATATCTGGTGAACCCTAATTTTGAATAAAAATTGAATAACACTTCATTGCAAATATAGTCTATTTTCAATGTTATAGTGAAAGCCTATTGATATGATGCAAGATAATTCAAGCATTGTATGAATGGGCTTTTTTGTTGGTCTAATTTTTAATAGAGAAGAACTTTTGAAATTTTTGCCAGTTATTTTAAGTTTGGCTTTTATAACAAATGCCTCTTATGCCGATCCTTTTGATTCCAAACCAGCTTCTGGGCAAGTTGAAATTCCGAATATTGGTAGTGGAATAGGATTGCTTGACCAACAGAAAGAAAAATTTATTGGTGAAAAAGTTTTTCGTGAAGTTCATAAGCAAATGCCAGTCATACAGGATGTATGGCTGGAAGATCAGTTTTTTCAAGTCTTCTCTAATATTTTGGGTCAAACCCAGCTTGGGCAACCTATTGGTCTAGTTGTAATTAAAGACCCTCAAATTAACGCATTTGCTGTCCCAGGTGGGCTATTTGCATTAAATACTGGCCTTATTTCATCTGCTCGCAATATAGATGAGATTGCTGGTGTGATGGCACACGAAATTGCTCACGTTTCTCAAAGGCACTTTAGTCGTTCAGAAGAAGCATTTAAAGGGCAAGCACTCTTAAGTTTGGCTGGTTTGCTGGCAGGCGTAGCTTTGGCTGCTCAGGCGGGTGGAGATGCAGGGGCGGCAGTCATGTTGGGTACGCAAGCTGCACTTTTGGATAAGCAGCTTACCTATAGCCGTAATCAAGAGCGTGAAGCTGATCGGATTGGAATGCAATACATGTATGCCGCGGGTTATAACCCGCAAAGTATGGCAGATTATTTTGAAACAATGCATAGGGCAACTAGCCATGTAAGTTTCCTGCCGGATTTTTGGCTTACCCATCCTTTAACGACTGAGCGTATGAGTGAGGCTCGTCTAAGAGCTAATCAAATGCCTCGTGTTAAAAGTCGAATATATGATGTCGATTTTGAAATTTTAAAATGGTATACCATGGTGGTTGCTGGAGAAGCTACAGAAAATCAGCTTCAAAGTCTAGCCTCGCAAAAAAATCTGGCAGGGCTATTAGCGTTGTCTGCATTTTATTTAAAACAAGGTGATTATACGCAAGCTCAAACAACCTTAGATCAAGTGAAATCTAGTGGTAAGCCACTTGTTTCTTTAATTCAAACAGATATTTATTTGGGGCAAAATAAACTTGATCAGGCCTATAATTCTATTGCGCCATTGCAAATGACTATGCCTGAAAATAAAGCATTTAGCTATAAGTTAGCTGAGGTTTTGTTACGTCAGGGGAAATATGCGCAAGTACAGACACTTGTTCAGCGTTTTATTAATAAAAATGCCAGAGATATTCAAGGCTGGCAACTATTACAGCAAGCCGCTAATTTAGATAAAGAGTCGCCTTTAAGGGCGGTGAATGTGTTGCGCTATCGAGCAGAGGCACAATTTTGGTCTGGTAGTGAAGAAAATGCAATTAAATCGATGTTACATGCACAGCGACTTGCAAAAGACAATCATGCAATGTCTGCTAAAATAGATAGCCGCTTAAAGCAAATGCAAGATGAAAGACGAATGAAAATTTAGGACGTGTAGAGTAATCTTGTGATTTTCGCAGACACGAATTTACTTAAGCTGACAAGTAACTGAAAGCTTGGTCTAAGAATGTATAAGGAAAGAGGAGGGAATTAAGCTAACTTGGCTTTAATTTTTGCTGAAACTTGAGCAGGATCGGCACGCCCGGCTATGATCGGACGTAGAGAATTCATCACCTTACCCATATCTTTCATGCTAGTTGCTTCTTGAGCAGCAATCGTTTGCTCAATGATAGAATCAAGCTCTTCCTCAGTCATAGCTTCTGGTAGAAACTGGGAAATAATCTCAGCTTCGGCTTGTTCTTTACTAGCTAAATCATCACGACCAGCACCTTCAAAGGCTTTGATCGATTCTTTACGTTGTTTAATTTGCTTTTCAATGACCGCAAGAACCTGAGCGTCGCCAAGCTCTATGCGCTCATCAACTTCGATTTGCTTAATTGCTGCTTGTAGACTACGCAAAACCGTCACTGTTGCCATATCTTTGGCACGCATAGAAGTTTTTAATGCATCAGTAATTTGGTCTTTTAAAGTAGTCATAATTTCAGCAGTCAATCACAAATTAATTAGTAAAGGCGAGTAGTACGTACAGATTCGCGAGCCAATTTCTTTTGGTAGCGTTTAACTGCAGCAGCTTTTTTGCGCTTACGTTCTTGAGTTGGTTTTTCGTAGAATTCGCGCTTACGAACGTCAGCTAAAACACCAGCTTTTTCGCATGAACGTTTGAAACGACGGATAGCTACGTCAACTGGTTCGCCTTCTTTCAACTTAACTTGTGGCATGTAAAATCCTCTAGATTATGGATAAGATCAGGCACACCATTGCGCCGGATCACAAGTGAAGGTCAGTATTTTACTCATTTACAACTCATATCACAAGTCTATAATAGCGATTGCAATATTTTGACTCATATAAAAGGCAGTTTTGATGATTGTTTTAGGCTTAGAAACTTCTTGTGATGAAACAGGGTTGGCACTTTATGATAGCGAACTCGGCTTGCGGGGACAGGTTCTTTATAGCCAGATAAAACTTCATGCTGAGTATGGTGGGGTGGTTCCAGAGTTGGCTTCTCGTGACCATGTTCGTAAGCTTATTCCTTTAATGAATCAATTGCTTGAACAAAGTGGTGTAACGAAACAAGAGATTGATGCAGTTGCTTATACGCGTGGCCCAGGTTTAATGGGAGCATTAATGACAGGTGCATTGTTTGGAAGAACTCTAGCTTTTTCTTTAAATAAGCCTGCGATTGGTGTTCACCATATGGAAGGACATATGTTGGCTCCATTACTTTCAAGTCAGCCACCCGAATTTCCATTTGTAGCATTGCTTGTTTCAGGGGGTCATACACAATTGATGGCTGCCCATGCAATTGGTCAATATGAACTCTTAGGTGAGTCTATTGATGATGCTGCTGGTGAAGCTTTCGATAAAGTTGCGAAAATGATGAGCTTGCCATATCCGGGTGGGCCAAATATCGCAAAACTGGCGCTATCTGGTGATCCGCTAGCATTTGAATTTCCACGACCAATGCTTCATCAAGGCCTAGATTTTTCTTTTAGTGGCTTAAAAACTGCAGTATCTGTTCAATTGAAAAAATTGAATGGTGAAAACAGAGATGCTGATATAGCTGCTTCATTCCAAGAAGCAATTGTAGATACCTTGGTGAAAAAATCGGTAAAAGCTTTAAAGCAAACTGGGCTTAAGCGTTTAGTGATTGCTGGTGGGGTAAGTGCAAATTTACGACTACGCGAACAGTTAGAAACTTCCTTAGCGAAAATTAAAGCGCAGGTTTACTATGCAGAGCCTGCTTTATGTACTGATAATGGTGCAATGATTGCATTTGCAGGTTATCAGCGTTTAAAAGCCGGCCAACATGATGGCTTGGCTGTCACGACTACACCACGTTGGCCAATGACTGAACTTACTATTCCTGAGTAAAATTATTCATTTGCAAAGGCTTGTTGGTGTTCAATATCTATATATTCGATATAACCACGGCCTTGCACTTCATTGCCAAAATAATGACCAGTAAATATATAACTACTTGCATAACCTTGCCCATGACCATAGCGGAATGGGCAGTCAATTTCTGCCTGAATATTTAAAATAATTTGTTTTGCATCATTTCTAGCAATCCAAGAAAAGTATTTGGGAAGTCGCATGTTCTTGCCCGTTGGTGAAATGAAGTCATCAATTTGATATGAAATAATATCAAAGCTGACATCTGTATAAATTTCAGCTGGCCGATCAAGATGTCTAATATGCAATGTATAAGTTACTGTTTGACCCGCAATATCTGCTTTGGTTAGCAGAAGTTGAGTATTTTCATTCAAATTAATGATTTGATAAGTGAAAAAATCAAGCGGTAATTTATGGTTTTCAGGGATAAGTTGATTTGTGAATGAGTGGGGGCCAACTGCTTGAGCATATTCATAAGTGCAAAGTCCTTCGCTTTCAATGTATTTATCTTGATAATTTAAAAAACCTTTAAATTTGGCTAATAAACTCAAATGATCATAAACAGGCGTTTTTATAAACCATGAAACATGTGAGGTCACATCGATATCAAAGTCAAAATCTAGACTTTCATAATGTCCATTAATATGAATTTTAGGAAATTTTCCTTGAATTGAAATTTCCTGACCTAGTTCGATTAAGCTTCCATCTTCATTAATTTTTGTATCTTTAGGAATGATATAGGCTTTTAATAAGGCTTGTTCAAGGGCGGCTGTGCTTGAAAAAAAAGTCGCTGTTTTTCTGGGATTGCCAACAATAATATCATCATGATCAAAAGCAAGCGCACCAGGTGTGCCTAATAAAATCATAATATTTAAATAGCGATGCGGTTCTGGCAAAAGGGGAAAAAGATGCCGTAATGAGTCCAGCTATAATATTTTTCGTCAACACGTGGGCGAATGATATGAGATTGAGTAAAAGGAAGCGTTGAATATTTTTTTGCTTGGTCTAAAAAGCCTTGTGCGAATAACAAACTTTTAGCAATAGTTTTGCTTGCGGTAGAAAATTTTGGCAATTGTTTTTTCATATATAAACCTAAAAGGGGGCGATCTTGGTTTTAGGTTATGAAAAACAACTGCCAAAGCTAAGCGGTTTACAGGCCAAAGCTAAGGCTTTGTGGGACATTTTATTTAACTGTTAGACAACTCTTTTAAAGCATTTAAACCAATCCAATGCTTAGAAAACTGATAAGCCGCACGGCCAGAGCGCTGACCACGCATTTGACACCAACGTAAACTCTCAGCACGAACTTCATCATTAAAAGGCATGTTTGCTTTATCAAGATAATGTTCTACGATTTCTAAATATAAATTTTGATCCATTGGATAAAAAGATAACCATAAACCAAAACGATCAGACAAAGAAATCTTTTCTTCAATCGCTTCTTGAGGGTGTAGTTCGGTATATTGAGGTACATCAACCTTAGTTACAGGCGTATTTTCATGCATAAACTCAGGTAACAAGTGACGGCGGTTACTGGTCGCATAAATAATAAAATTTGTTGAACCAGATTGTAATGAACCATCTAATACACTTTTTAGACTACGATAATTTTCATCTTCAGCATTAAAAGCTAAGTCATCACAGTAGACGATATACTTTTCAGAGCGGTTTTGAATGATTTTTTGAATTTTAGGTAGGTCTGCTAAATCATCACGCTCAATTTCAATTAAACGTAATCCTTGAGGCGCATATTCAGTGAGTAAAGCACGCACTATTGAGGATTTACCAGTACCACGTGATCCCGTTAACAGTACATCATTTGCAGGTAAGCCGTTTAAAAACTGCAAAGTATTTTGAATGATTTTTTCTTTTTGACGTTCGATGCCTTTTAAGTCATCAAGATAAATATTCTTAGGCGTATAAATGGCTTTAAGTTGCTGGTTTTCCCATCTAAAAGCTGGTGCAGTGAAATCAGTTTCTTGTTTCGGTTCAGGTAAAACCTGCTGTAACTGATTTAATACAAGTGATAAGGTTTGAACTAAATTGTCGGGTAAATCAATGGTAGCCATGGTTAATCAATCATGTTAAACAGTAATTTACTAGGATACTAACACCGAAATTTGCAAGCTGACAAAAAAGATACTGCCAATCTAGTTTATCTGTTTTGCAATTGATTGAAATGTTCAGACCGCGCATAGTGTTGTCATGTCTATTCAGTAAAATCATCTGTGAAGATGAGGACGAAATATGTTTGAAAAAATACGAAGTGATATGAATCCGCATCAGGCTTACCGTATCAAAAAATTACAACGTCAATTAGACATGGCTGAATCTTATGAAGAGTGGAAGTCTTTTGCATTAAAACTGGATGAAGAAACAGGTGCACAAGAGTGGAAGTTCGATAATAGTTCACCTTATTTTGATGCTGAGCTCATTTCTTATCGTTACACCTTACTGAAAAGATATCGTCAGCAACATCGTACTTTAGATTTGATTTATCTTTTAAAAGAAGGGCTAACCTACGATATTGCAAATATTGGTCACCCTATGTTGTTTGCTGCAACGCATGTAGGTACAAAAAAGTTAATTGAAGATTATATCGAAGAAGTCAGCCAAAGCTTGGCTTACATTGCTTCTAGTGAATGTATTACCTTTCAAAGAAAAGAAAAAATCGAGTTTTTTGAAAATTGTGAAAAAGCATATGGGCAACCCGCGCTTATGTTTTCGGGTGGTGCAACTTTAGGTCTTTTTCATACAGGTGTATGTAAAGCTTTAATTGAACAAGACTTAATGCCAAAAGTGCTATCCGGCTCAAGTGCTGGCGCGATTATGACAGGCATGCTAGGAACTTCTGCCAGTGAAGATGTTCAAAACTTGTTAAATGGCGAGCAATTTTTTAGTGATGCGTTTCATTTTAGAAAGCTTCGTGAACTTATAAAAGGGAATGGGGGCATTGCGGATGTCCACTATTTGAAAAAATTCCTTATCGAAAACTTAGGCAATTTGACTTTTGAAGAAGCATTTAAAAAATCGGGTTTAAATATTAATGTGGCCGTTGCACCGTATGATGCAACAGAAAACCCGCGAATTATGAATGCAATTATGACACCCAACGTTTTGGTTTGGAGTGCTGTATTGGCTTCTTGTGCTGTGCCAGTTTTATTTCCACCTGTGCGTTTAACCAGTAAACGTTATGATGGTGAACATACGCCTTATATGGCAAATACAAAATGGGTGGATGGCAGTGTGCGCAGTGACTTTCCACAAGAAAGAATGGCAAGGCTTTATAATTTAAACTACACCATTGCCAGTCAAGTGAATCCGCATGTTGTACCATTTATGCAAGATGATGCACACCGTTTCCGTAAAGATCTTTTAAGTTGGCCAGAACGAATTTTAAGACGCCAAGGTAAAGTCCTGTCTATGGGAGTAATGGACTTTACTCGTCAAAGACTCGGTGCTATTTCTCCAGTAAGAAGATTGCTTGATCATGGGTATGGTGTAATAGGGCAGCGCTATTATGGCGATGTCAATATTATTGCTAAATATGGCCTAAAACATTATGCCTATACATTGCAAAACCCTCGTCCGCATTTGTTTAAGCGTTTACAAAGAGAGGGTGAGCGTGCGACTTGGCCGAAAATTTCTTCTATAGAAACTCATGCACGTATTGGTAAAACTATTCAGCATTGTTTAGAAGTTCTACGTTTTGAAGAAAAGAGACAACAACCAGAGTCTTATTATGCTGAAGCATGATTTTGCTTCTCATATAGAAAATCTAAAAAGTGTGACAAAACCTAAAAGTGCAGATTTAGGACGGCATCTATGGACATGTACTATAGATGCCCATCACTACTGGCTAAAATATCAAGTGCCGCACGTATATGCTCAAAATGAGCAAGATTTTTTGCATGAATTGCAATTTTATGAAGATATTCAGCATAAAAACGCAAATTGGCTTTTACCATTTAAAATAGTTGATGCCGACACTGTTTCTCAACTACAACAACATGAAGGGAAAATATTAATTTTGCCGGATACAGAAGATTGGTTTGATCGTTCCATCGCAAAGCAAAACTTAAAAGATATTTATGAGACAGTCTTTAGCGCACTTAAGGCTTTAACAGCACTTCATGAGTTGGGATGGATTCATGGAGATATAAAAAGGGAACACTTTCGAAAGTTTGAACAGCAGCTCTATTTAATTGATTTTGAAAAAACACGGCGTATATCGAGTCCTGACTCAATCGTTGATGCTACCCCAAGATATATGGCTCCTGAATTGTTCCATGGAGCAAGTAAGAGTATACAAAGCGATTTATATGCTTTTGGAATTGTTTTGTATGAATGGTTAAGCCAAATGCGTTTACAAGCAAATAGTTATCATGATTGGGCTGTATTGCATTGTCAAAATTTAGACATTCAGTTGCCTGATTCAGTTCAAGTTTTTTATCCTTTACTGGCGGGATTATTGCAAAAACAACAGAAAAATCGGTTTTCAAATGCATTTGAAGCGATAAATTGTTTAAAAGTACATTCAAACTTATAAAAATCATTGATCTAGTATCTGTATACAATTTACACGGTCAGTTTTTTTTAGAAAAAAAACACTTGTCACTGTTAGATCTTATCGCTAATATACACAGCCATCGGGGGCGTGGCGAAATTGGTAGACGCACTGGATTTAGGTTCCAGCGCCGCAAGGTGTAAGAGTTCGAGTCTCTTCGCCCCCACCACTTTAAGTTAAAACTTAAAGTTGATTTGAATGATAAGTCATTTAAATCTTGGAAGAGGATTGGTGTAATGGTAGCATGACGGTCTCCAAAACCGTTCGTCAAGGTTCGAATCCTTGATCCTCTGCCACATTTATTTTAAATAAATGTCCCAGATGGGGGCGTGGCGAAATTGGTAGACGCACTGGATTTAGGTTCCAGCGCCGCAAGGTGTAAGAGTTCGAGTCTCTTCGCCCCCACCATTGAAAAAAGCAAGACAATGATCTTGCTTTTTTTATGATTAAATCTAAAGGGTTTAATTGTACATATAGAGGATTGGTGTAATGGTAGCATGACGGTCTCCAAAACCGTTCGTCAAGGTTCGAGTCCTTGATCCTCTGCCAAGATTCAAAAAAAGCTCCTATTACGGGAGCTTTTTTTTGTCTAGCTGATTTTTAATAAATAAATTTTGCTTTTAACGTAACGATTTATAAAAAATAATATTTAAAAATATAAGATTTATTTTACATACAGACGAATCTGTATAAAAAATGCTTCCACTTTGTTAAGTTTTCGTTAAAATAAAATTAAGTTGATATTAATCACGGTTTAATCATATATGTTGAACTATAACAAATTTAATAAAAGTGTCTTATTTATCTGTTTATCAGTAATGGGGAGCATAAGTTCTGCTGCGGAGTCGGATGATCCGATTCGTCAGAGAATTCAGGCTGACCAAACCATTCGACAACAACAACGCGATAGTGCTTTAGAAAAACAAATTCAACCAGATGTAAACGTAAATCTTGGGCAAGAACAAAATAAGATTTCAGCTCAGCAATTACAATATTTACGCTCTAACAGTGAAACCCCGTGTTTTGAAATTAAGAAAATACTTTTAGAAGGCGAAGAAGCCCATCAATTCATATCAGATTTTCATGTGATTACGACTGGCAAGAACAATATTATTGGACGCTGTTTGGGGGTAAATGGATTAAACCAAGCCCTTGATCTTGTACAAAATAAAATTATAGCAAACGGTTATGTCACAACACGAGTTTTGCTTCCTCAACAAAATATTGCATCTGGTACGGTGCGTGTTCGTGTTATTCCCGGACGAGTGGATCAGATTAAGTTTGCTGAGGGTACTTCTAAACGTGCACATTTATGGAATGCTTTACCGATGAAGTCGGGTGAGCTGTTAAATATTCGTGATATGGAGCAAGGTTTAGAAAACCTCAAACGAGTGCCGACAGTTGAGACTGACTTTAAAATCCAGCCAGCAGAACAAAAAAAAGAACCAGGCTATAGTGATGTGGTTTTGGCTTGGCAACAAGCTAAACCTTATCGCTTACACCTCGGAATTGATGATTCAGGGAGTGAGGCGACCGGAAAATATCAAGGTACAGCAACTTTATCGCTTGATCATCTGCTGACCTTAAATGATCTATTTTATATCAGCTATAACCATGATTTAGGTGGTGGAAACTCTGGTAAACATGGTACAGATGGTTTTTATGCAAGTTATACCATTCCATTTGATTACTGGTTATTTTCAACTAGTTATAGTCGCTCTAATTACCTGCAAACAGTGGCTGGAAGTAGTGAAACTTATCAATATAGCGGTAAAAGCGAACTCATTAATGCAGATTTATCTCGAGTGATTTATCGAGATGCACACCGTAAAACAGCCTTAGGTTTTGGTGGGTGGTACCGTGAATCACAAAATTATATTAATGATGTAGAAATTGAAGTACAGCGCCGTAAAACTGCAGGTTGGAAAGCCACTCTTGATCATACTGAATATTTTTCTAATGCCACTTTAAACGGCAATGTGACTTATAAGCGTGGTACAGGCTGGTTGAATGCAATGAGAGCACCAGAAGAAGACTTTGGCGAGGCTTATACGCATGTCGGGATTCTACAAGCCAATGCCAGTTTACAAGTTCCTTTTAAAGTGGGTCAGCAAAATCTGCAATATCTAGCTGAATGGCGTACTCAACACAGCAATCAACCTTTAACTCCTCAAGACAGATTTTCAATTGGAAACCGTTATACCGTAAGAGGTTTTGATGGTGAGCAAACTTTATTAGCTGATAACGGTTTTTTAGTTCGCAATGAACTGAGTGGCTCAATTATGAATAAACCACACTCTTGGTATGCAGGTATTGATTACGGAGAGGTTGGTGGAAAAACTGCACATTATCCAAATCCTTTACCAGGCACGAGTTTATTAGGTGCAGTTATTGGGTTGCGTGGACAAATTGCTCCCTTGCGTTTGAATTATGACGCTTTTGTGGGTGCGCCTTTGAAAAAGCCAGATCACTTCGAAACAGATGATTATACGACTGGATTTAGCGTGAATTGGACCTATTAATTCAAGTTTAAAGGCCCACAACTTAATCAACTTTATTAAAAAAAGATTTAGTGAGATTTTAGAATGAATAAGAACCGTTATCGTATTATTTTTAGCCATGCTCGTGGTATGTTTATTGCTGTTGCTGAAATTGTAAAAAGTAAAACCAAACAAGCAGGGCAAAGTCAGAGGCAAATCGGAACAGATTCGACCATAGATTCGGTTCTACCTATTCATTATAAAAAACTAAATCCACTTAATTTTGCTGTAATTGGTTGTTTGGGCGCATTGGTGATTAGCTTGCCAATGAGCAGTGTGGCTGAAACTCAGATTATTGCCGATAAAGGTGCACCTACATCGCTGCAACCGACCATTTTAAATAGCGCAAATGGGACGACTCAGGTCAATATTCAGACACCAAGCGCTGGTGGTGTGTCACGGAATACTTATACACAGTTTGATGTTGGGCAAGAAGGCGCTATTTTAAATAACTCTCGTAATAACACCCAAACCCAATTAGGAGGCTGGGTACAAGGTAACCCATGGCTCGCAAAAGGCGAAGCCAAAGTTATTTTGAATGAAGTGAATAGTAATAATCCAAGTCAACTCAAAGGCTATATTGAGGTTGCCGGAAAACAAGCACAAGTTGTTATTGCGAATCCATCTGGTTTGATCTGTGATGGCTGTGGTGTGATTAACGCAGACCGTTTTACTTTAACTACAGGTCAAGCGGTGATGAACCAAGGTTATCTTGAATCATTCCGCGTCCGCGAGGGGCAGGTCACGATTGAAGGTAAAGGTTTAAATGGAAGTTTAACCCCTTATACAGATATTTATGCGCGTGCTTTAAAAGTGAATGCAGGCTTGTATGCAAATGAGCTTAATACGGTACTTGGACAAAATGATATTCAAGTCAAAGACTACGTAGCTTCTCAAATCACGGCAACGACAGCAGCTACTACCACACCTCCGCCAAACTTTGCTTTAGATGTAGGCCAACTGGGCGGGATGTATGCTGGAAAAATCTTTTTGGTGGGAACAGAGCAAGGGCTAGGTGTACGTAACGCAGGTACGATAAATAGTAATCAAAGTACGCTTACACTGAATGCAAATGGTGATTTGGTCAATAATGGTAACTTGATTGCGAACAAAGATCAGGTACAGCTAAAGGCTCAAAATATTCAAAATACTGGTAATGTCAGTAGCGCAACTTCACAAATTTTAGTTGAGAGTCAAAGTCTAGATAACTCTGGTTTAATCAGTAGTGCAGATGAGTTACATCTTAATCAACAGAATAGTTTAAGTAATAGTGGCACATTGAATGCAGCTCGCGTTGTTATTGATGCGGGTAGTCTAAAAAATAGTGGCTCTATCGAACAAACAGGTTTGCAAGGGCTGGATTTAAAGTCAGGTTCAATGACCAACCTTGGCGGTAAAATCGGAATTGCCAAAAGTACTACAGGTGGTGGTACGGGTGGGTCGACAGGTGGCAGTGTTCCGACAGTTCCAACTGATCCATCCAAAGATGGCGGAAGTTTAGAAGTTGCCACTCCAATAGATACCACTCCAAAAACTTATGACCAAGGTTATATCCATGTTAAGGAACAACTGAATAATGACCAAGGGTCAATCATTGCCAATGGTGGTGTAGATTTAGACAGCCAAAATGGGTTAGATAACCAAGGCGGTCAACTTAATTTGGGTGCTATTCATATTAAAGGGAATAGCTTTAATAACAACCAAGGTGAGCTCACGGTTAAAAGTGCTGATATCCAAACCTCAAGTTTTAGTAACCAGCAAGGATTACTGCAATCCCTCACTTCTTTAGATGTAAATAGCCAGTCGATTAATAACCAAGGCGGTAAAATTAATGCCTTAAATAATATTAGTATGATCTCGAGCGGAAACATTCTAAATCAAGCGGGGCAGATCGCGAGTTCGTCAGAACTTTATTTACAGGGATTGGGCCTAAATAATAGTGGGGGTGATCTAGAGGCTGAACAATTATTAAAACTTAATCTTTCAGGTCATTTGAATAACCAGAAAGGAAAAATAGTCACTAATAATAACTTGGATAGTTCGCTTTTTGGTTTAGATAACGACCAAGGTGAAATTTCTGCAAAAAATATTACGATTCAAAACAAAGATCAGGCTTTGAATAACGGATCTGGAACGATTTACGCTGACCAAAGTTTAAAAATTCAAACTGGATCTTTAAATAATGCAGTCAATGGTACGCTATCTAGTCATGAAAATCTGCAAATTGATAGTCAGCAACTTGCCAATCAGGGTTATATTCGTGCTGATCAACAATTAAAAATTAATAATACAGGTGTTATGACGCAGCAACGAGGTGTTCTTTCAGCCTACGGTAATATTGATTTAACGAGTCAGCGTCTTGTTAGTGATGAAAAAAGTGTTATTGCGGTCGGTATCAATGCTCAAGGTGAGCAAGATCAAAATGCTCAAGCGGATTTAAATATTAAAACAGAGCAGGCACTTGAGCATCACGGGAAACTACTTGCAAGCCGTAATATTGATTTAGATGGGGCAAATGTAGATTTATCACAAGGAACGGCAGCAGCTCAAAATATAAATATTACAGCTCGTAATGGAGACATAAATAATCAGTCTGGTGTGTTACAGGCTGATTCTATTCAATTAAATACAGTACAAAACCAGCAAAGTTTGATTAACCAGAGTGGTCAAATTCTTGCGAAAAAATTGAATCTGAATATTGGGAAAGATATTAATAACCAACAAGGTTTGATTCAGCACACTGCGACAGATGATCTGAATTTAACTGTTCAAGGAGTCATTAATAACCAGCAAGGCCGTATTCTCACCAATGCAAATCAACTAAATATTCAAGCACAGGGACTCAATAGTGACTCTGGTGTGATCTTGCATTCGGGTCAAGCTGGCTTAAATATGGATATACAAAATATTCATGCACAAAAGGCTGAATTGAGAACTAATGGTGTACTTAACCTTACCACCGATCAAGCACTATTAGACCAATCAAAAGTGTCTGCTACTCAAGCCAATATTCAAGCCAACCAATTTACTGACCGTAATGGTGAAATGCTGTTTAGTGCCGTAAATGGACAAAGTTCAATTCGTGTAAATGGTGACTACCAACATCAAGGAAGTGTATTACAAAGTAATCATAGCTTAGACATTCAAACAGGTTCGCTGAATAACCAAAGTGGGAATATCTTAGTCACTCAAAATGATTCATCTTCACAACCTGTTCAGTTAAATATTGTCAGCCAAAACGATATTCAAAATGATCTGGGTAACATTGTGAGTGAAGGCCAACTTACATTGAAAACTGGAAAAGGAATAAGCAACCAACAAGGCAGTATAATTAGTTCTAATGCGCTTGAGCTTAAAACAGATCAGTCAATTAATAACCAGTCAGGGCAGATACAAGCTAAGGATATCAAGCTCTCTGCATCAAACTTAGATAATAGTTCAGGAGTAATTGCTGCTAAAACTGGTGATGTATCACTCAATATTAATAATCAGTTGATTAATGGTCGTGTTGAGCAGGGTAAATCGGCTGGTATTATTCAGGCAGCACAAAATATAGATGTTCAGACTGGGTTATTAGACAATAGTGGTCTGATTTATGCCGGCCAAGATCAACAACTCAAAGTTGCTCAAAATCTTAAAAATGCTGGACAGTTAGCTGCTCAAAATAACTTAAATATACAGACGGCTACTCTGACCCAGACTTCTGCAGGGAGCATTATTGCAGGTTTAAAATCAGATGGTTCATTAGCAAATCAGGGTAATCTTAACATTGATGCTACAGGTGCTATAAGTGCGCAGGGGCAACTGATCGCGAGCAGTGATTTAAATAGTCAGGCAGCGAGTCATGTCTTAAACCAAAGCCTTGTTCAAGCAAAAAATATTTCGCTCAACAGTACATCTGGTCAATTGAGCGCTCAACAAAGTACGATTCAGGCCGCACAGCAACTTAATTTAACCACTCCAGATACGCTAGATACTCAACAAGCCAATTTAAAGGCGAATAAAGTTCAAATTAATGCAAAAGACTTAAATAACCAGTCAGGACATATCCAGCAAACAGGTTTAGATGACACTCAAATTTTGTTGACGGGTAATTTAAGCAATCAAAACGGGCAAATTGACAGTCTAGGCCAAAAACTACAAATAAATGCTAATAATTTAAATAACCAGAATGGTCTTATCCAATCTGGTACAGCAGACAGCCAACTTATACTCGCTATAGCTAATACCCTCAATAATAATCAGGGCAATATCAAAACTGCTGGTAGTCTGCAAACGAATAGTTCCGAGTTAAACAATGACGCTGGAACGCTACTTAGCTTCAATAGTTTTAACATCAATACACAGCAGCTTAACAATCAAGCGGGTCAAATTGTTGAGGCTGGAACACAAGACAAGATTGTTAACCAATTAATTGTTAAAAACCTTCTAAACAATAGTAATGGCAAGATTCAGACAAATCATAATCTTGAAATTCAGGCTGGTGCTTTAAAAAACAATATGGGTAGTATTGTGACCGCAGGCGCAGCAGGTCTTAATCTCAACACAGCATCACGACTCGATAACCAGTCTGGAAATATTCATTCCAGTGGTGATCTAAATATAAAAGCTCAAGACATTTTGAATGATCAGGGACAAATTCTTGCTGCCAAAAATGCTCAGTTTAATAGCCAAAACACCTTAAGTAACCAAGCGGGATTAATCGCAGCACAACAACAATTAATGATTCAAAGTGCTGCTTTGAATAACCAAGCGGGTCAAATTGGGTCGGTAGATGCGGGCGTAAATATCCAGACGACTCAGCAAGCATTGAATAATCAGAGTGGTAAGATTCAGGCGAATCAAGCGATTAACCTCGATGTACAGGGCCTTGATAATAGTCTACAAGGCTTGATTAGTAGTACTAAAAGTGACCAAAGCAAAATTCAGATTGATACTCACCAGCAGAGCCTAAATAACCAAAATGGACAGATTAATAGCGGTAATACCTTACAGATTAGTACCAATAGTCTGAACAATCAGCAAGGTCTAATCACTGCACAGGGTGATCTTGGTATAAACGCCGTGCAACTGATTGATAACCGACAAACCTATCTAAATGCTACCTTGCCAGAGTTGGCCCAAGGTATTCAATCTTTAGGACAAGTCTTATTACAAACGTCCGAATTAAATAATGAACAAGGTCAGGTCATTGCTGGCAATGGATTAACCATTCAAGCGCCTAAGGTGAATAACAGTAATGCGGGCTTGTTAGCCAGTGGACAAGACTTACTGATCGACAGTGTTGGACAAGCAGGTACGATTAATAATCAGAAAGGCAAAATCAGTGCTAATCAGAACATTAGTCTAAATACAGGCCTGATGAGCGGAAGCCAACTCGATAATAGTCAGCAGGGCCTCATTAGTGCTGCAAAGCAAGTCAAAATTGTTAGTCAAAATATTGATAATTCAAATAATGACCAGAACCAAGGTATTCAGGCAGGGCAAATAGAAATAGCTGCTAGTACTTTAAATAATAGTGCTGGGCGCATCTCTGCTGAGCAGCAACTTAATTTAAATATTTCGGATAATTTAAATAATAGCAAAGGCTTAATTAGTAGTCTTGATCAATTAACAATACAAGGTCAGCAAGATAATAACCGTCTAATTGTAAACAATCAGCAGGGGACTATTATTGCAGGTGAAGAAGGCTCATCAACTGCAGGTTTAAATATTCTGGCCAAAGGTTTAACAGGCGACGGTAAGGTCTTAAGTCAGGGACAGCTAAATCTTCAGCTCAATGATGATTATGTACAAGATGCTCAAGGTCAGTTGCAGGCACAGGGAAATTTAAGCCTTAGCTCTAAAGGTAAAGTTACCAATCATGGTGCAATCAAAAGCAACGGACAGTTATCTATTTCAGCAAATACAATTGAAAATGCTGTAGATGGCAGTTTGGAAAGTCAGCAAACTCAACTTGAAGCTGTAGGCGTACTCAATAACTATGGACTCATTAATGGTTCAAATACATATGTTAAGGCAGGCCAACTCAATAATATTGCCGGACGTATTTATGGTGACCATATTGCAATTCAGGCGAATACTTTAAATAACCAAAGCCTAAATGGTTTAGCGCCAGTCATTGCCTCAAGAGGTGATCTGGATCTGGGCGTACAGGTTTTGAATAATCTGGAAAATAACCTAAATCATCAAAGTGGTTCGCAAATTATTGCCATGGGAGACTTGCGCATAGGAGGTTCACTTGACTCACAGTGGCATGCTCAAGGAACTGCGCAGCAAGTCAATAACCGAAGTTCTGTAATTAATGCGAATGGCAATATCGACTTGAATGCTGATATTGTTAATAACCAGAACGTCTTTTTTATAACCAAACAACAGCAGACCACAGAGCAACTGGATTACTGGAATATGTATATTTCAGATTCGCGTGCCGGATGGTATAACCCTGGCCCTCAGTCCTTAATTACTCAGGAAATCTATAGCCAGAGTCCAGATTTATTTACTAAATTAAAGCCTGCACAACAACTTGTGACTTCCTATGACAACGCAACGATGCAGGATTATTTAAGTCGTCCTGATGGTTATTTCTTCATTGTAAATAACTATGACGATAGCTCTGCTGGCAACATGTTTAAGGGCTATGTCGTTTATAACGGACAGCTCTATAGTACTGACCATTATGAAAATGTGAAAAGTACGCAAACTACGACCACGACTGTAGCAGATGAGTCAGCACCTGCTGTGATCAGTGCAGGGGGTAATTTAAGTTTCACTGGCACAATTAATAATGACAAAAGCCAAATTATGGTGGGTCAAAAGCTGATTGGAGATGCCAAAGCAATTCACAATGTCGATGCCAAAGGGCCCAAAATTACACATGAAGAAGGAACGGTAACACCGAGTTATGGCAGTTATGGTGGCAAGGGGCACGATAGAGTCTGGGCTTCTGCTGAACAGGCTTATAACCCAGCAGATGTTACCAAAGGGATGGATTTATTTATCTATGAAAATCCAACCAGTGCGACCCCTGTTAAAGTGCAAGACCAAACCCAGCAAGTCAATAAAGACAATTTGGCTGAACAGGCGCTGAGTCAAAACCATGACTCCAATATTGTTGGTCAGCAAAATACACAGGTTAATCAAACAGAAACTGTTCAACAAACTGCAGCTCAAACAGATCGTATTCAATCAAATGAAGTTAAAATAGGTCAGGCACAGCTTGAAGGCGTGGTCGGGGCAAACACTACCAATCATAAAGCCTTGAGTAGTAGCGCAGTCGATCAAATTCAAAATACTGATACTAAGGCTTCAGCTGTTCAGGGACAAACAACACAGATTGATGGTAGTGGTTTTGAGATTCGCACCAACAACGTTAACGTTAAAGTTCCGAATAATGCGTTGTATAGTAAAAATCCAGACAGCCGTGCTAACTACCTTGTTGAAACAGATCCAGCGTTTAGTAACTATCGCAACTGGTTATCTTCAGATTATATGTTGAATGCATTGGGACTTGACCCAGCGCTTCAACAAAAAAGATTGGGTGATGGTTACTATGAACAACGTATGGTACAAGACCAAGTTGCTCAACTAACAGGCTACCGTTTCTTACAAGGATATGGTTCCGATGAGGAACAATATAAAGCGCTCATGAACAATGGGCTGAGCTATGCAAAACAGTACAACTTACGTCCGGGTATTGCACTCACTCCGGAACAAATGGCTCAATTAAGCAGCGATATTGTTTGGTTGGTAGAAAAAGAAACTACCCTACCAGATGGTACAAAAACCAAAGCTTTAGTCCCGCAAGTTTATGTTAAAGCGCGTGTGGGTGATTTAAAAGGTGATGGAACTTTAATTAGTGCCGATAGTATTCAGCTCAATTTAAGTAAAGATTTGACCAACGCGGGAACAATTGCTGGACGACAAGTTGTTCAAATTAATAGCCAGAATTTAAACAACCTTGCTGGAAACATCCGTGGTGGTGTAGTTAGCCTTGGTACTGAAAAAGATTTAAATAATATTGGTGGTATGATTCAGGCCGATCAAGCCATGAATTTGCAGGTAAAAGGTAACCTGAATATTCAGTCAACCACACAGAGTAGTCAAAATGCATTAGGTCAGAGCAACTATAGCTGGATAGGAATAGATCGTATTGCTGGCCTTTATGTCGGTTCAGCAGAACAGCAAGCGTTGAGTGATCAGCCAACCTTGGTGATGAACGTGGGTGGTGATACTCGTATATTGGCTGCAAATATCCAGAATAATAGCGGTGGACAAACGATTATTCGTACGGGCGGTGATCTTAAAGTCGGTAGCCTGAATACGGAAGTGACTAACAATGTGGTGGGCAGCTCAAAAGCTTATCATTTAGATACACGACAAGTCGAGGTCGGCAGTCAGATTAAGAGCCAAGGTGATTTAAGCTTACAAGGCAATAATATTCAGATTCATGGTTCACACATTAGTAGTTCAGAAGGCTTAACTGCGTTACAGGCTAAAGAGCAACTACAGATTGAAGAGGGCCGAAACAAACTTGATCAACAAGATCAGTCAAGCTTTAGTAAGAAAGGTAAACTGAGCAGTTCTACGACCAGTGACTTTAGCCATCGTAGTTCAGATATTGCGGTCGGTAGCATTGTTGAAGGCAAAAAAGTGCTATTGGATGCAGGAAATATCAATGTCCGTGGCAGCAATATTGTTTCTGATGAGTTGACGCAGATTCAAGCCAAAGACAATGCAAATATTGAGGGAGCTCAGAACCAATACAACAGTCAAACTAATAGTGTTGTTAAAAACTCTGGTCTTATGTCTACGGGTGGCATTGGTTTTAGTTTAGGTAAAAAACAAGAAACTACTTTAAAAACCGAACAACAACTCACCAATAGTGCTTCTCAAGTAGGCAGCTTAAACGGTAATACTAATATTGTAGCGGGTAAGACCTATCAGCAAACGGGAAGTACCGTTTCATCACAAAAAGGCGATGTGAATATATTGGCGCAACAGGTCAATATTGAAGCAGCTAAAGAACAAAGCACAAGTGACTATAAGCATGAGATGCAACAGAAAGGCTTAACACTTGCGGTAAATGTTCCCGTAGTCTCGGCTGTACAAAGTGTAGCGGAGTCTGCTAAGCAGGTTGGTCAAAGCAAGAATGATCGTGTGAATGCCATGGCAGGAGAATGGTAGAGCTCATACTAAATTTATCTATGATAAATAAGTGATTTTAGTTATTAACTTTGAGTTTTAAAATCCTACCCAATGTTGGGTAGGATTTTTTTATACGCAACGATCATGGTGGCCACCTAATTGCATCTATGTTTAACGGGCCAGGTGAAGGTATCAATCTTGTTCCAATGAATGCTAAATTTAATGGTTCAGGTGGAGCATGTTATGAGTTAGAAACTAAATGGAAAACTGCTTTGGAAAATAATCAATCTGTTAAAGTAAGTATTCAACCAATATATTCGGGGAATAGTAAACGTCATGATAGCCTTAAGATAACTGAAGTAATAGGTAGTGGTAAACCAATAACTAACACATTAAGAAATACATCTACAGGTAAATAATTATGAATATCCAAGCGATTTATCAAAAACTAGGTGAGTTGTTATGGTCAATAATGAATGAAAATGCCCACATAATTTTTTGTGAGGGATATATTTATTCAGATGCTACGTCATACAGTTTTGAATGGATAGAATCTAATAATCGAATAGGTTGGTTCGACTTTGATGCAATTCCACATGAGATTGGTGATGAAATAATTAATCTCATGGAAAAGATTAACAGTAGCGAAATATTTAAAGAAAAATGGACACATTTTAAAATTTCTTTAACAGAGTAAGGTAAATTTAATATTGAGTTTGCTTATATTCCAGAAGATGATCGTTGGCCTGGATTATATATGAAAGCAATTAGTGATTTGAGGGAAGATGAATTAGATAAATACAATCCCTTTTGAGGAGTGGGAGAAACGAGTAACGTTGAAAGAGATAAATAAATGATAGATTTTTACATTAAGCAAAATTTAGATCAAGATAATTTGCGGAATATATTAAAAGATGTTTTAAATTTAGGAGTGGATGATTTTTGTCTTATTCATTATGAGGATTTTACACCAGAAAATACAGTTTACGATTTCAATAAGTTTAAGGTTATATGTACTTATCAATTTTGTAAAGGTGATGTTTCTTTGTTAATAAATATAATTGATGGAGATGAGCTAGATAATGATTTTATAGTTGAAAATTTGAAGAATAAAGCAAAAGAGGAACATTTAGATTTTTATCTTCCAGATGAGGATAATATGGATATGGGATCTTTTGTTCTTTATTCATCAAATGGGGAATTAATAAAAAACTTAGAAATACAAGAGGAGGAAGATAATTATATTTTTTTCTTATAGTAATAAAATACTAAGAGATTTACTAAACAGTATTAACACTATGATTGAGTGGTTGAGAACTAATCGAAATGATATTTAAAAAAATATCCAGAAGCAGAGCCTGAATTATTTTTTTTATGGACTATTTTGTTACATCTACTGGAAGGTATACATTTATTAGCATCCTTAAAGATGCTATACGAGGTGAGGGTTCTAGCCTCCAAGAAACGTCAAGTTATTTACTTATGAATGATGTAACAGATGAGGGACATGTTATTGATGCAGCGGAATTTTATTTTTACGATGAACTTGATAGCAAAGTGCCATTTAAAGTTTTTGCTTCGGTTTTAGAATTAATAGTATTAGCATATGCTGAGCATAATTCAGAGGAAAAGGAACGAATTATTCATTTAATACCGCGCCTTAAAAAAGTTTGTGATATTTGAATAAATATAGTTGTTAAGCTAAGCATCCATCTGTAAATTTCAGATAGGCGCTTAGCTTGAAAAAAAAGAGAGATTAAATTTTTATGTTAATTTTTCATACAAAATATTCCTTTATTCACCATAATATTTAATATAAATAGAGAGAAATACTAGAAAATATCAAATGTACTTCCAATTATTCTAAATGCGCCATCACCAGTTGTTCCACCAAAATATAAATCTAAAAATATCAAATAGGAGATTTTTTAAATGAATGAATTAATGAGTGATTGGTTGAGTAATAATTGGAGTGTAATTCTAAAAAGCTATCCGGAAGCAGAACCTTTATTATATTATTTTAGTGATTATTTTAATACTGTTGCTTGGGTTAATCCTATTATTGATATTATTAAAAGAGCTATTAGAGGTGAAGGGGCTAATATTCAGGAAACTTCAGCTTATTTACTCATGGATGATGTAGTTGATGAGGGACATATTATTGATGCGGTAGAGTTTTATTTTAATGGTGAATTTGATGGCAAAGTGCCATTTAAAGTTTTTGCTTCGGTTTTAGAATTAATAGCATTAGCATATGCTGAGCATAATCCAGAGGAAAAGGGACAAATTATTCATTTAATACCGCACCTTAAAAAAGTTTATGATATTTGAATAAATTTAGTTGTTAAGCTAAGCCCTATCTGAGTCTTGGATAGGGACTTAGCTTATAAAGAGTGTATAACTATTTATTAACTTATAGAAAAGAATCTTCTATCATATATTTATTATTTACAATATTGATTACAGGGGCTAGATGGTATACTACCAAATAGTTTAGGGAGCACTTTTAAATGACTATTAAAAATAATAATCAATATGAATTTTTATTAAATTCTATATTTGAAGGTAGTTGTGAAATAGCTATTATTGTTTCACAAAGAAAGCATTATTTCATTATTGATGATAAAGAAAACTTTGCTATAGATATAAAACAATTTTATGATTCATATTTAGAAAAAGGTATACTTGATGAAAATAGCTATAGTTTTGCTTTAAAGGAATTTAGAGGGGGAGCATCAATTTTAAATAATGAAACTTTACCACTATATTTGTCAAGCTTGTCTGAAATGAATATTAAAACGCTTGATTGGATGAAGAATTTTTTTAAATATAAAACTAATATGGATGAATTGGAAAAATTATATATTTATATGGAAGACTATCTTATGTCTGGGGAAGGAGATATAAAAAATGAATTATGGGCTGTAATGGAATCTCGATTGCCAAAATTTTACTTAAATCTTGATAGGAATTTATTTTTCTATACAGATTGGCAACGTGAGTTTGAAAATCAATTGCCAGAAAATTGGAAAGGAAAGGCATCCAGTCAATTTTGGTCATTAATTCCAGATTCATATCAATATTGGATTGTTAATGGAATGAATTTCTGGAAATTATATGGTTAGTATTACCATATTTATAGATAAAAGAGTCATGTTATGAATAGGGTTGTAGCTTCACGCCTAAAATAAATAACTTCCAAAAAAGTATAGCTCAGGTTTCATTAATATAGAAGTACGAATAAAAAAATGCCTGAGCTATTGTAAGTGATGTAATGAAGTTAAGATTTACAGGTATAGAGCTACTAACTCAATTTTTAGACAGGTTTTTATAAAATTAAGAAATCCAAAATGAGAATTATTAATATAGAGGAGATCTTTTGATGAACTCATGGAGAAATGAACATAATGAGAGGCAATATAATCTAATGTTAGATATGATCTTCGAATTTAAAAATGAGAAGATTGGTATTAAGCAACTTATTTTAAGTTTAAAATCCTTATGTAATGCTCTGGAATCCGTTCCTGAAAGTTGGAAAATTCTTTTAATGAGGAATGGTTTACACTTGAAACAGTTTATGCCTTAGCTTTAGATAGGCAAGAAGAAAGTTTAGATAAAAAGTTTATTCTCACTAGTGAGGAAATAAATATAATTAATAATACATTAGTTAATTTACAAAACTTAATATCTGAGAGAAAGGCTAAATAAAATGGAAAATTAGGTAAAATCTAAACTAATATAGATAGGATTGTTGAAAAAAAGCTTCCACCTCTGAGTGGAAGCATAATTCTCATTTTACTGAAAGGCTATAAACTCTAATGGTACATCTTTAACCAATCAAACTCCATTTTCAGCTTGGAAAAATTCGAATCCATTCTTATGCATGAATCACTAAAATATGTGGTTTGCCATATCAATATAATCAGTATACATATAAAGCATATGATATGAAGAACAACCCTTAAACCAGCTTGGAGTAAGTAAAATGAGATTTATTGAGAAAGACTCTGGATTGAAAGGGATGGTAGGTTCTATATATTTTACTGATGGAAAATATCACTACTTGTCAATGATAGAAAATTATATTGGGCTGAGGGTTTTTTTTGAAAATGAAATAGATATAACTAGTAATGATTCATGTGAGTTATGTGAGTTTAAGGCTGCCTTATATAACGATATTCGTCAAATGCATCCTGTTCTGTATAATATATTAAAAGAGGATTGGGATTTATATATAGATATAGTTGAAGGTGTTCCAGAGTCTTGGCAAATTTTTCTAGAAAAACTAAAAGAATTTGATGGGGAAAGATGCATTTGAAGCTAATAATCCAAATCGAAAGTAAGAGCTTAGTTAATTAATCAAGGTTATCCTATAGTGTGACCAAAAGTGATATTAAACCCAAAACATTACAATTCAAGATGAACGAGGTCAGCAAGCATTAACAGGTAAAACTGCCTGACAAATTAAATCTGAGATATTGACGTTTGTAACCACAGATACCACACGTGAGAATATTGTAGCACTGCAAAACAATTTTGATAAAGATAGAGTTCAAAGTGAAATTAATTTACAGATGGACGTAACGAAGAATTTTGATGCCAACCGTCAGGAAGCATAAGATAATTATTGAAACATGTAGTAATTGTCAAGTTACATGGCCGAAAGGAACAAAATAATGCATATTTCAAGAAGTGATTGGGAACCAGGTTTTGGTGAAATATTTACATGGTTTGCTATGGATAAAAATGGAAAAATAGCTGTAATGGTGAATAATTGTTGGGGATGGCTACCGGAAGCATTGTTGGTTATACCTAACTGTGAAAATTTATTAGATGATCTTAATGAATATAAATGGCAAGAATCAGAGAAGTATGCGAGTTATCCTGCAGAAAAAAATGGAGAAACCATACTAGATTTGTATTCATCTTTACTCTATGGGGAAAATTACCCTAGACAAGATGTTGAGTTTTGGGTGAAAAGTAAGCAAGATTCTGAAGATTTAAATGAAATTAATATGCCTTCTAAAAAAGGTTTTTTTATTTATCATAGTCTTGAGGGCGATAATGCTGGCAAAGACTACCCTGTGGGTTATAATCGAGAAACGAAGATAGGAGATTATTTTAGATATTTAATGCCAACAGTGTATGCATCAATTAATGATTTCCCAACAGAATTACATCATGGAATAGCTGTCTCTGATACAGTTGATTTTACTGTGGATAGATTATTTGATAACGAGAAAATAAGTGAATACTTCCCAAAAATGTATAGGTAACACCTGAGCTTTGTTAGGTAAAGATTTATAATTTGAACTACATTTAGCTAGAATGCAATGAAAAGGATTATATAAATATATTGGCTTAGTAGGTCAAGATACCTCTTGGATAAATCAAAAAAATGATCAGTCTAGGATTTGTAAAACAAAGGCTTTTATCATCGACTTGATTTTATTTTGTACAATTATGCAAGAGGTCTAATATTTATTTATACCACGACCAGTATAAAAACCGCCAAGGAAAATAGCGGAGCCTTAACTTGATCTTAGGCAAAATAATAAAGAAGGAAAGAAGAATGGATGATTTAGATTACTCGGCACCTTCTTATGTTCATAAAGATTCTGATAGGGTTAGTGTGCTGATTGCTTCAGTAATTGGTTTTGTAGGTTTGTTTTTTGTTTTAAGAAAAATCTATCTAACAGGTTTTTCTGATATAATCATTGATTTTAATTTTGAAACAATCTTTTTATTAGTGGTTTTAGTTGGATGGTTCTTTATGATGCTTTCAGGGCTGTCCTCAATATTTCCTATTTATATTGATGGGAGTGGTGGGCATTATAGAACATTGTTTTTAAGAAAAAGAAACCTTAAATGGGAAGATGTAAATAATATTGCTATATTAAAAGGAAAGAAAGGTAATAAATTTAAATATAATACTATCGTGTGTAGTCGAGATCCTAGCAAATTAGTATGGTCTATTTCTGTTTCAGAAGATTATAGTTATGAGGAACTATATAAAGTTATTGACTATTACGTTCATAAATATGAAATTGAAGTTACATTAGAAAGTACCTTAGACGGTTCTGTTCAAAGACTTGATGGAATGCCAAAGAAGTTGGATTTTTCATAAAATAGTAAGAGTTATAAAGGAAATATTACTTTATAAAATATGCCTATCAATTTTTAGATAGGCATATTTTATAATCTATTAATGCCTATGAGTATATGATTGATTATTAACTGGAGGATATATAAGTAGTGAATAAAATGTTTAGTAATGTACTGAACGAGTTAGAAGAGGTGGTTTCCAAATACGTTAATGATGAAGCTGACTTTTATTATTTTAAAGGATTTATAACTGATAAAAGTAATGCCTTAAATGATTTTATTAATTTTAGACATGATCTAGTCATGATAATAGAAAATTGGTTTGAGTACGTGGAGTTTTGCTATTTAGAGGAAAACTGGAAAAAATATGCTCTAGAGTTAGGCTTTTTCTTGATTGATGGAATTAAAAATTATCCTAATGAGGTCCATCTACCATTAGAATCAATTATCGTGAAAGAGCAATTTTGTCGTTATTTATTCTGATTTTTAAATTGAGATGAAAATTCTAAATAAAGTTTTCTACAGATAAAAACTAAGTAGGGCAGTCTAATTAGTTTTGAGAAAGGTTTATATTTAACAGTCATCATTTTCGATATATTTCTTTAATATCATAAAATATACTACTCAGTATAGGTGGACTCGATTGATTTTCTCAGTTGCGAATGCTTATTTGAGGAACTTTAAAATATCTAGATTTATATACTTCAAAAGTAACTATAAAGGAAAACAAAATGACTTTAGTTAATAAAACATTGATCTCTATTGCAATAGGATTGGCATTAACTGCTTGTGGTGGTTCTGGTAGTGATGGTGGAACTTGGAGTGCGCCGCAAACACCTAATACGGGTTCAGATAGCCAAGAGCAAACGGACAGAAGTAATAGCTCAGGTACTGTGACTGCAGCATTTGTTCCGACAGCAACGGCAAGCATGATGCTAATACCTTTTAATGGTTTCACATTAGGTAAAATGGATGCAAATAGAGCAGTACAAAATAACGATGGAAGCTATACCAAGTTTGAGAACTATGAATTAACTGGAGATAAAATAGCAGTTAAAGATATTGCGGGTAATCAAAATTTTGCGTTAGGGCGTTGGTCATACGGAACGGCCAATCAATATAAGTCTGATGGAACGCTTTCAAGCCAAGACGTTTTACAGAAATCGCAAAACTTATATTGGACATATGCTGTTTATAACGCATATACCCAAGGCGCGACTTCTGTGGGTAAAAAGACCTGTGAGGTTAGCGCATTTACTAAACCTTATCTTACAAATTGGGGCGACGGTTCATCATCGACTTTACCAAATTTAGCAACCTCTACTGCTGGTACAGCAGAGTTTGAACTTTTAGCTGATGGAAAAGCTAGTTTTAAAATCAGTATTACAACAACCAATGGCAGAAGTACAAACACTGCAACGTATAGTCCAGGCCAAAAAGCTGACTTTGCTACAAATTCAGGCATTATTACTGGCGCAACAACGATTGATCCTACGTCAAGTATAAATTCAAATGGCCAATTTCTTGTGCAAGTGGGCCAAGGTTTAAATAAAGAAGTTCTACTTATCGCAAGCTATACAAATCAGCTTTCTGCAAAAGGCGAACGTTATTCAGGGCAAGCAATATTTACCTGTAAATAAATGCGTAAAAAATAGGAGGGATTGGCCTCCTATTTTTATAGGATAATTCATGTTAATTGGCTTAAAAACCATTTATTTATCAAATGCTTTGACTGATTTATTTTAAAGGAAATGTCATTTTTTATGTACAATAATAGCAAACTTATAGAGATATAAAGGGAGTTGCACTATTTAAAGTTGAAACTAGTATCAGCTTTAGCATTAATAATCAAACGTGATGCTTCCTAGAGAGTGTAAATTAATAGTTTATATAAATTTTAATAATATAACACGAATTTAAGCTATGAATAGGTAATTTTTGAAAAAATTTACCTTTTTGATTATTTAACCTTAGCGGACATATCTTAAACAATTGTGGCAGCAATGAGGGTTTACAGTCAGAATTATTTTGGAGAAATTTTTATAATGTATATTAGGTTGACTTTTAATGTATCTGCAGACTTTTTAATGCTACTTAATTTTTAACAAGTATATTCAGTGATTAGATAGATAATTTTGTTAGTGATGGAAGAAAAGATAAATTTAAGGTAGAAAATAAAATATTAAATCAAAAGAAATGCAATCCAGAAGTCAATTGATTACGCTAATACGAAAGGCATTACAATTAAAGTTACTAAGGTGAAATAAGATGAAACATGTAAATGTATATTTTAATTCTCAATATATTGAAGTGACATCGTGGAATGATGGTGGATGTTGGCTTTTAAATTTAGATTTTGAACCAATCAAACTATCAACAAATGTTAAAAATAAAATTTTGGGTGAGTCTATTCAAATTGCTTTAAATGCAGGGAAAAATATTCCTCCTGAGAATGTTAAGAATATTTTATTTTCTCCGGAATTAGACAGCCTAATGACGGAAAGAGATAAAAAATTAATGGCAGAGTTCGGTTACAAATCAAAAAAAGCATTATTCAAACATATGAGAAATGTTGGCATAACATATATCAATGATACCTATAAAATTTCACCATCACATCAAGATGGACTAGATTATAGTTTCACAGGCTTAAGTAAAGATGATGAAATTATTCTTCCAAATGATGCAACGGATGAAGAACTAGGGCAAGCAGTTCGCCTAGCTTATGAAAAGTGCACAAGTATTTATTAATTTATAGATTACTTTGGTTACTATTCTCGAGAGATGTGGACAAGTCTGGGGTTGTCCACAAATTTGACGAAACATTTTATAAAGATACTCTTACAAAATCAATTGAATATACAAATAGAAAAGGGTATCAAAATCAAGGTAACAAAGGTTAAATGATATGAAACGAGCAGCAATATACTTTAATGACAAATATATTGAAATTATTTCATGGAATTATGGTGGAATGTCTGTATTTAATATAAATTTTATTCCTTTAGTTTTGAAATTCGATATTGATAATTCGACTTTAGGAAAGTCAATTAAAATAGCATTAGATGCAGGGAGAAAGATTCCACCAGAAAGTGTCAAAGATTTTTTATTTTCTCCCGAATTAGATATATTTATGAAAGAAAGGACTGAGAAATTAATAGCTGGATTTGGATATAAATCAAAAAAAACACTGTTTAAAAATATGAGAAAAGTAGGTGTGGAGTTTAATGAAAATTATACTATTTCTCCCTCTCATCAAGATGGGCTAGATTATAGTTTCACAGGCTTAAGTAAAGCTGATGAAATTATTCTTCCATGTGATGCAACGGACGAAGGACTAGGACAAGCAGTTCGCTTAGTCTATGAGAAGTGTACAAGCATTTATTAATTTATAGATTATTTACATAAATTAATGGAATTAGATGAGAAATAATGATTTTTGGAAATAAGGATACCTTTGCTTTATTTATTGAGCCGATTTTATATATTGAAAGCATGCAAGATTATGATTGTTTTTGTGGGTTTTATATAAAAGGGAATAAATATAGTTCGGAGACTACTCAAATGTTATATACGCAAAAAGAGTCAGTAAAGGTGGGAGCTCTTTGTAATGTCATTGATTCCGAAAAATACTTCTTTATGGACGTAAAGGAGTGTTTTAAAGAAATGCTATCAATTCGATATTTGAACTTTATGGCAGAGAGTGAAGCTGAGTATATGGATAAAGAGTGGGTCGATTATGATTATAATGAATTTATTTATAGTGCTAATTTAGAAAGTAGTTTGTTTGGGGAAGATAGATATGATTTATTTTGTATTGGATATAAAGGCGAGGTAAGATTAATTTCTTATAAAATAGCTAATACATATTTCTCTCTAAAATATTTAAAACAGTATGAAATAAATGAGTACTTTATTAAGAAAAATGAACTAGAAAAGATAGTTTGTAAAATTGAGCATGCAGCTTTTAATTAGAAGGTATATATGGATTCTCAAATCTCTACTGAATAGTAAATTGGAAAGTTGTGAATAATAGGTTGTAAATTGAAATGATAGTTAAATATAGTGATGATTTTTTTATACAGTGGGATGTTGTTTATCCATTAAAAAATGATTTAAATCTTGGAATGTTTAATTTTTGGATAAATGATACGTGTTATCCAGCAAAGGGAATAAATATTACATTAAACTCTCTTTTTCATGTTTTAATCAGTAATATTGAAGATATTAAAGCGCTTGATAGTGATATAGGTGATATAATAATTGAAAAAATAGATTTTTCTTCAATTGATAATAAGGATCTAGTATGGTTAGATACTGGCGAACTATTTCAATTCGGCTTTGGTATGGTTCTAGGTTTTAATAAAGAAAGTGAAAGATTATTTTATACTTTTGATTATGAAAAAAGCTACTTTGAAGTTGTTTTACCGAAAGGAACAGTAAGCTCTACGTTGCAAGCTTTAGAACGTTTTGCATTTTAGTACCTTAAATATTTTACTAGTGTTTCATAAATAAATATCATTGGCTCACAATTTGGATATGTACTTATGCAATTTTTTAGAAATGAGAGTTTGCATTTTTTTTGATGCATAGCTAAAAAGAAGGAATTTACATAAATTGAGTTACGATTTAAAGAATGAACTATCTAAATTGAAAGATTTTGTATTTCAGAATTATGATCCAGTACAAATATCTGTTAAAGCTATGGAAATTTATAATGAATATGCTTTGCAATTATCAACTTTTTCATCTGAAAAACTTATGATTTTAGCCGCAATGGATATGGGCGAAGAATTTGAGTTATCTAAAGATGAGGTTGAGGATTTATTGGATGTATTATTACGCGATACTTCAATAAATTTATCTAGCTGAGTTTGTAAATTGAATCGGTTCATCATACTGAATAGATAGCCCATTTATAGGTTAGATAACTATTAGCATAATAAAATTTTTTAAAGTGGAGTGGAAATTGAGTAGGATAAAATTATATAGCCTTTTGGGTACTGAAGAATATGAATGTAGTAATGAGTTAGTTTTGAAAGTTGATAGCACACTAAAAAATATTTATGAAATTTATTCCTATTTTGGTAAGGAAATATATAATCAATACCGTTATATAAATACTATTTTACCTGAAAATACATCTTATTTTGGTGCAAGTCCAGATGGTTTTTCAGATTGTTTAACTGAATTTTTACATCAGTTAATTAATAGTGATTCACTGAGAATTGAAATAGTAAGCAAAGGAGAAGGCATTTCTGATAATGATATTTATATATTTTTATATATTCTATTTAGCAATATGGTGAATTATAATTGTGAATCAAAATTAAGGGTGTTCGTTTCAAAGGAAATATTAGATATCTATTTAAAGGAATCAAAAAGATTACTTGATTTAAACTCAGAACCTGAAGATTTTGTGATTTATTAAATTTTATCTATATAATTAAATAAAATAAATATATAATATATTTAAATGCAATCTTATTTCTTTTGAAGTTGTAAATTACATAAATAATGAAAGTTTTTATATGTTATATTCCTATAGAAAGCTTTAAAAAGGCATTTACTGGTGAAGCTGTAATACCTAGGAGTTATAAATAGTGTTAGAAGTTCATGCTAAATTTGAAGATGATCTTCATACAGAAAATATGCTTAAAACATCACAAATACCGTGTTTATGTAAGATTGCTGAAAAATTTGAAATCGATTTTTTAGTCGCTTATCCTCAGGTTACAGGTTTTGTAACAGGTTGGAAGTATAAAGAAATTGATTTAAGAGTATCCGCAGGTGCTGGTGGGGAATATCTTCATTATAAATATGGATTAATTACTTTATCTAAGCTTGAGAAAGATTTATATATTATTGAAAACTTGTCTATGTTCGAATCAGGAAGTGGATGGCTTCCAGTAGTTGAAAATAGAGAATATAGCCATGTAGCTGAAGTTGAAGAGCCAGATTGGTTGAAAGATTTATGACCTAAGTCCATGGAAAAATTTAAAAAATCCTTTAAAAAGCCTATCTAATATTGATAGGCTTTTTATTGAATTAGACATACTTGGAGAAAATAAAATGAGTGAACTAAAGTTGTACACTTATTTTTGCGCAGAAGATCAAGAGATAAATACACCGATTATAGAAGTTATAATTGACAGATCATTAAATTTTATTGGTGATATTACTGAATATATCGGTCAGCATGTTTATAAGAATTATCCATATGATAATCCTATATTTCCCGGCAATAAATATTATTTTGGTGGTAATAGCGCTGATGCTTTTTTTGACTGTTTAACTGATTATTTGAATTTAAGAAATAAGAACGTAATGTTGTGCTTAAAGATATTGAGCAAAAGTGAAGGAGTAGCAGATAAAGAATTTTTTTTATTTTTAAATGCTATAGCAATTGCTATGCTTTCTTATAATTATGACTCAAGGTTAAAAGTTTATATTTCAAAGGAAATATTGGATATCTATTTAAAGGAATCAAAAAGATTGCTTGATTTAGATACACATCCTGATGATTTTGTTGTTTATTAGAATTTTTATAAATAGCAAAATTTTAATTTATAAAAAACTATCAATACTAGATAGGTCTTTTATGTGATTAGAGAAAATTATGTGAAAAAATTAATTAAATTAATGCCAGATTATCAATGCTATCCTTTATGGGAATATGATGAATTTGGCTTAGTAGCTAATTTAAATCCAAAAGATTTACCAATATCAGAAATACTAATAGATAAGCTTATGTTATGGTCTGATATGTATGATGAAACTTTATGTTTAGATGATCCTATTAATTCTGCCTTTAAATCGATTCAGGATGAAAGGGAGTTCAAACTATTAGGAAGTGAATTATTCGATCTCTTAAGAGAAGAGTTAACTGGTCAGTATGAAGTTATCTATCAAATTTAAGATAGCTTAAAAAATGCTGCCAAATTAATCTAATTATATGACATTGTATGACTTCTAAAATTTTTTAATATTTTTGAAAAATGGGGAAGTTGAAGATTTCCTTCCCAGAATGCACCAATTTCAAATCAATAGATATGGATAAAACATGAATTCAATAAATCGCAGTAGTAAGTTCTTTCTTGCAGTTTTTCTAATGATGAGTCTTTCAAATACATATGCAGCAAAGGCACAGGTTGAAGAGGTTGATGCAATGGAAGCTGCTGGAGCAGAAGTGGCAGAAGCGGGTGGAGCTGAAGTTAGTGGAGTAGAGGTTGAATGTGGTGCTGATGGAGCTTGTTATGGTGTAACTTCTGTAGCTCCTGTTTCTGATGATGAAAGGTACGGTGGTATTGAACAGGAATATGTTGTAAAAGGCTGTAAAGTAACGGTCTACAATGATGGGCCAGTGAAAATGGTCGATGTAAAGACGGATCAACCATGTGATGCTCCACTTCCTAAAGGTCATAAATTCTCTAAAAAGAACCATTAATTATTTTGTGTAGCATCTTTAAACAGGTGCTATTGAGATGAATTTACCAAGCCTCAAGCCAACTGAGAGTACGAGGCTTAGTTTTTAATTTATTCTCATGAACTACTACATAACTTAGCGCAATCTTTTATTGCTGAACTCACTTATTTTTAAAAAATCTATAGAAATAACAACATCTGATTTTACCCATAGATTTTGTAGTTCATCTTAAAACCCACTGATTTATCAAATACTTTGTCTGTTTTATTTTAAAACAGTTGTCACTTTTTGTGCTTGACGATAAATAGAGTGACTATTATTCTTTGCGTGCTGGCCTACATCGCCAGTCGGTTGTCGCAGACCGAATCAAACGAGCATTAAAAGATTCTTCTTTTAGTGTGTACACCCTCGTGCCCCCTCTATGGTGGAACGGAGGGGGACACCTTTGGGTGTGCTGGCCTCGTTTGACCAGTCTGCGAACCCCCTTCGTTCTGCCACCATAATTTTAATGTCTGGCAGAACTCCCAATAAAAAGGAGTCGGCTTTGCACATTCATTATTTCTTGGCAGCCTTTGCCAAAAGCTATAACAACACAACTTAGTTTTTTAACAAGTTTGATCGCCACTAGGCTAATCAGGCTTTAAATCGTCACGACTAAAAACTTAGCAACTATAAAACTCGAGATGTGCCAAGCACAGTCTTTATGGGTTTTGCTGTGCCTTTTTTTCTCCCAGAAAGGGCACAGATTTTTTTAACTCATTTATATACAACAAAAATTTATTTTATAACGGTAAAACTATGCCAAATTTAACATTCCCACCACGTGCTTTAAATGTTGTAAAAAAAGGGATTCATCTTTTCCATCACGGTGGGTTTCACACTGTTGGCGTTGACAAAATTGTGAGGGAAACCGAAGTCACAAAAATGACGTTTTATAACTATTTTCACTCTAAACAGCGCTTCATTGAAATCTGTTTAATCGTGCAAAAAGAACGTCTTCAAGAACAAGTGATTGAAATGGTCGAATATGACCACGCTACAAGTACACTAGATAAACTTAAGAAGCTGTACTTTTTACATAGCGATATAGAAGGGCCATATTACATATTATTTAAGGCCATTTTTGAAACAAAAATTAGCTATCCAAATGCTTTTCAGACCGCAGTGAGATATAGAATGTGGCTTATCAATGAAATTTATAGCCATCTCAGACAGTTAAAAACCGATGCAACATTTAATGAGGCCAGACTCTTTTTATATGTGATTGAAGGCACGATTATTCAATTGTTAGATAACTGCAATGTGGCTGAAACAGAGAAGATACTGGATTACTTTTTACTAAGGCTTGGTGTGGTTTAGATAAATATCCCAAAGTACATGGGCAAGGTACTTTGGGATATACAGGTTTTAAATTTTACTTATAGTAAGTTTGGATTTGGGCAACAAGAAAGTCATAACTCGCTTTATTGTATAAAGCAAATTTTCCTTTTGTTTCATAGTTAGTGGTCGACATAATTGCTGGTTCACCGTATGTTTCAGAAACAACATTACCTTTAACTTGCCATTCACCATCGTAAATTTTGCCATTCATTTCAATAGCAGGGTCTTTACCACCCGAATAAATTTCGTTTCCTGCACTGTCTACAGAGTAAGTCACATTGTAGCCAGCAACAGTATCAAATTTATAGTTGGCCTTTGGATAAAGAGCTTGTTGCCATTCAGCTACGGTTTTGAAACTAGTGAGTGAGCTATCAAAGAAATAAAATTCGGTATTGTTATAAATAACAGACTTCGGTACATAAACAAAAGAACCACTTGGGAAAGTCGCATTACTATTCAATAAGCTCGTAAAAGCTGTTTGATTATTTTTAAGTGTTCCAGCAAAGCGATTACTCATATATAAGTAGTCTATATTTTCTGGTCGACTTGTTAAAATATTTGATGGGAAAATGTCAGATATTTTTTTACCTGAAACATCAATTTTTTCGTAGTCGTAACTCACATTATCTGAATTTAAACTACAACTATCATTAAATTGAGCAGTCGTAATTTGTGAGCCTTGGGATGCAACGACATAACCTAAAGGCCAACCATTATTTTGCTTTTGATAGGTCTTTTTAGTGAAAAGACCGAAAGAGTTAAGGTCATAACTTTGGACGATATCTTCAGCCAAACTACTTTCAATTTCATCAGCAGTTATATTGTAAAGTGCTTTTGGATAAGCATATAACATTTGATCATTTCTTTTAATTTCATATGCATAAAGTTGTGGAATTGAAGTTGGAGGATTTCCTGAAGAAATTTCCTTAAATCTATAATTTAAAGAATATAGCGTTTCATCAAAAATTGTATTGGTTGAAAGCGTAGAATTTAAGAGAATACCTCTATCACACTTTAGACTATTTACATTTTGAGTAGATTGCCCTTGAGCTTGCGATGATACATTTTGAGTAGATTGTTCCTGAGCTTGTGATGATACATTTTCAGTATTATTAGAGCTTGAACTACCTCCACCGCACCCCGTTAACATAATAAATGAAATAGAAACTGCTAAAGTTGAAATTTTTTTCATGAATAAACCTTAAGTATTTATGTTTACTTTGCGGGCGTGATTATATATTTTTTATTTATTAAAAACAGACTGTTAAGTTGTATTTGTTAAATATTAAATATATTTAAATATACTGCATAGTCATTTTTACCTAAAAAGCCCCTAGGGAGCTTTAATTTTGTAAATTTTTATTGTGAAGTTTTTATAAATAAAAAGGCTTGTTATTTATAAATAATCTATATTCTTACATCTATATATAAATATTTTTAACTACTGCTGATTCTTTTCTCAAGCATATCTACAAATGTTTTTAAAATATTATTGTGGTTCTTACCCTTATGAGTAATTAAGCATATAGGGGTAGTGTAGTGCATTTTGTCTTTTAAAACAGGTTGCATCACACCGTCTTCAACCCATTTTTTTGCATAATGGTCGGGTAAAAAACCTAAAAATTTGCCAGTTAAAATCAGAAAGGCAATACCTTCACGGTCACTTGCTGTCGCTTTACAATCTAAAAGCTGATGCAACTTTGCTGCTTCCGAGGTAATGGCATAATTAGGAAGAATAGCTTGCCATTTTTTTAATTCATTTAAATTAATATTACTACATTGGTTAAATAAAGGATGGTTTTTGCCGCAGTATAAAAATGAACTTTCACTATATAAGTCGAAATAATCTAAACCAGACAAAGGCGTTACAAGGGGAATAACGCCTGCATGCAAACGGTTATCGAGCACACGGCACTCAATATCTGACAAGGTGCTCATACTAATATTAATAATAACTTCGGCATGCTCTTCGGCAAGTTGAGTCAAGGTGTTGGTGATATAGCCTTTAGGCATAGTCACAAGGTTGTTAATAATCCCGATATTAAACTCACCCTTAAGGCGGTTATGCATTTGGTTGACTTTAGAGCGGAAGTCTTCAATCGCTGCTGTGAGCACTTCAATATATTCTAAAATTTCCCGTCCTTCATCGGTGAGGGCAAATCCAGCACGGCCTCGCTGACATAGTCGAATGCCCAAACGATTTTCTAAATCACTCATATGCAAACTAATTGCAGAGCGGCTAATACCTAAAATACTTTCGGCAGATGTAAAGCTGTGACAGTCGCAAACCGTTTTAAATATTTTGAGAAGTTTTATATCAAAATCAGTAACTTGATTTAATTTTTTAGGTTTCATTTAGTTTTGTTTTTTTAAATCTAAACTCAAGATAATTTGAATTTATCAAACTTATGTCGCTATGTACACTCAAACCATAATTTGAAAATAAACAGGAATGGTTATGTTTGATACGGATAAATTTAGCGACTCAGAGCATACTTTGGATGCTGTTCAACCTAATAATAATATGCATATAAATTATCAGGCACACTGGATGCCTTTCTCTGCAAATCGAAACTTTGCTAAAGACCCGCGCATGATTGTCGGTGCAAAAGGGTCATACTTGATTGATGATTCAGGCCGTGAAATTTATGACTCACTTTCGGGCTTATGGACGTGTGGTGCTGGGCATACTTTGCCTGAAATTCAACAAGCGGTAAGTGCTCAGTTAGGTCAGCTAGACTATTCACCAGCTTTTCAGTTTGGTCATCCGTTGTCTTTTAAGCTGGCAGATAAAATTGTTCAGCATATGCCTGAAAAACTACAACACGTTTTCTTTACCAACTCAGGTTCAGAGTCGGCAGATACGTCTATAAAAATGGCACGTGCGTATTGGCGTATTAAAGGTAAACCAAGCAAAACCAAATTGATTGGTCGTGCCCGTGGCTACCATGGGGTAAACGTTGCGGGAACAAGTCTAGGTGGGATTGGCGGCAACCGTAAAATGTTTGGGCAGCTTATGGATGTAGACCATTTACCGCATACTTTGCAGCCAAATTTAACTTTTACCAAAGGCTGTGCAGAAACAGGTGGGATAGAACTTGCCAATGAAATGCTTAAGTTAATTGAGCTACACGATGCTTCAAATATTGCAGCCGTCATTGTAGAGCCTATTTCTGGTTCGGCAGGTTGTATTGTGCCGCCAACGGGTTATTTACAGCGTTTAAGAGAGATCTGTGATCAGCATGACATCTTGTTAATTTTTGATGAGGTGATTACAGGGTTTGGCCGTTTAGGAACGTGGACGGGGGCAGAGTATTTTGGGGTCACACCAGATATTTTGAACTTTGCTAAACAAGTCACCAATGGTGCTATTCCTTTAGGTGGCGTGGTGGCAAGCCATGAAATTTACTCTGCCTTTATGCAGCAAGATTTACCAGAGCATGCCATTGAATTTACTCACGGCTATACCTATTCGGCACATCCAGTTGCTTGCGCTGCCGCTTTAGCTGCGCTTGAAGTTTTAGAAAAGAAAAACTTGTTAGCTCAATCGGCGGCGTTGGCTCCAAGTTTTGAAAAAATGCTGCATGGTTTAAAAGGCGCACCGCACATTTTAGATATTCGCAACTGTGGCTTGATTGGTGCGTTGCAGTTAGCTCCGCGTGATGGCGATGCCACCATTCGAGGCTTTGAGCTTGGTATGAAACTCTGGAAGGAAGGATTCTATGTTCGCTTTGGAGGCGACACGCTTCAGTTCGGTCCAATGTTTAACAGTACAGAAGCAGATATGGACCGCTTAATGAATGCCGTGGGTGATGCGCTTTATCAAGTGAAGTAAGGCTTAGAGACATTTCATGGGCTTCTATAACAGGAATAGATGCTTTTTAAGAACTAAATGAAAAATACAGTTTGATCTGAAAACTAATTGTAGTAAGGAGTAACAACAATGACAAATGGCCTAGAAGATTTTAGCTATGAAGAAGTTTCAACTGAAAATAGTACGCATAGTGAACAAGCCAAAAAAGTGCTAGGGCATTTCATTCAAGGAAGAATTGTATCTAAAACGGCAAGAAAACAGCCAGTTTACAATCCTGCAACGGGTGAAATTAGTAAAGAAGTCGAAATTGCAGATGTGCAAACGGTAAATGAAGCAGTTCAGGCAGCCGAACAAGCATTTCCTGCATGGCGTGATACACCAGTTATTAAACGTGCGCGTGTCATGTTCAAGTTCAAACAATTATTAGAACAAAATGCCGAAAAAATTTGCGCTTTGATTGGGCAAGAGCACGGTAAAATTTCTCATGATGCTCAAGGTGAATTACAACGCGGTATTGAAAATGTTGAATATGCTTGCGGCGCACCAGAGCTTTTAAAAGGGGAGTTTTCAAAAAATGTCGGTCCAGATATCGATTCATGGAGCGAGTTCCAACCGTTAGGTGTTGTGGCTGGCATTACGCCATTTAACTTCCCAGCCATGGTGGCTTTATGGATGTTCCCAATGGCACTGGTTTGTGGTAACTGCTTTATTTTAAAACCTTCTGAAAAAGCGCCTTCTGTGGTTTTATACCTTGCAGAACTATTAAAACAAGCGGGTTTACCTGACGGCGTATTTAACGTGGTGAATGGTGACAAAGAGGCGGTAGATGCCTTATTACATCATCCACGTATTCAGGCAGTCAGCTTTGTAGGTTCAACACCAATTGCTGAATATATTTACCGCACAGCAACTTCAACAGGTAAACGTTGCCAAGCATTAGGCGGTGCAAAAAACCACGCGATTATTATGCCGGATGCCGATATTGATAACGTGGTGACTTCATTGTTAGGTGCTGCTTTTGGTTCTTCGGGCGAGCGCTGTATGGCACTTTCGGTTGCGGTTGCTATCGGCGATGAAGTTGCCGATGTCGTAATTGATAAGCTGACTCAGGAAATGAAAAAATTAAAGTTCGGTAACTATGCAGATGCAAGCAATGACTTTGGTCCGCTCATTACACAAGCGCACAAAGACAAAGTGCAGGCTTATATTCAAAGTGCAGAGCAGCAAGGCGCAAAGATTGTGGTAGATGGGCGCGATGCAAAACCGGCAGGCTATGAAAAAGGTTTCTTTGTTGGGCCAACTTTAATTGACCAAGTCACACCAAACATGACCAGTTACCAGCAAGAGATTTTTGGTCCTGTGTTGCAAGTTATGCGTGTGAATAGCATGCAAGAAGCGATGCAGCTGATTAATGACCACGAATATGGCAACGGTACTTGTATCTATACCCGTGATGGTGAGGCAGCACGCTATTTTAGCAGTCACATTCAAGTGGGTATGGTGGGTATTAATGTACCTTTACCAGTACCTGTGGCTTACCACAGCTTTGGTGGCTGGAAACGTTCGTTGTTTGGTGATTTACATGCGTATGGTCCAGATGGTGTCCGTTTCTACACACGCCGTAAAACCATTACACAACGTTGGCCATCGACTCAAGTCCGTGAAGCAAAACAGTTCTCAATGCCAACTTTAAATTAATTTTTACTATCAGGGAAAACAGCAGTTTTCCCTTTTTTCATAACTGTAGGATTTTGACATGTAATAGATTGTTTTTATGGATATATTTTTAAGGAATGAAATATGAATAATGATACAACAAAAAAATTAGGCGAAGGACTTTCAAATCGCCATATCACGATGATTAGTATTGGCGGTGTTATTGGTGCAGGTTTATTTGTCGGTTCATCTTCGGCAATTGCCAAAGCAGGCCCTGCAGTCATTCTTGCATACCTGATTACCAGCATTATGGTATTTCTGGTAATGCGAATGTTAGGTGAAATGGCCGTTTTAGAGCCAGACACTGGTTCATTTTCTACCTATGCCCGTAAAGCAATTGGCCCGTGGGCAGGGTTTACGATTGGTTGGTTATATTGGTGGTTTTGGGTGCTTGCGATTCCGGTAGAAGCCATCGCAGGGGCTGAAATTTTACATTCGTGGTTTCCGGGTGTTTCAGTTTCTATTTATGCATTTTGCTTTATTGTGTTCTTAAGCTTAGCCAACTTTTTTAGTACCAAAAGTTTTGGCGAGTTTGAGTTCTGGTTTTCATTAGTCAAAGTCGTTGCCATTATTGGCTTCATTATTATTGGTATTTTGGCAATTTCAGGTGTTTGGCCTTTAGCTAAAAATGTTAGCGGTGTTGCCAATTTATATAACAATGCTGGTTTTATGCCGCACGGTATGGGAGGTATTTTATCTGCCATCTTAATTACGGCGTTTTCATTTTTTGGGGTAGAAATTGTCTCGATTGCCGCAGCAGAGTCATCCAACCCTAAACAGAAAATTAGACGTGCCACCAATTTGGTGCTGTACCGTATTATTCTTTTCTTTGTGGTCTCAATGTTTATTGCCGTTTCACTTGTCGATTGGCGTTCACCGGACTTACAGAAGTACGGGACATTCCAATACGTTTTAATGAGCTTAAACGTACCGGGTACTAAACTTATCATTGATACGGTTGTGTTTATCGCCGTAGCAAGCTGTATGAATGCGGCAATTTATACATCTTCTCGTATGTTATTCCGCTTAGGAACACGCAATGAAGCACCGCAGGCAGTCACTAAAGTGAATTATGCGGGTGTACCGGCAATTGCGGTGTTTTCCTCAACATTTATTGGTTTAGTGTGCTGTGTTATTAACTATGTATTTCCAGGAAAAGTATTTAGCTTATTGCTCTCAAGTACAGGGTCAATTGCGTTGCTGGTGTACTTGGTTATTGCGTTCTCACAGTTACGTTTAAGACATAAGCTAGAGGCAGTTGGAGCGGAAGTTCCATTTAAAATGTGGTTATTTCCATGGCTGACTTGGTTTGTGATTATCATTATTTTAAGTGTGCTCGCTTATATGTTCTTATCACCAGCATATAGTTATGAAACAACTTTATCTTTAGGTGTGACTTTGGCTGTAGTGGTTTGCGGATTGGTTGTGACCCGAAAGCGTAAAGTAACTAGCTCGGTTGCTATAAATCAGAGTAATTTATAAAAATATTAAATAAAATTTTAATGCTATAAATAAAAAGCTCCTTAATGAAAAAGGAGCTTTTTACCTTACCAATCCAAGAAGTAGAAATAAGATGATGTTAATCATTTTCATCACGAGTAAGTTTTAACTGGTTTTTACTTTCTAGATGATCGACAGTTCCTACTTTGGTGTCACATATGTGATCACAGATAATCTATTTATCGAAAAACTGACCAGACATTGCTGCAATATTACTTGGAGTAATTTAGTGCGTGTAACAACCAGCAGTCGCTTAGAAGGCAGAGCACCTCAAGGTTTATCAAATTTTTTAGAAAATCTTTAATTATGGTAATTTTATTAAGTTTATTTTAATAATTGTTTTTTATTCTTAATATATATCCTCTGTTACACCGATTGTTTTAGTGTTCATTGCGTTACATCTTTTGCCACATCACCCGATGTGGTTTTTTTTTATTAAAAAATAACTAAACTGCGACTTGTAATGTTCAAACAACTCAACAACCGTACTCTATATTTAGCACGAAAAACAAAAAATCTAGTACTAGGGATTTAATACATTTTTTAGTCTTGGGAGTTTGAACGAAATTTGGGCTTTTTATAAAAATACCTAAAGTTATGATTTTTATAAGAAAGAAATATAAAGTAATTCTAAGAAAGGTGTGTTAATTTAAAAATTCAATTAGTAATGAAATTTTATATTTCACGGAAGTCTTATGAACGTTCGACTGTGTTATGCCAGCCAACGAAACGAAAAAAATGAAGATTTGCTACAAGATTTGCGTGATATCCTGACTGAAGCTCGTGATTTCAATGATCTAAACGAGATTTGTGGGGTACTTTATTATGCCGATAATGCATTTTTTCAATGTTTAGAAGGCGAACAAGAGGTGGTAGAGCAATTATTTGAAAAGATCCAAAAAGATGAAAGACACTACAATGTTAAATGGTTATGCACATATTCCATCGACCAAAACGCTTTTCAACGTTGGTCAATGAAATATGTACAACGTAATACAAATATTGAGGCTTTCTTTCTTAAGATGGGAGAAAATACCTTTAACCCAATTTCGCTAGATCAACAAAATCTTAAAAACTTTTTAAATGAATTGTTAGTTGCAGAGCAAACTAAGGTTAATACAGATAAGAAAGTTGGAATGGTCAATCGGGGAGTAAACCCATTTTAACTATTAGATGCGATACCGATATGAATGTTCTTGAGCTTAGGTACTAGTTTCGTCATTACGAGATAAACAATAACCGAAGTCGCGAGCATCCATATCACTTCTAAACTTTGACTAATCACAAACATTGCCCAATAGAAAAAACTAAATAGAGCAATACATAGACCGCTACCTTTGTAATACCACGTAATAAATATTCCAAACAGAGCCGAAGAAATGAGTAGGTTTAAGGTTTCATTCATTCCTAGATAGTTAAAAAGAATAATCATTAAGCATAAAGCCAACATTGATAGTAAATATACAAATATATTTTTTGCGATAAACATTTTCTATATCCTATCTAAAGAATTAAAAGATATCTTTCCTCTGTTTCCAGAGGAAAGATAGTACATATTAATTTTTGAGATTCTTTTTCTATTATTGAGAGTTTTTATATTAATAAAGATGACTTTATCATTTTCTCCAGATCTCTTTATTAATATTCAGCTTTCTATTTAATAGTAAAGAGTGCTTATATGTACTGAAATTAATTATAGGAAAAACAATCGCTTGTGTTGTAAGCTTTAGCTTACATGTTTGTGAGACATTGCCTACATTTGTTTAAATAATGATCAAATTTTACAAAGCTTAATTTTTTAAAGTACTTTTTTTCAAATATTTATTGCAAAATTTTATTGTTGTAAGCTTTACAAAAATAACAAAAAGTAACATCCCCTTTAAGAAGGTATTCATTCTGAAAGAAAAGCATTAACTTGCTATGTGGTTTTTTGATTAATTATTTTTTAACGTTTGATAAAATATTTTATTCTTAAAATAAACTTTTTATAAATAAATTTTATGATTTTTGTGTTTGTGATAATTTTTTGACACTAAGTAATATTATCTTGTTGTAGATTTATATATTTAAAATATAAAGGTGGTTTAAAATTTTGGAATAAAATATATTGAAATATAAATGTGATTAAAAAGAATAATTTTGCAAAATTTGATATTCACCAGTGTAGGTTTGATTGGCTACACCGGTGTTGATGTACGGGTAAATTAACTTGAACGTGTAGCTAACCAGCTATTTATTTCTGGCCAAACAGAAATAGGTGCTTGGCTGCCAGAAACTATACCCATATGACCACCTGAGACAACTTTAAACCTTTTATCTTGGCTGCTAATTAAATCCATAAGTGGCTTCACAGCATCACTGGTCACAATAATATCGGTACTACCACCCACAGCTAACACAGAGCATTCAATATCTTTAAGATTGGCAGTGAGTTCACCAAATTTAACTACGCCCGTTGAAAGTTCATTATCTATCCAGAAACGGAGAATAATGTCTCGCATCACGCCGCCGGGATAAGCCAGCATGTTATCTATAAATGAACTAGAGGTGGCGTGGTCTACTATAAATTCTCGGTTATCTAAATTTTTAAAAAGTTGCCAATAAGTTTTTAAGTTGCCAATCGGGTCAGTTAATTTAAAACCTAGAGTGTTTTGCCAGCCATGTATATGGAACACTTTACTTGGTACATGTTGGCGAATACGAAAAGGTGTGTGTTTGCGAACCCATTCGGCAGGTTTGGTTAGGCTTCCATAGAGTTTGCCCATATAGCCTGCTTTGTGAGTGTCGATCGGTGAAGCAAGAATAATCAGATTTTTAATATCTTTATCTTTAAATAACGCGGTATAGCAGAGTGAAAGTGCACCGCCCAAACTCCAGCCATGTAATGAAAGCTGCTGTTGTCCACTATGTGCACGGACTTGCTTTAACAGTTCAGGCATAAAAACTTTTACATAAGTACCGAAATTATATTTTGCCTGATGTAGTGTTGGTACGCCCCAGTCTATTAAATAAACATCAAATCCTTGAGCTAAAAAGTAACGTATAAGGCTGCGTGTAGGGAATAAATCGTAAATGAGCATGTTGACTGCCAATGGCGGAACAATCACTAAGGGTACGCGGTGTTTATGCGTAGGAACTTCAGCCTCATTTCTATAGTGACGTAAGCTCATAATTTCATGCTTATAAATCACATCAAAAGGCGTTTTTCCTGACAAGGCAATTTGCTGACCTCTAAAAAACAGATCTGATGCATTGGCTAGCATGTGCGGTAGTTTCTGACCAGCATGTTTTTTAAGAGATGTTTTAAGCGATTGCACCTGCGGCACATTTTGACGAACTTTAAGCAATAAACTCATTAAATATAAAACCTGTAAAGATGTTGCCCAGAGCAATAACGAGCTGGTTTTGAGGCATATTAACGATAAAAATAGGGGAGTTCAGTGACTTAAAAGACAGTATTTTTTGCTTAAGATATCAAGTCACAAATACTATAAAAATATGAATTTTTTAATATAAGTTTTTGATATTAATAAGTTAATAATAATTTTTAGATAAATTTTTCTAAATTATTAAAAATTTTAAGCTATTTTTAAGAATAGTAAAAAAACGCATTGCTAGGGTAATTTTGTAAAGTTTATTTGTGTTTTTTTTACATATGAAAAAATAAAATATAATTATTTTACAATCGATTAGAAATGTAATTAGAAAGTAGTATATATGGAATTTGTTTTTAATGGTTTTTATACACTAATTTCGGCGGTCATTGTTCTACTGTTGGGCCGCTTTCTTGTCAATCGGATTGATTTTTTAAAACGTTACAATATCCCCGAACCTGTAGCGGGTGGTTTGGTTGCTGCTGTAGTGTCTTTACTTGTCCACACATTGTGGGGATATAGCGTTGTTTTCAGCAGTGAGTTGCAAACCAGCTTTATGCTCGTGTTCTTTGCTTCTATTGGTTTAAGTGCCAATTTTATGAAGCTTAAAGAAGGCGGTATGGCTTTGGTTATCTTTTTAGTCTGTGTTGCATCGTTCATCGTTGTGCAAAATGCGGTCGGTATGAGCCTCGCCACCTTGTTGGGTTTAGACCCACTTATTGGTTTGATTGCCGGTTCAATTACTTTAACGGGTGGTCATGGTACAGCAGGTGCATGGGGTGAAATTTTAGAAACTCAGCATGGTATACAGGGTGCATTAGCGCTAGGTATGGCGAGCGCTACTTTTGGTTTGATCATTGGTGGTGTGATTGGTGGTCCATTAGCTAAATTGCTGATTAATCGTTATGGCTTAGCTCAAGCAAAAACCAATGCGGAAATTCAAAATCGTGATACGCATGTTGAACAAAATTCGGATGATCTCGCGCCGTTTGAAAATCCGCATCAAGTTCGTTTAATTACAGCCGATAATGCAATTACTACATTGGGTATGTTTGCAGCCTGTTTAGCGTTTGCTGAATTTATGACAGGCTTTAGTAAGGGAACATGGTTTGAGTTGCCAACCTTCGTTTGGGCGCTCGGTGGCGGTGTAATTTTAAGAAACATTTTAGAAAGCGTGTTGAAAATTGATATTTTCGACCGTGCGATTGATGTTTTTGGTAATGCTTCTTTATCTCTTTATTTAGCAATGGCTTTGCTTTCATTAAAGCTTTGGCAACTTGCCGACTTAGCTGGTCCGCTTGTGGTTATTTTAGGTGCGCAAACACTGACCATGGCTTTATATGCAGCTTTCGTGACTTTCCGAGTAATGGGTAAAAACTATGATGCGGCAGTTTTGGCAGCAGGTCATTGTGGTTTTGGTATGGGTGCAACGCCAACTGCTGTTGCCAACATGCAAGCTATTACTAACATGTATGGCCCTTCGCATAAGGCATTTTTGATTGTTCCACTATGTGGTGCTTTCTTTGTCGACTTAATTAATGCAACAGTGATTCAGCTTATGTTGAAATTTATTGCTTAATTAGAAAAAGCCCGTAAGGGCTTTTTTTTATGGGTACGTTTTCTCATCACGAAGCATCGCCCCTAAACCTCTTTTTCACATAGAATGAATTGCAAATAAATAAAATGAGAAATGTATGAGCGAAGAAGCACATTCAATGAGTCTGGTTGCCCCAGTGGTTTTATTGGCAGCGGCTGTAATCGCAGTTCCTATTTTCAAACGTATTGGTTTGGGTTCTGTATTAGGTTATTTAATTGCGGGCTTAATTATTGGTCCATTTGGTTTTGCTTTTTTTCAAGATTCCACTGCAATTCTTCATATTGCCGAATTGGGAATTGTGATGTACCTCTTTGTGATTGGCTTGGAAATGCAACCATCACATTTGTGGAGCTTAAGGCGCGAAATTTTTGGTCTTGGTACGCTACAGATCATCATTTGTGCACTGGCTTTGACTGGGGTAGGACTATTATTTGGTTTTATATGGCAAGTGGCATTTATTGGTGCAGCAGGGTTTGTATTAACGTCGACTGCCATAGTCATGCAGTTATTGGGCGATCGAGGCGACTTGACGCAACCTCGCGGTCAAAAAATTGTAGCCATATTATTATTTGAAGATTTATTGATTGTGCCATTGCTGGCTATTGTTGCTTTTATGGCACCAAATCATGTTGTCGAAAGTACATCGGCACGTTTAGAAAACATTGGAATTGGTTTGCTAGCAATTGCCGGACTTATTGCGGCAGGCTATTGGTTACTTAACCCATTATTTAGACTCTTGGCCGCTGCAAAAGCCCGAGAAGTCATGACAGCTGCAGCATTATTGGTTGTATTGGGTGCCGCATTGCTCATGCAAGTCAGTGGTTTGACAATGGCAATGGGCGCTTTCTTAGCGGGTGTACTTCTATCTGAATCTACATTTAGACATCAAATTGAAGCCGATATTGAACCATTCCGAGGAATTTTACTGGGTCTGTTTTTCCTTGGGGTTGGTATGTCACTGGACTTATCCGTAGTTGTTCAAAACTGGCAGCTCATTGTGAGTGGTGTAATTGCCCTGATGTTTGCTAAAGCACTCATGATTTATATCGTCGCTCGATTAACGAAAAGCCCTCATACTGAAGCCTTAGATCGCGCTTTACTTATGGCACAAGGTGGCGAGTTTGCTTTTGTACTTTTCTCTGCTGCATTAAGTGCTCAAGTTATTGATAGTACCGTTAAATCTAACCTTACTGCTATTGTTGTACTTTCAATGGTATTGACTCCAATAGTGGGTATTATTTTTAAACGGTTTACTCAAGCTAAAGAAAAAGTTTCATTGGAAAACATTAATATTGCGGATGGACTAAGCGGTAGTGTTTTAATGATTGGTTTCGGGCGCTTTGGGCAGGTAACTAGTCAATTACTTTTGGCAAGAGGCGTAGATGTCACCATTATTGATAATAATACTGACATGATTCGAAACGCCGAAAAGTTTGGTTTTAAAATTTATTATGGCGATGGGTGCCGCCTCGATATTTTACATGCTTCTGGCGCTGCAACTGCACAAGCGATAGTGGTTTGTGTAGATAGTAAGGACACAACCAATAGAATCGTAGAACTCGTGACCCACGAATTTCCTTTGGCAAAATTATTAGTACGCTCATATGACCGTGAGCATTCATTGCATTTAGTCAAACAAAAAGTGGACTTTATGATCCGTGAAACGTTCGAGTCTGCAATTAAGTTTGGTGGCGTTATTTTGCAAGAGCTTGGTGTAGATGAAGACGAAGTAGACAGAATTACCGAAGAAATTCGAGATTTGGATAATGAGCGTTTTGAAACTGAAATTGCAGCAGATGATGTAAATGCGGGAGTGGGCATGCAATATACCCATACTCATCACCCTAGACCAACTGCACCATTGATTCGACCAAAACGAGAAGGACAGATTTTAAATAAAGATAATGTCTCGGAGAATGAGAGTATTGATTAATGATAAGCCTCAGTAATAAGTCTTCTTAGAAGTACTCTTACTGAGGCTTTTCTAGAGGAAAGAGTAGCTAATTGCTAAATTCTCTGGGTTTACCAATCAAACCGTCATTTAATCAAGTGAGTTGGTTAATCATATTAAACCCACCTATAGATGCTCTAACGCCGTGCCTTTAACCGGGTTTCTGCGCCAGTAATACGGCTGTAAAAATCTAAGGAAAAGCTTCCAAGGGGTCATCCACGCGATGCGTCGGTTGGTTTTTGTGTTTTGAAGAATTTGTTTTGCTAAATACGCACAAACAACCTCAGGTGGGTCAATCACAAAGAAAAATAAGCGTTTCATCTTTTTCCAGTTTTGTACGTTGCCATTTGTCCAAGACGAAACTAACAAGTCGGTTGCCACCATGCCTGGGCTGAGAGTACCAGTTAAAATAGAGGTCGACTTAGTCTCTTTATAAAGTGCTTTACTAAAATAACTTACCGCTCTTTTAGTTGTAGCGTAGGCAGTCATACCAGCACTCCATTCGCCGTTGCTTCCCCAACCTTCCATATTGAAGATTTGACCATGACCTTGTTTGAGCATGCCTTTTAAAGCGACTTGAGAACCAAGCATTGTGCCTAAAATATTGGTAGAAATGGCTGCGTTTAATTCATCAGATTGAAGGTCAACAAAGCCCTTGGTAGGGTGGCAGCTTCCTGCATTATTAATCCATACATTTACTTGAGCAAAATGCTGTATGGCAACATCCCATAGGTTTTGTAGGTCTGATATTTGTGTGACATCACAGCATAGGCCAGTGAACTTTTCTTTATTGAAATGAGTTTCTAAATAACTAAGTGCATGGTTAAGAGACTCTAAGTTACGGCCAGCGATCACAACCGAACATCCAAGCTCTAAAAATGCGTGGGCGAGTGCTAAACCAATACCCTTAGTGCCTCCGGTAATCACCACACATCCAACTTCACGGTTTGATAAACTCATTGAAATCTCTATATAATTTTAAAAAATTTAGGCCATTATTGAGCAGTTTTATGCAAATAAGTCGTTTGCTCTTTTAATAAAAGCAGATAGATGACTGATAAACTTATCATCGAAATATTCATGACGATAGGGTTGTAAGGTGAGATAAGCGTAGAAGGTATGAGAGAACCAATTAAAAGCAATAGACCCAACAACCCCAAAATACTTAAATAGTGAATATATTTTTGGTTTATAAATACAAACAATAAACCAAAAATAATTTCGCCTAAACCACTTGCACGGCCTGCAAGTTTTGCATATTCAAAGGAAAGACCTATTGATTGCCACACAAAAATTTCATCAACATTAATAAAAATTATTTTAGGGACAAGTCCCTGATATATCCACAGGAAGGCTAACACAAAGTTTATAAGTTTTAATGCTTTAGCATTATTCATTAAAGTTCTCTAAAATTTTAAAAAGTTAAATTTTCATTACTAAAGTTATTATCTTTCTATTTAATTTATTGTTCAACTAAAATAATTATAGTCTGTTTTTTAATCATTTTTATTTTTAAAGTAATGCAAGAAGTGATCGAAATGTTATATTCTGATTTTATATTAAAAACATAGGAGAAATGACTCCTATGTTTTTAATCTTATGGTTCACTCACTAATCTTGATATATTCTTTAAAACTATATTTCTTAGAAATTCTTTATAACATTCATCTGTATTCTTGTTCGAATGTTGAACTAAATATCCATTGAGCTGTGTAATTATAATAATGGCTCTTTCTTTATATTCTTCTGATGATATTTCATTATGAATAGGTAAAATAATCTTATATATAAGTTCAAGATTATACTTTTGTATAGTTGATAATGATTCATATACATAAGGTAAGTGATCTGAAATTGAAAAAAACTCCTTAAATGTATTGGTAATAATCGGTTGTTCTATTTCATATATTATATTGGTAATAATATTCATAAACCGATGTAAAGGTGGTTCATTCGCATTTAAGTTGATTAAAATTTCAATTCTTTGTATGTAGTCACAAATGAGTTTATTAAGTAAAGCCTGTAATAAAATATCTTTATTGGGAAAATAATGTTGCAAGGTACTTAAACTAATATTTGATTGTGTAGCAACTCCTCTCATACTAAAGCCAGAATAACCTTTGGTTAGAAAAACTATTTCAGCATTTTTTAAGATTTGCTTTATTCTTTCTTGTCCTTTTAGTGTGGTAAAGGACTTCTTAATTTGTATAGTATCAAAGGTATCAATTTTGATCATTATCCAGCCTGTAAGTACTATTTAAAAAAAAGCATTCTAAACCATGAAATTAGAAAAATATAAATAAAATATTTAAATTCTATTAAACTAAAATTAGGTCATGTGACCTATTATTTTTTTAATATACGTAAAATGAGTTAATTAAAAACAATAATATAGGTCAGGTGACTTATTTTATTTTGTTTGGTTCTGGTTTAAATGGGTCAACTGACCTATTTAAATGAAGGATGTCAACTGTGGGATTTAGCTGAATTATAAATAATTGTATTTGAAAACATATTGACTGACTTGATATGATTGTTGATATTAATTTTCTTTGTATTTTTCCTTGTTTTTTATAAAGTAGGGGGGATGTTTAGTTAGGTATTTTTACAGGAAATAAAAATAGTTTAAATGAGTCAATATGGTTTTTTGTAATATGTGTATACAAGTTAAATACCTTTTATTAAATTATAAAAATAATATTACAACAGTAAGTAGTAGTTTGTTTTATATATAAAACAAATTGTTCGCATTTTATTTTTCGAGTTTGATTCACTTTGTTCTACAAATCTAATCATAATATATGTAGGTTATGAATATAAAGAACATGCACAAATCACTTCTTGCAGCATTAATAGTTGCTGCTTGTATGGTAAATTCTTAAACGGCTGTTACGGTACAAGTCGAGTTTTAAAAGCTGTTTTGTATAAAAGATAAAAGCTCAGTTCATGGGCTTTTTTTCTTTGAATGAAGTCATTAGTTTTTAAAAATTTACTCAAGCTCTAATTGATCATCATCTTTGGTAATTTTAATCTTTATCTTTTTATATTTACGTTTATTTGGATCTAGTGCCGAGTTCATTACTTCATCTGCAAAGGGCGGGCACTGCATGAGTTTTGCATATGCTCTATAGCCGATGCGTATTCGCGTAGGTGGGCAATCAGTTCTTTTTGAATAGTATTCAATGAGAGAATTCAGTTCTTGTAATAAAGTTTGCTGTTCCATCATACATATTTAACAATTCGTTAATTCAAGCATAATAGACTTACAGGCTTAGTGGAATATGTACTCAAAATACTAATTTGCTTGAAGTGTGATATAGTTTTCATTTTTAATTAAATATATGAATTTTTTCATTTTTAGATAGAATGTTTAAGTCTTAGTTTTGCTTTACTAAGACCAAAAAACTATAAAAATTTAGATTTTTTTTTGAATCATTTAGATTTACATTTAAATGATGAAATTTAAAAAATAAAATTTATCTAATTGATTTTATTAACAAAAAATAATTTAAATAAAGATGGTGCAAGAAATAGAAAATTATTGGAAATACATATTAACTTAAAACAAACAATACTTACATGATGTTTCATATATTTACAAATTGTTACATAACATAAATCATACTTACCTAAAAAGCACTCCAAATACCACTTAGTAAATAAGGATACTTTAATGCCTCAATATCTGATGATTGCAGAAAGTGTGTATAGGAAAGTTAAAGACAATGATCTCTTCACAGAAGATACCATTGAAAATCTTAATCATCTGATGACATTTATCCGCAAAGAAATCGTTGGAACTGTATTTAAACTTAAGTACAACTATATTGATTTTAATGAACTATTTAGCAAACCACTTAACGAGTGTAATGTAAAAATAGATGTGAGCCTAATTCCGCATTTCAATCATGAAAATGAGTATGTTTTATGGTTGGCGGGATTTATTGAAAAAATTACTGAAGGCGGACCTAAAACTCCACCTCCAATTAAGAAGTTTATTCCTGAGTTTATTAGTTTAAGACTAGAGTTTGATTCAGTGGCTTTGCCAGATGAAAAAACTGAAAATCAGGGTGAAGAAATAACCGAATACTTTAACTCTCAAGCTTTTACAAAAAAGATGGGAAAGTAAAATTGTTTTAATAGGTACAATTTTTCATTAATCGCCTTCGGGCGATTTTTTTTAATCATCTTGTCATAATGAACAGCTAATTTAAGCTTATAAAAAGAAAAGATGAAGATTGTTGCGAACAACAAAATCAAAAAGCAATTTTCAAGTAAAGCTGGTCCGTTGTAATTAAGCTAATTCGAATGAATTGGCTTTTTTGTTTTAAGCAAGTTTTGCTTATAAAAGTATAGTGATTTGAATTGTTTAAGTCATGTTTTGATAGCCATTTTTAACATGTAGTTATGGAATGGCATAAATTTAAAATCTATTCGCACTAGAAAGATAAGACAGCCATGAATTGAAGTTTCTAGTTAAGAATTTGAAGTTTCTCATGACTTAAACTTTTAATTATTCTTTATATAAATTTGACTTAATCATGATTGGTAAGCCCAGTCTAGACAATAAACTTGTCCTTGAATTAGGGATATGTTTTCTTTCTAGATTAATAAGTTCAATAAATTCTTTATTAAATTGCTTTCTAGGGTATTTTTCTAAGATTTCATTTCTAAATGATAAGGGCAGTCTATATTGATTGTCACTGATCACATCACAAGATGCTCCTTGCTGTAATAGAATAACCTCCGCTGGATCAGATTCATCTATATATCCATTCATGTGAAGACATATAGCATCTTTAATCACTTCGCTTTTCTTCTCATCAAAGTTATATTCTTTTGCCTTTTTCTCAAATTGTTTAGCACTTTCATACGTAAAACATTGGCAACCTTTATCATGAATATGTTGTTCAGTTAGACCAATATCATGAAAAAGTGAAGCTATTAGGAGTGATTCATGATCAAAGTGTCTTTTTTGTAAATTGCCTAGCGCGGCTCCCCAAAAGTATGTTCGCCATGAATGATTGTAGATAGATAGACTTGCTTTTGATTCTAGTTCTTCAAGTGCGATTTTAATCATTTGAGTATCTGGTATTACAATTTTTCCCATATCAAAATCATTGCTAGTTTGAAATCTATAATAATTTATTTTTATAGAATTCAGGATGCTAGGCATCATAATTTTTTGAATTAATTTAATTTTTTCTTTGAAATTGAGTTGACCATTAGTAGCTTGCATCCATTGATATGAACCAATTTTTATACTTTTCATTATTAAATCTCATTTTAGAGTAATTACTCTAAAATATTACCTTAGCTGCTTTTTTGCAAGTTCATATTTGAATAAGTCTACATAGATAAAGATAGGAGAAAATAATGTCTTACGCATGCCCTTGCTGTGGTTATCTTACATTTGATGCGTTGCCGTATGGTTCGTTCGATATCTGTGCAGTTTGTTTTTGGGAAGATGACAATGTTCAGAACGAAGATCCTGATTATATGGGAGGAGCAAATGGTATTAGTTTAAATATGGCTAAGCAAAATTTTCAATTATTTGGAGCAATCAAAAAAGAATTTATACCATATACCCGTAAACCACTTGAAGAAGAAATGCCCTGATAAACTTACATATTTACCTCACCAGTGATGTGTTTTTATTAATTTATTATTTATGTAGTTATTTGAATTTACTAATATAATTTATGATTTTTATAAAATTTTAATTATTTATCTTTATTTTTTAATGCTCTAATTTAAAACAAATATTATTTTATCTAATTGATTGTTATAAGGTTGAGTAATTTCTTGCTTGCTGGCACTTGTCAGTGACGGTGTGTAATGAATGAAATATGGGGATATCAATTAAAATAGACGGATTCATCAGCTTAATTTTATACCATTTACCTCAATCACAATACATGTGGTTGCACAGACAATTTAAAATTCATCCTTTCAGTGAGGCAAAGTTCTATTGATAGATTTTGCTTTCATTATTCAAGATCGAGTTGGTTATCATCTTTGGTGACTTTGATTTTTAACTTTTTATATTTTCGTTTGTTTGGATCAATTGCGGAGTTCATAACTTCATCTGAGAAAGATGAGCATAGCATGAGTTTTGCATAGGCCCGGTAACCAATCAAAATTCTACGTAAGGGATAGTCTGTTCTTGTAGAGTAATATTCAATTCGGGCGTTTAGCTCATGTAGCTGGGTCTGCTGGGCCATTGGAATAATTTTCTATAAGTGGTTCATTACAGCATATAGAGATTTACACTCGTTAAAAAGAAATATTTTAAAAAATTAATATTATTCATAGTTAATTTATTAAAAATCATATGCTATAAATTTTTATTCCTTTTAAATTTAACTAGATATAACAATTTTTTAAATATTTTGGTTAACGTTTAATTATCAAAAATAACAACTCTTTTAAAACAATAAGCGTATGTGTGTTATAGTCAATTTTAAATAATTTTTGGTATAAAATGGATATTTGTATTGGTGGCCTACTAAATGGTCAGAAAAGACATGATAATCAAAGCTTTTTTAAAGTAGAGAATCACTATTGTGATAGTTTCTCCGAATATACTAAAGAGTATTTTCATTTAAATGGTCAAATTTTTTCATTTTGGATTAGTAAAGAAATAGACTTTTTTGAAGCTCAAAAGAAAATTGAATTATATTTGATAAATATTGAAAATATTAAAATTAAAAATGCATGATAGAAAGTAAATTGATTAATATAAAATATTTTTTAAATTTCTCTATACATGAAATTTAATGAATTTGTCTTTTTGGGATTGTAATATAAAAAATAAAGTAGGTTGCAGGTATGGGTATGAGTGATCAATTAATTGAAAGAGATAAACTTTTAAAATATCTAACTCAAAAAAATGCTGAGAAGGAGTTAGAGTGTGAATGGCTTAGAAATATTATTATTCGGTTGCTTGATGAAATTGAAGATAGTCGATTACAGGCTCTGCTGATTAGACAAGTCAATGAAGAGCTGATTTTACTAATCCAAACACATATAGAGCCAGAGTTTAACTTAAAGGATTTAACTCAGTTTCCAAATTGAATAAGTGGTAAATATTGCTAAAAGTAATCATTTATTTTGAAATGGATTTAGAAGAAATAAAATATTTAATTAAATTATAGGTTTATATCTTTGTGAAAATAGTTGATAGATTTTAGATGAGTGAAAAGAAATTGTGAAAAATGATAATAAATCAATGAATTTTGTTAAATATTTAATATAAAATCCCTATATTAAATAGGGCTTTTATATTAATTAAAGAGTGTATCTAATTAATTTTAATGTATATTTTCCTTCTTGTTATTTTCTGGTAAAGGAGTATCAATTTCAGTGGGTTGAATAGGTTTTTCAATTTTATCCGAATTTGATTTAGGGTTGAAATTATTTTGCTCTTGCGTTGCTTTTTTTGAAAAATCTTTAAAATCAGACATTTTAAACTTCTTTAATAATAGTAGTAAGGAAGCTTTATACTAGACCTTTAATTTAGTTACATTGCTGTAGTTGTGAGAACACTATGTAGTATTATGTTCTAGAAATAGGCTAGTTATCGACATAATATTTCTATAAATTGATTTGAGTGTTGATATATATGTAAAAACACCATTTAGTTAAATACAGGATGTAACATATAAATTAATATTTTATTTTTTAAGCTTTAAAAATTAATATTTTTTGAAAAATTTATTTAAATTTATAAGTTTTTAATTTATTTAGTGATATAAATTATAAGCTTGATTTTTTTGTTTAAAATTCTCTAACTAGTTGCTGATAAATATATTTTAACAACTTAAGTATGCTTTTCTAGATGAATAATGCATACTTAATGAAATTAAAGTTAAAAAGAGAAAATTATGGATGATAATATAAAAAAATATTTTGATGTTGCTGAAGGTGTTTATAGGAATATTAGTTTTAAAAATCAGTCTAATAAAGGGAGAATCGACTATCTTAATAAGCTACTAATTGAGATAAAAAAAGAAGCTGCTATCCATCAATTAAGGTTAATGTATAGTAATATTGATTTCGAAAACTGCTTAAATCGATCAATGAAAGAACGTGTTATCAAAATAGATTTAAGTCTGCTGCCTAGTTTAGATAACGAACATGAGTATATTATGTGGTTGGCAAATTTCATCCAAAGTATTTCTGTGACTAAGTCTGAAGTAATTTGATTCTATATTATTGATTTTAAAAACTAATAGAGGCCTTGTTTTTTAACATTAAAGGGTATTATTTAGCCTTTGATTTAACAATCTATTTTATATTGTTTAAATTTTAGACTGAGTATCTCCTTGCTGATATTTTTTAGTTTTCGGTACAGATCATCACTTTATAAACCCCAATTTAACAATAAATTTTAATTATTTATCTTTACTTTTTAATGATCTATTTTAAAACAAATGTCATTTTGTATGCTTGACTGTAATAGGGTAGAGCACTATCCTTTGCCTGCTGGCCTACATTGCCAGCCGGCTTTGACAGGCTGATTTAGACCACATCAGAATTATTCCTTCTGAGGAATAGTCTTGTGTGTAAGCTCCTCGTCTCCTCCCGTAGCGGTAGGACGGGAGAGGGACACCCTCGGGTGTGCTGGCGTCTAACCAGTCTGTCAACCTTCTCTCGTTCTGCCACCATAATCGTTTGACAGTGATTCGGTAGAACTTCTTTAGACATGAGGAGTCCTCTATGCGTACTAATTCTTCTTTATTGGCCTTTGCCAAATTCTCTCTGCCCATACCGCTTAAGACGTCTATAAAACGGTTTAATCGACTCTAGGTTTTCTACACCTTAAGAATCGTTACGACCGAAAATCATAGCCACAATAAAACTGAGATAGGCGAGCACACCATTATTGTGCGGCTTTCTTATGCCTGTATTTAGCACTCATTTTAAGAGTGAGGGTATTTATATCTCTTTTATATACAACAAAAAATTATTTTAAGCGGTAAAACTATGCGAAATTTAGAAACATCTTCCAAAAAACTACATGTAATTCAAACTACCATTCAACTCATGACGATACATGGGTTCCATAATGTAGGCGTAGACCTGATTGCTAAAGAAACCAAAATTGCAAAAGGTACGCTTTACAACTATTTTCACTCAAAAGCAGGCCTTATTGAAATATGCCTGTTACTGCAAAAAGAAACGCTCATGGAAAAAGTAAGAGAGGTGCTAGAAACAACCCAATATTCCACTTTGACTAATAAACTCAGACAAATTTATCTTTTACATGCCGACTTAAATAGCGCTTATTACCTACTGTTTAAAGCGGTTTTTGAAACTAAATTACTTTATCCTCATGCTTACCAAAGTGCTGTGCGTTATAGACGTTGGCTAAAAAATGAGATTTTCTGCCTTATAGCAGAAACTAAAAAAATGGCTTCATATACAGAAGCTGAGTTGTTGGTATTTATGATAGATGGAGCAATTTTGAGGCTTTTAAGTTCAGGTAAAATTGAAGAACAAACTAAGTTGTTAGATTACTATTTGATGAAGGTAATCTAACAACTCATTGCTGCCCAAGCTATTCAGCTTGGGTTGCTAAATACCTATTACGGTAATGCCATCATATTTGTTTTCGACTCTCTCAAGAAATTTGGTAATTTCTATGATCATGTTGAGAGCTTGTGGTTTAAAAAAATTGAAGTGATTTGCAAACCATTTTGTTTCTTTTTCGAAAATGAGCTTTAACGTCTTATCGTATTTATCTAACTGATTTATAAATGAATGAAGCTTATACAAATCTTTTATAATTTCTTTGATATTTTCAGAGTCTATAAAAGTATTTCCCCAATGAAAAAACTTTTCTTTATCTCGGTTAAATAAATTTTCAACGAGTGAAAAAGCAATTTCATCAACAACTATAGAGTCGATACAATTTTCATTTCTATCGAGGTCCATAGGTATCACTTGAATATTTAATGAACCTACTAAACCAGAAACAAATTTAACGTCAAAATTAATTTGCATATTAAATAGCTGAATAAATTAAATTTTATATTTATGAGATTAAGTTTTCACTTAAATTCAATTCGTTAGAAAATACAGGGTTAGATTTCCAGTTAAGTTGTCTCTAGCTCAATTAAAGTATTGATATAGTTCCACGTTTTCTCTGGTTCAATTGGATTTTCTTCGCAAACAGACGCATTAATCAAGCCATCGAGGAGAGAGAGGAATAAATGAGTGAGCGTTATAGGATCTTTTATTTCTAATTCTTTAAAAATAGAACTAGTAGTGTCAAATAACCAATTCCGATATTCATCTAGCACGACATGAATAGTTGGATATAAGCTTCCTACATCCATTCGTGCTTTATGAAATGGGCATCCTCTGGCACCATTTTGATTTACCCAATTGATATACCACATATAGAGTTGTTCTAATTTTTCCAAAGGAACTGATCGTGCAGATATTTGCTCTTCTACCGCAATCTGGATATCAAGTTTTAGTTCCTGTAGGCAAGCGGCCACCAGTTCTTCTTTAGATGGAAAATGTTTATAAAAGGTCGCTTTGGCAATATCAGATTCAGCAATAATTCGGTCTATACCGACAGCAATATAACTTTCCTGAATAAAGAGCTGAGTTGCTGTTCTTAGAATAATTTCTCGTTTTGATGGTTTTTTTAATTTTATTTGTGCATTCATAAGGGCTTATTGCATTTTGTTGAAGAATTAAGCTTGGTATTTTAGTTGATAGAGGGACTGTTAGACTAGTCGATATGGTTGAAATTTAAACAAAAGAAAGACAGAACTGTATGTATTTAATCACATATCTTGGATTATGATCTAATCTATAAAAATGTAATGTTTAATTTAATGAGATTTATCAAATTTTAGAGATGTTTGCTTCATTTGGCACATCGTTCGGTATGTCTCTATTTTCCAGATAAATTCTTAAATAGTTATTTTTTCTTAAAGTTTAAATGAGCAAGATATATTATTTTTTATATTAAATAACTGAATAATTTAAATTTTATATATCTGAAACTAGAAAGATTTACCTTAAAAAAATCTACTCAATTAGATGAACATAAATGAGCCGAATAATTAACGATATAAAACTATTGGAGAAAGCTGTGGATGAACACAAGTTAAAAACAAAAGTCGGCACACTTGAAATGGTCGTAGCGATGCTGCTTTCAGGGAGTATTGGTCTATTTGTGATTAAATCAGGTCAATCACCAATAAACATCGTATTTTTCCGCTGCCTTATATCAGCCTTATGCTTAATACCCATCTGTTTGTTTTATGGTCATTTTAAAAAAGTATATTTTGGCAAAAATGAACTATTTCTAATGGTAACTTCGGGCTTACTTATTATTTTTAACTGGGTTCTGCTGTTTGCTGCTTTCCCTAAAACCTCTATCTCTTTAGCCACGATTGTTTATCACGTAAACCCGTTTGTGATTTTATTTTTAGGGGCTTTGGTCTTTCATGAAAAGCTAAATAAAAATGATGTGCTATGGACCCTAGTTGCTTTTGCTGGGCTAATTGTAATTATTGGTTTAGGTAGTGCCTCGGTCAACTCCAGTGAGTTAGCAGGTTTAGGCTTGGTTCTTATAGCTACTACACTGTATTCAATATCGGTTCTAATGACTAAAAAACTAACTAACACGCCGCCTTTATTAATTGTGCTTATACAAACCTTAAGTGGAGCGATTGTTATGACTCCGTTTATTTCGGTTTTTGCAAATCCACCGATAGGCCAACAATGGCTGTTTGTACTTGGGTTAGGGGTTTTACACACAGCATTTCTTTACTATTTAATGTACTCGGCAATTAAGAAAATACCTTTAAATAACATTGCGATCTTATCTTTTATCTATCCTATATCGACCATAGTAATTGATTATTTCTTCTTTGATCATGTTCTGACCCATACTCAAATTTTAGGTGCAGCTTTAATTTTATTGGGTGTGCTTGGAGTAAAGTTGCATTGGAATGTTTTTGCGTTGAAAAGATTAAAATAGCAATACCAAGAGTTTTGCTTATCAACAAAGTTGCGAAAATAAGTCATTAAATATTAAATTGCAATTGAGGTGAGCAAAATGAAAAATCAGTGGATAACAGACGAAGATAGATGGCAAGCAATTGTTGATCGTAATGCAGAAGCTGATGCATATTTTGTTTATGGCGTGAAAACCTCAGGTATGTATTGTCTGCCATCAAGTACAAAAAGGCTGCCTAAAAAAGAAAATGTAGTTTTCTTTGAGAGCGTCGCGCAAGCCGAGAAAAATGGTTATCGCGCAAGCCAAAAAATACAAAACAGACTCTCAAATGCACACGATCCAAAGCTTGTAGAGAAAATCAAGAAAGCGTGTAGATACATCGAACTACATGAAGAAAACTTGTCTTTATCAGATGTGGCAGATCATGTAGGAATGAGTGCATATCATTTTCACCGAGTTTTTAAGCAAATTACTGGCTTAACACCTAAAGGCTATGCCGATGCCCATAAAAGTAAAAAGCTAAGAGAAAACCTAGACGAAAATATCAGTGTGACTGATGCAATATTTAATGCAGGTTTTAATTCAAATAGTCAGTTCTATGAAAATTCAAATTCGCTATTAGGTATGACCGCGAAAGAATGGAAATCTGGCGGTAAGGGGGTACGCATTTTTTTCGCCATAGGAGCGTGCTCTTTAGGAGACATTTTAGTTGCCCAAAGCCAGAAAGGAATTTGTGCAATTTTGCTAGGCGATGACCCTGAAAAGCTTTTAAATGATTTACAAGATAAATTTCCTGAAGCCGATTTAATTGGCTGTGATGATGAGTTTGAGCAACTGATTGCGCATATTGTCGGGTTTATTGAAGCGCCACAAATTGGATTAGATTTACCACTAGATATTCAAGGGACTGCATTTCAACAAAGAGTATGGCAAGCCTTGAAAGAAATTCCTGCGGGGCAGACGGCTAGTTATTCCGATATAGCCCAAAAAATAGGTTCACCTAAAGCGGTTCGGGCCGTTGCAGGAGCGTGTGCAGCAAACATGTTAGCTGTTGCTATTCCATGCCATCGTGTTGTTCGAAATGATGGTTTTATTTCTGGTTATCGTTGGGGCGTGGAGCGTAAACGTGCATTATTAGAGAAAGAAGCAGAACTGGCACGAAACTAAAATTGTTTTAGTAGGCTGTTTTATAAAATTAATTTTTTCAAAACAGCAAGAATCAGAGAGTCTATTTTTTTCGGGTTACTCAAAATATATCCATCAATTTAATAAAGATGGAATTGTGAGTATGAGCAGATTAAAAGATAAAGTGGCTATTATTACGGGTGCAAGTTCAGGTATAGGTCTAAGTGCGGCGTCGCTATTTGTAGCCGAAGGAGCGAAAGTTATTCTGGTTGCACGCCGTGAGCGTGTTTTAAAAGAGCTTTGCGATAGTTTGAATCGAGACGGCGCCGTTGCGCACTTTATCGCAGGTGATCTTAATGACCCCACAACCATGCAAAAAGCAATTGATATGGCTACGCAATATTATGGCAGGTTAGATATTGCATTTAATAATGCTGGTCTGTTGGGAGAATATCAACTGACTCACGACACAACCGATGACAATTGGAATCATGTGATTCAGAGTAATTTAACCAGTGCGTTTCAGTCAGCCAGAGAGCAGCTTAAAGTCATGTTAAAGCAGGGCTATGGCTCAATACTGTTTACATCATCTTTTGTTGGTCATCATATCGGGTTTCCTCAAATGGCGGCTTATGCTGCAAGCAAAGCAGGACTCATTGGTCTAACCAAAGTGATGGCAGCAGAATATGCAACGTCAGGCATTCGAGTAAATGCACTTTTACCCGGAGGAACAAATACTTCAATGGGTCAAGAAGCGGCACCTTCTCCAGAAGTTCTAAAGTTTGTAAAAAGCATACATGCGATGAAACGTTTAGCAGAACCCGATGAAATTGCAAAGGTGGCGCTCTTTTTAGTAAGTGATGATGCAAGCTTTATTACAGGCAGTGCTGTACTCGCCGATGGTGGAGTGACTATTTGTAAAACCTAGATAAAGAATAAATAGGTCGTAAAAAAGTGAGGCTGCTAGAGCCTCACTTTTTATATGTACTTATTTTCCTTTTTTGGTTTTTAAATATTCGGCATAAGCTTCATCTGCGAAGCGTCTTAAAGAGTCACCAATAGCAGCATATTGATATTCATTTAGGTTAGCCAATGACGCACGGGCAGAAGGATGCTGCACACCGAAGCCAGAACCCGGCAATAAAACCACACCTGTTTCATCTGCTACTCTAAATAATAGCTCGGTCGGATTTTTATTTTTCATCACCCAGTCGGCAAACTCATCTCCATAGAGAGTGCGTGAGGTATTTTCAAGGTTAACAAGGGTGTAGTAGTCCACAGCATTTGGATCTGTTGGAACCTCGACACCAAGCTGTCTATAAAGTGCTGCATCGCGTTCACGTACAACAGATTTGACCGCTTTTTTATAGCTTTGGCGTGAGTCCATCATATTAAACAATGCAAATAAAACCATTTGCACTTGTTGTGGGGTAGACAGGCCCGCAGTATGGTTTAGGGCAACATTACGGCTGTCTGCAACTAAACGGTCAATAAACTTAATACTTGATGGGTCTGTAGTTAAAGATGAATAGCGCTCTTCAAGCTCTTTCTTCTCTTTTTTCGATAAGTTCGCAATTTGTTTATCAAGCACATTGTTATTTGAAAGTGCAATGACCCCAAGTCGCCAACCAGTTGCACCAAAGTATTTAGAGAATGAGTAAACCAAAATGGTGTTATCAGGACAGATCGCAAAAAGTGATTTGAAGTTATCGGCAAAAGTACCATAAACATCATCTGTCAAAATGATCAGATCGGGGCGTTTTTTGACAATATCCGCCAAAATCGCAAGACCTTCATCACTCATTTTTACCGATGGCGGGTTACTTGGGTTGACTAGGAAGAATGCTTTAATAGACGGATCTTCTAACTTTCTAAGCTCTGACTCTGGATATTGCCAACCGAGTTTAGGGTCTGCCTCAATGAGCACTTCTTCAAGTTGGTAGTCATTAAGTTTCGGAATTTCCAGATATGGTGTAAAAATAGGACTACCAATGGCAATGCGGTCGCCGTTTTTAATAATTTTATTTTCTTTTAATGAGTTAAAAATATAGGCCATTGCGGCTGTTCCGCCTTCAACAGCAAACAAATCTAAGTCTCTTTTTTGCATACCTTGTACGCCCATTTCTCGTAAGACGTACTCTTTAATAATCGTTTCACTTACTCGAAGCATGCGGTCTGGTACGGGATAGTTACAGCCCAGAATACCTTCAACCATTTCAAGTAAAAAAAGATCTGGGTCTAAGCCTAATTGGTCGCGTACATAAGATACGGCTTTACCTAAAAAGACAACGCCCGGTTTATCGCGGTTTTCCAAAATGAAGCTGTCAAAACGTGACTGGAGTCCAACAGGGCGAGGGAAGCCACCTAGACCTTCTGGCATATAAGAAAACGAAAATTCGGATTCGGTTGCCGAAAACAGACCTAGTTGAAAGAATGCTCGGCGTGGGATAGTCGCAAGAAAGTTCGGATTGCCTCGGCCAGCATTTAACATCATGCGGTCAGTTCGGCTTTGAGCTAATTCTATTAAATTATCTTTCAGTTCAAACGGACTGAGTTTTGCGTATTTAGAATAATCGACTTTCCCCATGGGACGTCTCCTTAATTATAGTGAGATGAATAAAATTTCTAATTCAATGTATAAAATCAGGCTAAGCCTACGATCAGTGGTCCGAGTAAGGTCAAGAACACATTTGCGAGGGCATAGGTGATTGCGAAAGGAACAGTCGGAATTGAGTTGCCTGCTTTGTCTAAGATGGCACCAAAAGCTGGGTTTGCACTACGTGAACCAGATAGCGCTCCAGCCATTACCGCAACGTTGCTATAACGCAGAACATAACGAGCAAACAGCATAGAAAGCAGCAACGGAACCAGTGTTACAACTACTCCAATCATAAAGAGTGAAAGACCACTTTCTTTAATGGTTTGAATGGCCTGTAAACCTGATTGTAAGCCAACCGCTGCAACAAAGCCTGCCAAACCTAAGTCTTTAAGAAGCTGTGAAGCCGCTAACGGCATATTGCCATGTACCTGATTTCGACTACGAATCCAACCAAATAGAAGACCCGATAGTAAAGCGCCACCGCCAGCGCCAAGCGTTAATGGCACATCGCCTAAACGAATCACAAAAAGACCAATCACTAAACCAACAACAAGACCTGCACCATGAAAAATCCAGTCTGTTTTTAGGCTTTCAGGTAAGGCTTTACCAGCTTCTTTCACTAAACGATCGAGGTCACTTTTTGTACCATAGACAGTAACGACATCACCTTGTTTTAAAATGGTGTCGTCACTTAAAGGTTGAGTTTCATCGTTACGTTTAATCGCAAGTACATAAATACCGTGCTTCAAATAGGCTGGAGTATTGGACTTAATATCACCTAAGGTGCGGTTAATGTATTTGGAATTTCTTAAGATGACATCGCTGGTATCCATAATCATTTCCATACCCTGCGATGATTGCAATTCGGGTCCGATTTGCTCGGCTACGGAAACGACACTGGCACGGCGACCGACCAGCAATACCACATCGTCTGTTTGTAAGGTGAGTTCAGGAGCAACATCAATAAACTGATCTTTACGTTTTAACCGTTCAATCGTAATGCTTGCTTCTTTTGCTTCAAGTTCCGCAATAGTGCGCCCATTGGCTTGTTTAACTTTATAAATACGGCCAACAATTTCCGGCATTGCCAGTTCCTGACCCGGTGCGAGTTCAAAAGCACCTTTAAGTCGTTCACTTTGAGCTTTTAAAGCATCGTCGTGAATTTCTTTACCCATAAATTTAGGCAAGATATTTACACATACAATGATTGCGCCCAAAGAACCGAAAATGTAAGTCACCGCATAGCCAATCGCGACATTTGCTTGAAGTCTTTGAATCTCAGCCAGAGGCAGATCAAGTCTGGAAATAGCATCTCCGGCAGTACCAATAATCGCAGATTGAGTCATACCACCAGCCGCGAGTCCGGCCGCCAAACCTTTATCGAGATGGAATATTTTAGCCATAACTAAAACGGTGACTAAACCACACACGGCCATAAATACGGCTAAAAGAATTTCTTTTATAGACTGTGGCCCGAGTGATTTAAAAAACTGGGGTCCACTTTCAAAGCCTACCGCGTAAATGAAGAGTGCAAATAAAATTGCTTTAACGCCGTTATCAACAGGTACACCGATAAGACTTAGAACGACTGCTACAAGTAGGGAGCCTGCGACTCCACCAAACTGAAATTTTCCAAACTGGAACTGTCCAATCCAGAAGCCAATTGCGAGTGATAAGAACAATAATATTTCGGGGCTATGTTTTAAAACACCTTGTAACCATTCAATCATTTTGATCTCACTTTTATTATTAGATCTATCTTTAATATATAAATTTATTTATTTTTCATTTTTAAAATACTATATGAAAATTACTTAAGCAAACCTTCAAGTCTAATGATTTTCTTAAGTTTAGTTATAGAAAATAAGTCGTTTAAAGTACTTGTGATGTATGTATGTCACTAATTCTGAGTGATTAAATCAGCTTTGATTTTGAATGCAAGGTAAAAATTTTTTTACAATAATATAAAGAATATTTTATGAAATAAAATTGTCTTTGAATTAATTTTTTTTGCATATGTTCTCTATAATTTATTGATATATATTGATTTAATATTTTTGCTGTCATTTAAGTAATGGTTTTTATTCAAATTAAAAAACAATCTACTTAAAAATGAGTTTCTGTTAACTAGATAGCATAATTTAAAGTTTAATATATTTAGAATATATTTAAATAAATCTTCATAATAAGACTTATTCTAAAGAAGTAATATAAACTCAACTTGAGGAATTTTCATTTTTAAATAAAAAGCTTCGTGTTATGGAAGCTTGATATTTAAAAATATTTATTACCTTAAAAATAGTGGTTTATAGCGATTTAAAACTTTGAAATTACTGTTTCGAAGCTAACATTTTTAAGTAAATATCTGCTCGATGCGCATGACCAAAGCACCAATCTTCTGGGCTATTTTGCACAATCACAAACATGATATCTTGCTCTGGAATCTTAAATTTTTGATGGAGCTGTGCTGTTACATGCTGCATTAAATCTGATTTTTGCTGAGCTGTTCTGGCTTTACCAGAAGTGATGTATAGCAGCATGAATTTTTCAGTGCGGGAAGATTCCACCCAGTAATCAGGATCAACATATATATTGCCTTGAGCTAAGTGCTCAAAGAAATGAAAGCAATCATTTGGGGGAGTATCAAAATAACTTTCCATACAAGTCTGCACAATTTTCGATATCTGAGCTTTTTCATGATCTGTATATGCATAACTGGTTGTAAAGCGAATCATGGGCATGACCATATCTCCTCTGGCATATGTTCAAGTGCTGAAATGGCCGTAGGTAAGCCTGCATAAAAAGCAATATGGGTAATGGCTTCAATAATTTGTTCTTTCGTGATGCCTTTAGTTAAGGCATTTTTTATATGCCATTCGAGCTGTGAATAACGCCCTTGTAAAACAAGCGCAGTGATCGTAATAAAACAACGTGTTTGAGTATCAACTATCTGTCTTTGCCAGATATCCGCAAATAAATAGTCTTTGCCGAACTCATAAAGTTTGGGCGAAATCATTTCCAAATTATGAATATCAATTTTTCTGAACATTTTAGAACTCAACATTGATGCTGTTGTTGCTAATATGGCATTTTGGTATAGTTAAAAAAATCAAAACTTTTCTAACTAATAATTCGGTTTTTATGAATGATTATACTAAACCCCCAACCAATCTTGATTTAGATGCCTTACGCGCATTCGTTAAAGGAATCGAGCTTGGGAGTTATCAGCTAGCAGCACAACACTTATGTCGTTCACCTGCCGCAATTAGTGCGCAATTAAAAAAGCTAGAGCAACAAACAGGTTGCCAGCTTCTTAGAAAACAGGGGCGGCTATTAGAATTAACCCCAAGTGGTGAATTATTGTTGAGCCATGCAAAAAACATGTTGGCTTTGAACGATACTGTGCTTTTAAAGCTGCATCAGACTCAAGCGAGTGGAGTCATTCGTTTTGGTTTACAAGAAGATTTTGCTGAAGGAACCTTACAGCAACTTATCGCTCAGTTTATGTTGCAGCATCCAAACGTACAGTTTCAAATTCGGGTTGACCGCAACCTTAACTTGATTGATAAAGTACAAAAGCAAGAGCTTGATTTAGCACTTATATGGCAGCAAAAACCAGTAATTGAAAACTTTCATGAGCTTAAAAGTGTAGAGACAAAATGGTTATTCTGTCCTCATCCCCATATCTTGCAAATCATTGAAAATAGAGCCTCCATACCACTTGTGGTATTACAGCAACCTTGTATTTTAAGACAAATGGCGATTGAGGTACTTGAGCAAAAGGGTATTGCTTGGCATATTGCTTATGAGTGTAACTCAGTCCAAGGGCTATGGCCTGCTATACGGGCGGGGATTGGCATTAGTCTAAGATCATGTTTTCAAATTCCACTAGATATTCAGACCATAGAAACTGATGTACTGCCTGAACTGGAGACTTTAAACTTTGGTCTTTATTTCAATTCCACCACACAATCAGTACATATTATTCAGCAGTTTCAACAATATATTGAACAGCATCTGCGGTAATTTTTTATTGTCAAATCTGTATTGCCCAGTATAGTTTTTAGATTGATTTATATTTTAATTTAACTTAGTAATAAAAGAGTTTGTGTAAAACAGTTAAAGAATAACCCTTAGAGTATGCCTATGAAGCTTAAAGAATTAGCAGGTTGCGAGGAGTGCGATACCGTCTATCGTAGAGTTCCGCTTGCTTATGGAAAAAGAGCTTATTGTGTTTGCTGTGGTGCAGAGCTTTATCGGCATACTAAGCCATTTACGACTTTATTGGCCCTCATTTTAACGGCCTTAATCGTATTTGTTATTGCCAACAGCTTTCCGATTGTAAAGATTGAACTGCAAGGGAATATATCTGAAACCACTTTATTGGGTGCCGTATGGGTCATGTTTCATTATGATCGGGCTTTTGTCGGTGTCTTAATTTTAATTACCACGTTTATTGTGCCACTTTCATATTTGTTATTAATGGCCTATGTACTGGGTACGGTCAGTATATTTAAAAGACGACCAAAGTTTTTAGTAGTTGCCTTACGAACGCTTTATTTTATGAGAGTGTGGGGAATGGTTGAGGTATTCCTGATTGGAATTTTGGTCACCCTTGTAAAGTTAATGGGTATGGTGCTTGTTATTCCAGAAATTGCCTTGTGGGCATTTGCGGTCTTGAGCCTATTGATGGTTTATATTACGTCCATAAAGGTGAGCGATATATGGAACGAAATTGATAGGTCACAACTATGAAAACGATAAAAAAAGTGACTGCACTCAAGGCCGAAAATACCGATATGGTTCTAAAGCAATATCCACGAGCCAAAGATCTATCGCTGATATTGTGTCACTGCTGTGGGTTATTAAACTCATCAAAAGTAGATAAAGTAGTCGCTGCTAAAAAGAATAAAGTTTTACGCTGCGTTAGATGTCATAGTGTACTGCATGAGCGCAAACAGGGAAGTTTAAACCGGACCTTTGCCTTAGTTGTTGCTGCGACTATTTTGTATATACCGGCTAACGTACTGCCGATGACAATAACCGATTCACTTTTAGGCAGCCAGAAAGACACCATCATGAGTGGTGTGATTTATTTTTGGCAAAATGGAGACTATTTAGTGTCGGTGGTCATTTTCATGGCCAGTATTTTTATTCCGATGCTTAAGCTATTTATTTTGTATTTCCTATTATTGGTTGTATATATACAGTCATCGGCAGCTTGGAAATTTTCACCAGAGCAATGTATCAAACTTTACCGAATTGTAGAGTTTGTCGGACGTTGGTCTATGATTGACGTCTTTGTGGTCGCTTTATTAACTGCACTTATTCAGATTCAATCGCTTGCGACTATTTTAGCAGGGCCAGGTTCAATTGCTTTTGGTGCAGTTGTAGTCTTAACCATGTTTGCATCTTTAAGTTTTGACCCACGTATTATTTGGGATAATTTTTACGCATCCCAAAATACCAATAAACCCAATGATTTTTCTTCGGAAAAAACCACAGTTATTCAGGCAGAGCATTCGTCCTTGAATAATGATTCCATTAATCCCAGTCAATAAAAGAAAAATGAGTATGTCTGAAAACAAAACAAACGGCGGTACATCAGATCATCATGAGACTGATGTTGAACTGGAAAACATGAATGATTTACCAGAACCGCAAGAAAAGAAAAATCGGTGGAAACCTCTATTAATTTGGATAGTTCCATTGGTTGCACTTTTAATTGCACTTTCACTTGCAGTGAAAGCGTTGCTCTCTAATGGGCCAACAATTGAAGTATCTTTTCGTACAGCAGAAGGCTTAGTTGCAGGTAAAACAACTGTGCGCTATAAGCAGGTTGATATTGGTGTTGTACGGCAAATTGATCTAGCCGATGACCGCTCGCATATTATTGCGCGAATTGATTTACGTAAAAATGCCAGCAACTTTGCCGCGCAAGATTCACGTTTTTGGGTAGTACGACCACGTATTGGGACAGGTGGCGTTTCAGGCATAGACACCTTATTGTCAGGTTCATATATTGAAGTAGATGGCGGTAAGTCACCCGAGAAAAAACTTGAATTTACGGGTTTAGAAATACCACCAGTGATTACTTCCGATGTGCCGGGTAAAGAATTCTTTTTGAAAGCCGATGACTTGGGATCTTTAGATATCGGGTCGCCGATTTATTACCGTCGAATTAACGTCGGACAAATTACTGCTTATAAGCTAGCTGATGACGGTAAAAGTGTGCAGCTTCAGACTTTTATTCGTGCACCATACGATAAGTTTGTAACAACAGACACACGCTTTTGGCAGGCAAGTGGTATAGATGTGAGTTTGAATGCTTCAGGCTTTAATTTAGATACTCAGTCGCTTGCAAGTATTGTTGCTGGCGGTATTGCTTTTGGTTTCCCTGAAAACTCAAATGCGACTGTAGCGGCCAATAAGAGCAGCTTTAATCTTTGGGACTCAAAATCCGATGCGCTCAAAGAACCGGATGGTCAGCCACGTGGCGTGATTATGTACTTCGATCATTCACTTCGCGGTTTAGCTGCTGGTGCGCCAATTGATTTCATGGGTATTGAAATTGGTAATGTTAAATCGATTAATGCGGAGTTCTATAATAACTATAAGCAAATTCGTATGCGCGTTGAGGCGGTCATTTATCCGTCACGTGTTGAAAATGGACAGGCACTCAATCCAAATAGCAACATTTTCAAAGATTTTGTTGAGCATGGATGGCGTGCGCAAATGAGAACGGGCAACCTCTTAACAGGCCAAAACTATATTGCTTTAGATAAGTTCCCTAAAGCGAAACCAGCTAGCTTACAAATTTTGAGTGATAACCGTGTGGTGATTCCAACCACTCCAACAGAGTTGAGTGGCTTACAGGCACAGGTTTCTCAAATTGCCGATAAATTAACTAAATTCCCATTAGTTGAAATTGGGCAAGATGTTCGTAAAACGCTTAAGAATATGAATACAGCTATTGAGTCTACCGACAAGCTGGTTAAACAGTTAGATGGTAAAGTTGCACCTGGTTTACAAGCAACTTTGGACGATGTTCGTAAAACTGTAAGATCGTCTGAGTCTATTTTGTCGAGCGATGCGCCGTTACAACAAGACGTACGTAAAGCATTGCAGCAAATGACACGTGCAGCAGCTTCATTACAGCTCATGGCAGATTATATTGAGCAACATCCTGAATCAATTATTCGTGGTAAGACACCAGAGGCCGATGATGAAAAATAAAAACACTCTATCTTTTCAACATCCTAAAGCAGCCAAATGGCTGCTTGGGAGCGGTCTGTTTTTTACGGTAGTTGCTATGACGGCCTGTTCGAGTTCACCAACGCCGAACTACTATACGATTAGTCCTAAAATAACTCCGGCAGTGAGCTCAAGTATTCGAGTTATTGAAGTTCTACCAGTTGGTCTTCCAGACCGTTTAGACCGTGCGCCTTTAGTGCTACAAGACAGTAGTGGCAAGTCTACGGTGTTAAACAATGAGCGCTGGACATCGACTATGAGTACACAATTACGCGATACTCTGTCGGCAGGTTTACAGCAAAAATTAGGCGCAATTGACAGTTATAGCAGTGGGCTTGCTGGAAACAATCAGCCTTTATATCGAGTTTCTACAGACTTTTCTCATTTTGATATTGTTGATAAAAGCTATATTAATATTGCGGTGTCTTGGGTGGTAAAGCGTCAAATACCCCCAACTCAATTAGAGTCATCTAATCCAAAAGTCATTACCAATGCAGGATCTCAGCTCAATTGTAGAGTTGCGTTTAAACAGCCAATTGATCAGAAAGCTAAGAAAATGGATGCAATTGTAAGTGCTTCAAGTGAGGCGATGGGCCAGATTATTAATTCGGTTTCTTCTTCAATTGTGGCATTAGATTCAAATAAAAAAATAGTGATCACGAATGGTGTTTGTTCGTAGTAAAATTTTCTAACACAAGCCTTTATCTGCTTAAAAACAGATAAAGGCTTTTTTATTTTAGTTGCCTCTATAGGTTGAGTAACCGTAAGGGCTAAGTAGTAACGGAATATGGTAGTGGTTTACGCTGCCGTCCACTTTAAAAATCACGGGTACTTCACTAAAGAACGTTTGCTGTTTGTTCTTTTTAAACCAGTCTTCAGTTTTAAAGGTAACTTTATAAACCCCTTGCTCTAGTTTTTTATTTTCTGGATAGAGTGCAGTAATACGGCCATTTGAATCAGTCACTTGCTGGTTGAGTTTTACCCACTGGTTATTGGTGTTTTTTTCTAAAACGACTTCAACCTGAGAAGAGGGTAAACCCGTTTCTAAATTTAACACATGCACACTCAGCGGATTAGTTTGTGCAAATGTAGCCGAAGCTATAAATAACGAAGATAAAGCAATAAATGATTTTGTCATGTTGAACTAACTCCTTATGAATTAAAAACGGTTTCAATGGCTTTGCTTGCACATTGATTGTCATTTTGTGCACCGCCAGCACCCGCAACGCCAATTGCTCCGATTACTTGGTTCTCAAAACGGACAGGTACGCCACCGCCTAACAAAAGTAAATTCGCTACGGTGGTTAAATTTTTTGCATCGGGGTTTTGGTTACTGTTTTGGCTTAAAACTAAGGTCGATGTTTTGGTAGATAACGCGGTATAGGCTTTTTTCTCGGCAGCCATTAAATTATGCGGACCCACCAGCTCATGCCGTTCGGCAGTTAAAGGATTACCGCCGCGATCTACAACAACAACCGCAATGTTTTGATTTAATTTTTTGCATGCCTCTTTAGCACTTTCAGCTAAAAGGTGGGCGGTTTTTAGATCTAACGAATAAACTTGATTCAAAGCAGGGGGCTGTGCAAAAGTACTATTACCGAATAGCACGGCTGTTAACATCAGCCAGTTCAATTTTTTCATAATGATCGCCTCTATGTCGCTTTGAAAATCTTAAACAAATTGCTTAATTTCAAGCATGACAATCACATTACAAAGTTGTCATCTTTCAAATGAGTCTCTAAAAAATGCGTATCCTTATTATTGAAGACGAGATCAAGATCGCCACTTATTTGGTCAAAGGATTAAAAGAATCCGGATATCAAGCAGAGTGTGTTCACTTAGGGCTTCAAGGTTTGGAAATGCTAAAAAGGGATCAATATGATTTGCTTATTCTTGATGTGATGTTGCCTGACATAGACGGCTGGAGCGTATTACAGGTCCTACGCCAGTTTTCAAAAATTCCGGTGATTTTCTTAACGGCAAAAGATCAGGTCATAGATAGAGTGAAAGGGTTAGAGTTGGGTGCAGATGATTATCTGGCTAAACCGTTTTCCTATATTGAACTATTGGCACGCATTAAAAGTTTGTTAAGAAGACAGCAATATCTGCAAGAAAATGAGCTGTCTATTAGCGATTTAAAAATGGATTTGGTTGGTCATAAAATATGGCGTAGTGGCAACTTAATCGAACTGAGTAAAACCGAATTTAACTTATTACGTTATTTATTGATCAATAAAGAGCAAATCGTGACGCGCAGACAAATTGGTTCCGAAGTTTGGAATATTAACTTTGACACCGATACCAATTTTATTGATGTCGCTGTACGCCGGTTACGAAGCAAAATTGATGAGGGATATGAATTAAAACTCATTCATACCATACGTGGCTTGGGCTATAAAATATCGGTTAGCTTATGAACTTTAAATTTCTGCGTTCGCTTGAAGTCCGTATTACATTACTGGTCACGCTTTGTTCTGCCTTAATTTTATGTTCCGTCGGCTTTATGACCTATTTAGGCATTAACCAGATTTTATTGAAGCAACAAGATAAAGCTTTAGCAGAGCGAATTAACCGTTTGGAAATTTTGCTACAAGACAGCGAAAATGTAGAGCAAATTATTGCGCGGCCTAAACTATATCAAAACATGCTTGGCAATCAAGACAACTTGTTTCTGCTCATCCATAAAGACAAAACTTTAATTAATATCAATCCGCTCCATATTCATTTACCAGAGCTTGCACAGCGCAACAGTCTTCAATTTCAAGATTTAGCCAATAATCCATATCCAACTCGAATTGCTTGGAAAACCATAACGATTAATCAAGAGCCTTATTTGCTTATTGCAGGTAAACAATGGTCGGAACGCATCAATATCCTTTTACCTTTTCAAGAAAGTCTCTTGATGTATGTGATCGGGGGCGTGTTTGCAATCTTTGTGCTTTGCATTTTAGCGTGCCATTTAGGTTTACGGTCGTTACAAGAGCTTCGCAAGCAAACTCACTCTATTAACGTAAACCAGCTACAGAAACGGTTAAATCTCTCAAATTCTCCTTTAGAAGTTGAGTTGCTTTCAAAAGATATAAACCACATGCTTGAGCGTATTGAAAAAGGCTATATGCAGCTCAACCGTTTTTCTGAAGATATCGCTCATGAGTTCCGTACGCCTTTAAATAATTTGATTGGGCAAACCGAGATTGCTTTAACTGGCGAACGTTCGGTTGAGCAATATGAAGATTTGCTGGTGTCTCATTTAGATGACTACCACAGATTAAAACGCATGATTGATAGCATGCTTTTCTTGGCAAGAGCCGATCAGAGAATGGTTCTTGTAAATAAACAAGACATAAATGTCCAAGAAGTTATAGATAACCTATGCCAAATTTTTGAATATCAAGCCGAGGAGCAAGACTGCCATTTTAGTTTAAATTTAGAAGTCCAAAAGTTATTTGCAGATCCTGAGCTATTTCAAAGAGCAGTTTATAACTTGATTTTAAATGCACTAGTTTATGGTGGGAATAAGCGAACTATTTTTATTAAAAGTAAATATAAGACACTTGATCACAAGAAAGTGGTGAGTCTAAGTGTGATAACCAGTGGTATTTCAATTGCTGAAAATCAACTTGAGCATCTTTTTGAAAGATTCTACCAATGCCACTCAAGTCGAAGTGATGAGAACCAGACAGGTGGATTAGGTTTATCAATTGTCGCTTCAATTATGGATTTACATGAGGGTCTATACCGTGTTTATAACACGGTTGAAGGTGTGTGCTTTGAGCTTGATTTTCCAGTTCTAGACACTTCAAAAATATTAAATTAAATACTTAATAGCGCTCATTAATTTTTAAAATTCACACTTTGTTCACAGCATTCTGGAGTATGGTTAACCATATTAAATAAATATAGGAGGATCATTGTGAAATTATCATTTAAATCACTTGTTGTGAGTACTGGCCTTGCTATGGTTAGTGTAGCGCTTCCTTTTAGTACGTATGCAGACAACAACACCAAACCTGTCGCGGTTGAGTCTATTGATATTAATAAATACGCAGGTAAGTGGTATGAAATTGCACATTTACCTATGTTTTTTCAGCGTAATTGTGTAGCCAATACAACAGCAAACTATTCTATTAACGCGGACAAAACCGTAGGTGTATTAAATAGCTGTACCAATAAAAAAGGTGAAATGATTTCATCTGAAGGTGTGGCTTATCCGCAAAATGAAGGTAACAGTAAATTAAAGGTGAGCTTTTTACCTTCTGGCCTCAGATGGATTCCTTTTACCAAGGGTGATTATTGGGTTTTAAGAGTAGATCAGGACTATAAGGTTGCTTTAGTGGGTGGCCCTAGCCATAAATATTTATGGATTCTTTCTCGTAGCCCTCAACTTGATGAAGCGACATACCAGTCTTATCTGCAAACTGCGAAACAGTATGGTTATGATGTTTCTAAACTTGTTAAAACTACACAGTCTAAATAGAAAATAACTGATGAAGAAGATCTTAAATTTTATTCGTAATTTTAAGATCTTCACATAAAATTCATTGCGCATTTTCTAAATTAAAAACAGAAAAGAAATGCTTTAGATCAGGACGAATCAATGTCTAAATTTTTTCTACGCTGGATCGATAGCTGGTCAGATCCGGAAAATGCGCAAATGGATGCGTCTAGCGAATATGTCATTGAGAAGAAAATTCAATGGTTAAGAATTATTCCTTTTATTTTATTACATATCGCTTGTTTGGCTGCGTTTTGGGTCGGCGTGTCTTGGTTCGCTGTGATCTTTATGCTCGGTTTTTATTTTATACGCATGTTTGCGATTACCGCTTTTTTTCACCGCTATCTTTCGCATAAAACTTTTCAAACCTCACGAATTGTTCAATTCATATTTGTACTCATTGGAACCATGAGCGCGCAGCGCGGACCATTATGGTGGGCAGCGCATCACCGTTATCACCATCACTTTACCGACACCGATCAAGATCCTCATTCAGCGAAAGCAGGCTTTTGGTATTCACATGTCGGCTGGTTTTTAAATGAGCAAAATTTTGCCACTCGAAAAAAAGTCATTAAAGACTGGTTGAAGTATCCAGAACTAATTTTGCTTGATCGATTTTGTCTGCCTATTGTGATTTTGACGGCTTTAGCAATTTATGGTTTCGGTTCATGGCTCGCACAACATTTTCCTGAGTTAGGTACTAATGGCTTACAGCTTTTGGTGTGGGGTTTTGTGATTTCTACTGTTCTTCTAATTCATGCAACTTTATGTATTAACTCGCTTGCTCATCGCTATGGTTCACGTGAGTTTAATACCCCAGATGATAGCCGTAATAACTTTCTACTTTCTCTAATTACGCTAGGTGAAGGCTGGCACAATAACCATCACTTTTACGCGGGCAGTGTACGACAAGGTTTTCATTGGTGGCAGATTGATATCACCTTTTATATTCTCAAAATCATGTCTTTATTTGGTTTGGTATGGGGTTTAAAACCCGTACCGAATAAAGTTTACCAATATAAAAAAATTAAAGATCTACCAATAGAAAAAATTGAAAATGGGGAAGTGTTATGAAGATTGCCATTATTGGTTCAGGTATATCTGGGCTTTATGCCGCTTGGAAATTGTCAAAACAACATCAGGTTGCGGTATATGAAAAAAATAACTATTTTGGTGGTCATACTGACACGCATGAGCTGGATATAGATGGTGCTAAAGTCGCGGTAGATAGTGGTTTTATTGTGTTTAATGATTATAACTACCCGTTATTTACCGATATGCTAAAAAAATTAGGTGTAGAAACTCAAAGTAGCGATATGAGTTTTTCGGTAAATAATCTGGTGAGTGGGCTTCAATATAACCCTTCCAAAAAATGGTCGCTCTTTGCACGTCCACAAAACTTTTTAAACCGAAAATTTCTGCAAATGTTGTCAGACTTGCTGCGTTTTTATGATGACAATAAAAATATTGATGTGGCAGATATTGAGCCTACTTTAACCATAGAAGAATATTTAGACCAACACAAATATAGTCATGAGTTCCGTTATGAGCATCTTTATCCGATGTGCGGTGCCTTATGGTCGGCTCCAGTTGAGCAAGTAGGTCAAATTCCATATCGATTTGTGGTGAGCTTTTTTCAGCATCACCGCATGTTACAGCTAAATGAACGGCCTCAATGGCAAACAGTCAAACACGGTTCGGCAAGTTATATTCGTGCGATTCAAAAGAACTGTCCATCTCTTGAATGGAAGTTTGCAGAAGTAAAAGCTGTGAGCCGTTCGCAAGAAAAGGTGTTGATTGAAACCGTTGAAGGACAATCACAATATGACTGGGTCATTTTTGCAAGCCACGCTGATGATAGCCTAAGTTTATTAAAAGATGCGTCATCTCTGGAACAAGAAATATTAAGCCAATTTGGTTATCAAGATAATCGAATGGTAGTTCACCGTGATCTTTCGATTATGCCTAAAAGCCGTTTGCAGTGGGCAAGTTGGCATGTACATGTAACGCCAACATCACAAGTTGAAAATGATACGTCCGCTATACATTACGGGTTTACATATTGGATGAATAATTTGCAGAACTTATCCTGCAAAACTCAAATTTTCTCTACCTTAAATCCAAATATGAAAATTAAACCCGAGGATATTTTGGTGGAACGTCAGTATCGTCATCCGGTATTTGATGCAAAAGCAATTCAAGCCCAATCACGCTGGCAAGAGATTAATGGACATAATCGTACTTCATTTTGTGGAGCGTATTGGGGATGGGGCTTTCATGAAGATGGTGCTCGTAGTGCAGCTCGTGTTGTAGAGCAAATCTTAGTGTTATAAATATTAAAAGCAGGAGGCTTCTCAAATGTTATTAAATAAACTTGCTATAGCTCCTGCACTTATTCGTCATAGACGTTATAGCCCTAAAGAGCACCAATTCACTTCGACTTTAAATTATTTGTGGTTCGATCCAGATCAATTAAATGAAATTTCAAAAGATTGCTCACTTTGGTCTACCGATCATTGGAATGTACTAAAACTATCTGAAAATGATTTTTTAAATATGTATCGTGGCTCTATAAGGGATAGAGTAGAGAAAGCAATACTTCAAAATAACAACTCACATTTCCGACCAGACTGGCAAATCAGAGTATTGGCTTTACCTCGATGTTTAGGTTTTCGTTTTAACTCGGTCGTATTTTATTTTGTTCTAACTAAAACTGGAAAACCTGTATTTATTGTTAGTGAAATTACCAACACCCCTTGGAATGAACGAAAAGTTTATGTTCATGATTGTACAAACCAATACAGTCACATAAAGGATTATGAAAGTTTTGATTTTAAATTTGAAAAATCATTTCATGTTTCGCCGTTTATGCCTATGCAATTGATTTACCGTTGGCGGTTTAGCTTTTCAGATCAACAAAATGTCATTCATATGCAGCTCTTTGAAAAACAAAATCAAGTCTTTGACGCCACTATGCGCTTTGAACTTATACCCATCACATTTCCTTCACAACAATATCGATATGCTGTTAATAACAGCTTGGCGCCTTTTAAAATGCTGTTTTCAATATATTTAGAGGCATTTAAGTTGTGGCGAAAAAAAGTGCCATTTTATCGTCACCCTAAAAAGATCAAGGTAGATAAGACATGATAAAAACATTTCTGTATGGTGAAGATGACTCACTACCATTACTACTCAAAAGCCTTCTCAAATTACGTCATGGGCAGATTACTTTTCAGGGTGCATGGAATGGTACGGTGGGTGAAGTGTCAGACTTGCATGCTGTGGTTGAAGTACATAATCCTTTGTTGATGGATCTCATTTTAAAAAATGGCGTTTTAGGTGCAGCAGAAGGTTATATCCGTGGAGATTGGAGCAGCCAGCAACTTGTAGAGTTGATTCAGATCTTGGCGCGTAATCGAGATGTATTAGACCAGCTTAATCAAAATATGTTTGCCCAAGCAAGCCAGTTTTTTCTTAAAGCTTGGTATAAAAATAGAAAGAATTCTATAAGTGGTAGCCGTAAAAATATTGCCGAGCACTACGACTTAAGCAATGATTTTTTTAAATTATTTTTAGATCCATCTTTAATGTATTCGAGCGCCGTTTTTGAAAATGAAAATATGACACTCGAAGAAGCATCAGATTTAAAAAAAGAAATTATCTGTAAAAAGTTGGATTTAAAACCATTAGATCACTTGGTGGAAATTGGAAGTGGTTGGGGTGGTTTTGCAATTTATGCGGCTCAGCATTATGGCTGCCGAGTGACTACCATTACTATTTCGCAAGCCCAATACGATGAAGCGATTACCCGCGTAAATGAAGCAGGTTTAGCACATCGTATTGATGTGCAATTAAAAGACTACCGTTTGCTCGAAGGTAAGTTCGATAAGCTGGTTTCAATTGAAATGGTTGAAGCAGTTGGTGCACAGTATCTATCGACATATTTTGATCAATGTAGAGCACTTTTAAAACCTAAAGGTTTGGCTCTTATTCAAGCCATCACCATTGAAGATTTTCGCTATAAAAAAGCACTCAATACTGTTGACTACATTAAACGCTATATTTTTCCCGGTAGTTTCATTCCGAGTGTGAGTGTATTAACTCAAACCGCGTCTGAGAGTGGTTTAAGGCTAAAGTATTTAAATGACATTGGTCTAAGTTATGCGCAAACACTTCATCATTGGCGAGAGCGTTTTTTAGCTGCAAGGGAAGAGGTATTGGCTCTAGGTTTCGATGAAAACTTCATTCGCATGTGGGATTTCTATTTATGTTATTGCGAGGGCGGTTTTAAAGAAGGCGTGATAAGCAATGTTCACTTGTTGTTTGAAAGTACCAGTTACTAGTTCAAACACCTTTAGCAAGGAGACAGCACATGTTATGGAATTTGCTCATTCTAGACTTAGTTATCATGTTGATAAGCTGGTTACTTGCAACTCTAAATGGTCGTGCTGGAATAGTAGATGCTGCTTGGAGTTTCTGTCTGGCAATTAATATTATTGTGTCTTCTTTGCTCATTTCAGTTGCTCCAGTTGAAGTAAGGCTGTTTATCGGCGTGTTTAGCGGTCTATGGTTTTTAAGACTATTTTGGCACCTGTTAAGACGTTATCAGTCTGAACAAAAAGAAGATGGTCGATATGCAAATATGCGTCAGGCCATGGGTAAGTTCCAGCATTTTGGCTTTTTATTATTCTTTATATTTCAAACATTCTTAGTGTTTCTGTTCTTTTTACCGATGTGGACATTGCTGAACGTAGAAGCAGGCCTATGGAGTAGTGAATATAAAATCGCTTTAGTGATTGCAGCTATAGTTATGGTGATTGCGTTCACAGGTGAGCAGCTTGCCGATCAGCAGTTATACAGATTTAAGTTAAATCCGCAAAACCATGGCAAAACCATGGATCAAGGATTATGGCGTTATTCACGACACCCAAATTACTTTTTTGAATGGTTACATTGGTTTGCCTATCCCATTATTGGTTTAGCTGCAGACGAATATTTATTGTGGATTTATCCTGTGTTGATGTGGCTATTTTTATACTACGTCACGGGTATTCCATTTAGTGAAAAACAAGCAATCAAAAGCCGCGGTCAAAATTATCTTGATTATCAACAAAGAACTTCAATGTTTATTCCGCGAAGACCAAAAAAATAGGTGCTCATATGGATTTTATTGTTCATCAGTCTCTAAAAATTGTTGAAAGTGGTGTGATTCCAGATCATGCAATTAGAGCCGCAATTCGTGCTTTAAGTAAAAAGCGCTTAATTCAAGAAGGCCGTTATGACCCTGAGCAAGGGGCACAGCGCTATATGGACGTTCTTAATTTACTTAAAAAGAGTGAAATTGCTGTAGAAACAGATAAAGCAAATGAACAGCACTATGAGTTACCGACCGAGTTTTTTCAGGCAGTACTTGGAAAAAGGCTTAAATACAGTGCATGTTACTTTCCAACTAAAACAACAACTTTAGATCAGGCAGAAGAGTTGGCACTTCAGCTTTACTGTGAAAGAGCACAACTCAAAAACGGTCAACACATTTTAGAGTTAGGTTGCGGTTGGGGTTCTTTAACCTTATGGATGGCGGAAAATTATCCACGCTCACAAATTACGGCTGTTTCAAACTCCGCGACTCAGAAAAAACATATTCTCGGGCAAGCAAAGTTGAGAGGGCTTACCAATGTTGAAGTACTCACTTGTGATGTAAATGTACTCGAATTAGACAAGGGCCAATTTGATCGTGTTGTATCGGTCGAAATGTTTGAACATGTGCGGAACTATCAACGTCTATTTGAAAAAATTCAGGGATGGTTAAAGCCAGATGGGTTACTCTGGTGTCATATTTTTTGTCATCGCTTTTTGCATTATCCTTTTGAAGTAAAATCAGACTATGATTGGATGTCCAAGTATTTCTTTACTGGCGGTTTAATGCCTTCAACTTCCACATTTCTACATTTTCAAGAGCATTTAGAACTGGCTCAACACTGGCAGTGGTCAGGTGAGCATTATATGAGAACAGCGAATGCTTGGCTTGATAATATGGACAATCAAGAGGAAGAACTTAAACCGCTATTTAAAAAAATCTATGGAAAAGATGCCAATATTTGGTGGCAACGCTGGCGTATTTTTTTCATGGCTTGTGCTGAACTTTTTGGGTTTGAGCAAGGACAAGAATGGGTCATTGGTCACTTTTTATTTAAAAAGATACCTTTGTAATTTCTACAGCCTATCCCGGCGATAACGATATGATAAGAACTCGACGCGATGGTAAATCTAGCCATCCATTAGCCAAAATGTTCAATCGATATTATTGGTTGCAGATTGCTCTAATCGCATTATCGATTGTGGTCGGGTTGGCTTGTAGTGCTTGGGTAATTAAGGGTTCTTTGCTTAAAACCGCTTTAGAACAGGAAATGGAACATTACTGGTTACGTATAGATCGTAACCCGAATGCAGATTTGCCAGATACTAAAAACTTATATGGATATCGGTGGAATACCCAGATAGCACCTCAACCTTTTAAAGATATGCATTTAGAGAGTGGGGTACATCGAATCTTTATTGATGGTAAAGAACGTATGACCGTATACGGTGAGCGTAATGGACAGCATGTACTTTTGGTATTTGGTGAGAGTAACGTCAATAAGCTGATTTGGTTATTTGGACTTGCTCCACTGATGTTCAGTTTATCTGTTTTATATAGTTTTTTATGGTGGTCAAACCGAAGAGCAAGACGCTATTTTTCCCCAATTACCCGTTTGGCAAATGCATTAGAAAATATTGATTGGGCACATCAAGACACACAAGCTTCACCTTTTAAAGATATAAATACCAATGGCAATATGGAAGCAGAGTATCTGAAACAAGCCTTGGAAAAATATCATCAGGTCTTAAGTGAGTTTATTCGACGCGAGCGAGAGTTCACTGGAGATGTGAGTCACGAACTTCGTACCCCACTTACGATTTTAAAAGGCAATGTTCAGCTTTGTCAGGCTAGATACGGTGATGATAAAGCCTTAGTTCGACTTCATAATACGATTGAAGATATGCAATTATTAGTCGACACTTTACTCGCAATTGCACGTAATACAGTAAAAAGCCTACCATCGGAAAAAAATTTCCTATCACAAATTGTGCGAGACTTAGTCGAAAGCTTGCAAGTCATGAGTGAGAGTAAGGGTATACATATTCATATTCACCCAGACTCAGCAGAACAACCGCGCTGGTTATATCCTTCTATGACCAAAATGGTTTTAGGTAATATTTTGCGCAATGCCCTCAATTACTCTCAAGGCTCACAAATTGATATTATTCAGCAAAAAAACAGTTTGATTATTGCTGATAATGGTATAGGAATTTCTTTACCTAATGATGTGAAGGTGCAAGAGCTTAGCGATTCACAGCTTTCTTTAAAAGTTAAAGGTCATGGCATTGGGTTGCAACTGGTACAGAAGCTTTGCAAACAATTAGGATGGCGAGTCGAACTGTTTGATCGGCAATACTATTTAGCTACACATCCTGAATTAGACTTAGAACAAGCAACAGGTTTAATTGTTGTGGTATATCTAAGTTAATCGGCCGAATTTTCCAAAGCAATCTTTAAACCGACACCTGCTACTGTGTGTAATAGTTTAGGGTCAAATGGTTTATCTACCATTTTTCTTAAGTTATAAATATGACTGCGTAAAGCATCACTTTCAGGTTCTTCGTCTCCCCACAGCTCCATCATAAGCTCTTGCTTGGTAACCACTTTCGGAGACTGGCGCATCAAAATTTTTAATAGTTTAAATTGGATAGGTGGTAATTCAATATTATTTCCAGCGCGAATTACAGTTTGTGTTGCGCTATCAAGAATTAAATCATGAATCTGAATTTTATGATTCGCGACTTCACCCGCAGCTCTCTTAATTAAGGCACGAATACGCATCACTAATTCATTAAAATCAAATGGCTTAACTAAATAATCATCTGTGCCAGCAGTAAATCCTTTAAGTTTGTCGTCTAACGTATCTCTGGCTGTCAGCATCAGCACTGGAATATCAACCCCTTGTTCGGTACGTAGCCAATTACAGAGGTCATAACCAGAACCATCGGGTAAGTTTATATCAAGAAGTAAAAGATGATAGTGCTGTGATTTTAGAAAAGAACGGGCTGCATCTAAATTACGTGCATGATCGATGACATAACCATGCACTTCAAGAAATTCACAGACTGTTGCCGCCAGTTCAAAATGGTCCTCAACCATGAGGATAAAGTGATTACCCATAAGATTTTATTAAGCCATTAATTTAATAGTTGTTGTTTTAATTTAGCATTAAATGGTTCGCTACCAAACCAGATTTTAAAATATTGATTTGCATTTGGATTATTTATAGAACCCAATAGTTTTTGATTTAATTTTAACTCCAGTTTTTGATTTTCATGTTGGTAATAAAGACTATATAAATCTCCGCTCTTAATTGGTCTATAAAGCTCATTAATATGATTAAGTGGAGATTTTGCATCAAATCCACTAATATTTTTCTTCAAATAGTGTGCTGCCGCCCGCTTAAATGCCCATTCGGGAATATCTCGGTTATAGCTAAAATCCATTTTTATGCTTTGGTTTTGCCAGCTTTTTAAGCAATCCTCAGCAAAGTAACTGACATTTCCTACTTTTTGACTCGTTACCGTTAAAGGTGCTGAACTACATTTCTTTAGTTCAGCCCCATTTGTGTGAGATGCAATTAAAATACCCAAAAGTATTAAGATTCGGCTTTTTTGAACGGCAATATCCATTTATAAACTCCTCCAAATACAGGTAAAGAACGATAAAGACCGTTTGCTGGGTCCCAGAAATCTTGTTGGAAAATGATTTTCTGTTGATCATTAATTTTGATTTGGCTAATTCCGTAAGAAGCCATGGTTTTAGAGCGTCCTAGCATTTTAAAGTCATAGGTCATATACCAATGGATATAAGCGCTATCTTGATGATGAGTTGCACTTATGAGTTTGACTGTGACATTACTGACGCGTGTGTTCATACCCTCAAAGTGTTTAATCAAATCTTTTTTCTGAGAGAACTGTGAGAGTGTATCGTTGATATAGAGCTGATCTGCATAAAGATTACTTGCATTACTTACAAAGGATGGTGTGCCCAAAGTGTTAAACGCAGCAACAAAGTGATTACCAATCTCTAGTGCTTGTTCGTCATTTAATGTAACACCAGTAATTTGTTGTTCGTCTTTGCCATAATCACCTGAATAACTAGGCACACTTTTGCATGCTGTTAGACCTACTAAGGTAATCAGCCCTAAGGCAGTAGTTATAATTTTCATGAATGAATCCTAGCCAACTTTATAAGGTTAAATTAAAGAGGCTGTCGTGAAATTTGCGTGAATTCTTATATTTTTTGATGTGCGTTTAATGGTGGCTTCTTTGAGGTAAATAGATCTTCATTAACTTAAAGTTTTCTATAGGAACAATACTTATGAAGAAAATAATAGATCTTTTTTGAAGAAGATAACATCCATATCCATATAACTAGATGAGTTGGTTTTTTCAAAACCAAGCTTATTTAATAGGTTGTGAGCAGGTAAATTATCTTTTTCTGAAAAAGCGATCACATGCTTAAAATTTCGATTTTTCATGTCATCTAGTAACTTAAGTGAAGCTTCAACAATATAGCCTTTATTTCGTTGAGTTTTAATAAGTCTAAAACCTAGTTCAGCTTCTGTTTTGCCATCAACTTCACAAGTTTCAAACCCACAATAACCAATAATTTGATGAGTATCTTTTAAGACCACAGCCATTTTGCCAAAATTATACTTTTTATAATGCTCTAATATTTCAAAAAAACGAGTCGTTGCAGCTTCAGGTGCTAAGTGACCATAAGGTGAAAAAGCCATAAAATCTTTGTCTTGTAACATCTCAATGACTGTAGATAAATCTTCTTGAACAAATGGTTTTAAGATTAAGCGGTCTGTTTCTAACATAAAGTTTTTATTAATTAGTTTTAAAAATATATTTTATAAAACAGTTTATAGATTTAATAAAGAGAGCAATTTCCTTCTAGTCATGTTTAGTTTTTTATGGCTATAAAGAGTAGATCAAATAAAAGGACTGAAACGAATGAAAACGATTGGCTTGATAGGCGGAATGAGCTGGGAGTCTACATCGCTTTATTATCAACAAATTAATAGAACAGTTCAGAACAAATTAGGCAAGTTACATTCGGCTAAAGTCATTTTAAGTAGCGTCGATTTTCAAGAAATAGCCGCTTTACAATCGAAAGGTTTATGGCAAGAGGCAGGCGAATACTTAGCTCAGCAAGCAATGAATTTAGAGAAAGCTGGGGTAGATTGTATAGTGTTATGTACCAATACTATGCATAAAGTAGCTTCTCAAATTGAAGAGGCGATTGCGGTTCCCTTTATACATATTGCTGATGCCACAGCGAAAGAAATTTTAAGTCAAAATATCCGAAAAGTTGCACTATTGGGAACAGCTTTCACTATGGAGCAAGACTTTTATAAAGCCAGATTACAAAACCATGGCATTGATGTGATTATTCCAAAAGAAACTAGTCGTAAAACAGTGCATCGCATTATTTATGACGAATTATGCTTGGGCATAATTAAGCCAGAGTCACAACAAAAGTATATGACCGTGGTAGAGGAGCTAATTGCGGAAGGTGCCGAAGGTATTATTTTAGGCTGTACTGAAATTTGTATGTTGATTGGTGATGTTAAATTTTCTGTACCGTTATTTGACACCACCACCATTCATGCAAAAGAAGCTGTCAATTTTGCTTTAGAGCAAAAAACTAATGCTAATTCTGTTGCTGATAAATCTGTATCAGTATGACCTAAACTTTTAATCCTTTTTAAAATAAGAACGAATAACTGTCCAATTCGTTGAAAGCCAGCAGATGAGTGAACCTGCTGTAACCATAGCTGTTCCTTGCCAAAAGCTGATTGATAACTCGGTTTGTAAAACCAACATGGCAAGCAGAGAAGAGATGATGGGCGTAAAGTAAGATGCAACTACTAGCATGGTGGTGTTGCCATGAATAATGCCAATATTCCATGCTGCATAACCTAGCCCAATTGCTGTGGACGCAAAGACTAGAGATAAAGTCGTATTTAAATCGAGTGATGGCAAAACAGCTTGGCCACTAAACAATAACTTTAGCCATAAAGTCGCAGCAACGCCAATAAAGAAAATAGAAATAGGATTTTGCCCTTTACCTATTTTCTTAGTCAACACACAGTAAAAAGCCCAAATAATGGCACCTATAAATGCCAAAATATAACTTAGAGGATTGCTATAAAAGTTATCGATAACTCGACTTAGACTAAAATCTCCATTTCCGGTCTGAATAAAAATAATGCCAAAAATTGAAATAATTAAGCCTAAAATAATAAATACATTAAATTTTAGCTCTTTAAAAATGACAAAAGCTAAAACCGTCAAGCTTGGCCAAAGGTAGTTCACAATGCTTACTTCAATCGCTTGTTGAGCGGTTTTTGAATAGGCAAGTGCAAACGAAAAGCAGAGTTCATAAGCAATGAATAAAATTGCACCTAAAATTAAATATTTTTTAGAAATTAACTTAAAGTTTGGCACTCTAAAAATAATAAGCAGTAGCAACGCACTTAGGGAGTAAATCAGTGTAATGCCAATATCTGGGCCGATGACGGTCGTGATATGTTTTACAAAACCCACCATAGAGGCCCACATCAGGATGGCACTTAAACCAATCAGTGTTGCTAAATTTTTTGACATAAAAATAAATGAACTTAATTAAACGCCTGAGCTAACGTAAAAGTTAAAAATAGTTAAAGTAGGTCAGGGTAAAGGAATTTTTAATTAAAAAATAGGCGAGATCGACAAAATTAGCTAATAAGTTATTATCAGCCAACATAAATACTTTACGTAAAAATCCGTATGCCAAGTTTTAGTCTGAAGCTTTTGAAGTTAATAGTTAAATTGATCTGCGTGTCTAGAAAACACTAGTTATGTATTAAAAGTTTAAAAATATGGACGGTATTCCTTAGTATAGTTAAATAAATAAACTATAAGTCTCTCTTCTAAAGCATTACCCTATGCTTATTGCGAAAAATAATAAATGGAGATAAAGGATGCTTATACGTTTTTTAATGCCACTTTTAGGTACAACAGTTGTCGTTCTTGTTGCAGGATGTGCTTCATCCTCTCAATATCCAATTACAGAGAGTTATGGAACAGATCCGAAATTACCTGAACCAAAAACAAGTTTAATTCCAACCGTAAATATAGCACCTGCACAGGGTTGGCCGAGTGGTGTTATGCCAACACCAGCAGAAGGCTTAAAGGTAAAAGCATTTGCTAAAGGACTTGAACATCCACGTTGGCTCTATGTATTACCGAATGGTGATGTATTGGTCGCTGAAACGGATGCTCCGCCTAAACCAGAAGACAGCAAAGGCATTAAAGGTAAAATCATGACGTTTGTGATGAGACGGGCAGGCTCATCTCATCCAAGTGCTAACCGTATTACTTTACTTCGTGACACCAATGGAGATGGAGTTGCTGATAAAAAAACGGTATTTCTTCAAAACTTAAACTCACCATTTGGTATGGCTTTAGTAGGTAATAACTTATATATAGCCAATACAGATGCACTCATACGTTTCCCTTATCAAGAAGGAGAAACACAGATTACTGCGAGCGGAACTAAAGTATTAGACTTACCGGGCGGTCCTTTAAATCATCATTGGACCAAAAATGTAATTGCCAATCGTGACGGGACAAAGCTCTACATTACCGTCGGTTCCAATAGTAATGTTGGCGAAAATGGTTTAGATCAAGAAAAAGGCCGTGCACAAATTACAGAGTTTGATATTGCAAGCGGTCAGTCTCGTCCATTTGCAACAGGACTGCGTAATCCAAATGGTATGGCTTGGCAACCTCAAAGCGGTAAATTATGGACGGTTGTAAATGAGCGCGATGAAATTGGTAGTGACCTAGTACCCGATTATATGACATCGGTACAAGATGGCGCTTTTTACGGCTGGCCTTATAGCTACTATGGTCAACATGTAGATGTGCGAGTAAAACCACAAAATCCAGCAATGGTTGCGCGTGCAATTAAACCTGACTATGCACTAGGCAACCATACGGCTTCTTTAGGCCTTACATTTTATGCAGCCGAGCTGATGCCACAATTTAGAGGTGGGGCATTGATCGGGCAGCATGGTTCTTGGAACCGTAAGCCGCACAGTGGTTATAAAGTCATTTTTGTACCATTTAGAGGTGGTCAACCTTCTGGTCCACCGCAAGATATTTTGACTGGATTCCTCAGCGATAAAGGTAAGGCTTATGGACGTCCAGTTGGGGTGGCAATAGATTTTTCGGGTGCAGTATTAGTTGCAGATGATGTTGGTAATACAATTTGGCGTGTTTCACCTGTTGGTGAAACAACCTATGAGACTCCATATAAAAATAAATAGCCTATTTCCACGTTCTGAAATAGATAAATATTTATAATAACTAACCAATTGATCTTGTTTTTGGGTTGATTGGTTAGTTTTATTTATATATCTATTTTTTAGTCTGAGCTAAATAAGGTTCTTTTTACAATTAATAATTAAATTTTGTTAGCATGCGCCGTATAGATAAAAAGAATTGTTGATATGAATTATGACCGATCAATTAAGAGCAAGATTTGAAAATTTAGAGCTTAATGCGGGTTTAGGAAAAATTAGTGCCTTTATATCCATGGCATTAAGCTTACTTTGCTTATTTGGAGCTTTATGTTTTTTGTTTCCCAGTGTGCTAACAACCCCAGAGTTACGTCCACTTTATGCAAAGCACTATAATCTTTTTTATTATGGACTAATTACAGGCATTATTATTAGCGCTGGTTTTGGAGCATTTAGCGCAATCATCCGACAAAATCGATATGGTTTTTATGGTTTATGTTTTGCACTCATAGCAGCAGTATTAGGCTGTGGTGTTATTCATGCTCCAGTCATTCCAAGCGTACCATTTTATGCAGGCATTGATTATTTTGTACTTACCCTAGTCATCTTGGCTTTTATTTTTATACCCCTTGAAGGTTTTTTTGCGAAAAATCCTGAACAAAAGATCTTAAGAGTAGGCTGGGTGACCGATATGAAATATTTTATGGTCAGCCATATTGGTATTCAACTATTTAGCTTTTTAACTGTCATGCCAATTCAGTATTGGATTACGCATTTACCTGATAATCCAATTGTGCCATACGTTCAAGCTCAGCCAATTTGGCTACAGTTTATTGAATTGCTTATTGTGGTCGATTTTACGGTGTATTGGTTACATCGTGCTATGCATGAAGTTAACTTTTTATGGCGTTTTCATGCGATTCATCATTCGACTGAGTATATGGACTGGTTAGCCTCGTCACGTTTACACGTTGTTGAGGTTTTAATGACTCGTTTTATTGCGACCTTACCGATTTTCCTTTTAGGTTTTCATACTTCTGCTGTTTTTGCCTATTTAATTTTTATTTCGTTTCACGCGATTTTTATTCATTCCAATGTACGTTTTCGCTTTCCATATCTACGTTGGTTTATCGCAACACCGGAATTTCATCATTGGCATCATTCTTCAGAAAAACCTGCGATTGATAAAAATTACGCTGCTTTTATTCCGCTCTATGATGTCTTATTTAAAACTGTATATATGCCGAATCACTTGGCAAGTGTTTATGGAACGGTTGGCTATAAAATTCCAAATAGCTTTGTAAAACAGTTTACGTGGCCATTTAAAAAGTATATAAAACGCTTTTTAAAACGCTGGCGTGACCAGTAAATGTTAAAAAAAGCCTCAGTTCGAGGCTTTTTTATATGGTTATTTATTTTTAAAATTTTTAAAAATCATGAAAAGGGCAACAAGCGAAAGTAAGACAATAAAACAGATGTAGCTATTTGCTGTATGCATCAGTCCAATCTTACCCACAAAATAGCCAGCTAAAATTGCAGGAATACTAAAAGCCAAATAACTTTCAACGAAAAATGCTGCCATAAGTCCAGCACGTTCTTCTGGAAGAGCCAGCGGCATTACACTACGAATGGCTCCCATAAAAGCCGTACCAAAACCAACGCCAGTAATAATAGAACCTAAAAATAAAACTACAGCATTGGTTAGGTTAATGGCGATGAATAAGACAATGGCACCAATAGCAATCGAGAGAGTACCGGTTAATAAAATACGAAAATTTGTCGACTTTCTAAGCGTTAATATACCTGCCGCACCAGAAAGGGCGAGCGCCATAAACATAATACCGTTTAGCCATGCCGATGAAGTATGGAAAATTTTTGCCAGTAAAGATGGCATAAGTGACAAGAAGAAACCACTGACCATCCAAAGTGCAATATTAATTGGGCTAATACTTAATAAAGCACTTTTCGTTTGTGGAGGAATAGCCATCGCGGGTTTCAAAGAAGCAAGTGCACCAGTTCTTTTTTGGACTGTCTCTGGAGTAAGAAAACTTAAAATAAGTTCACAAATAAGAAGAAAGCATAGAAACTCAAACACAAGCTGTAACGGGTGAGTGGAGAGCTGCAAGATAGAACATGTCAGAAAAATCCCGACAGCCATACCAACCATTGGTGCAATACTATTAATCAGTGAGCCATGAAGCTTACCAAAATCTAAAATTGCTGCACCTATAGCTGAAACAGCAAGCCCAGTTGCGATGCCTTGCAAGCCTCGTGCAATAAATAACATCGAAACATCTGAAGCGAACAAGAAGAAGCTCATTGAGATAATTTGCAGAGAAATGGCAGCAATAATGACTGGTCGACGCCCAATATAGTCAGACAAAGAACCAATAATCAGTAATGATCCCAGCAGCGTAAAAGCATAAGTTGCAAAAATTAAAGTTAATGTGACCGGTGAAAATTGCCATATCTGTTGGTATAGGCGGTAGAGCGGCGTTGGTGCACTAGATGCAGCCATAAATGTCATAAGCGTAATTGTGTTGAGTGTCAAAGCGCTTGCAGCATCTAATTGAAAAACAGCTCTTGACCGTTTTGAACTTGAATTGTTCATAGAACATGAATAACATAAAAGCGAATATTTAGCTTTTATACATTATTTTGACACTAAAGCAAATCCTTAGCTTTAGTGTATTTTGTATATAGATATAAATATTTATAAATTTTTTGATCCCTTTACAGAGTTTATAAATGGCAAAAGTTGTTACTGGATTACGCCCTGGTGGTCGCAGCGAGAGAATACAAACTGCGGTACATAATGCTGTAAAAGAATTACAAAAAGATTTCGAGCAAAGCCAAATTACAATTCCAATGATTGCAGCACAAGCAGGAGTAACGCCTTCAACCATTTATCGTCGATGGGGCGATATCAATCAGCTATTTTCAGATGTAGCTTTAAATGAACTCAAACCAGACATGGAACCTAAAGATTTAGGTTCATTTAAACGAGATATCACAGCTTGGGTTGAACAATATTTTGAAGAGTATTCTTCCGAAGTCGGTCAAGATTTATTGCGAGATGTGCTCTATACATCAAATTCTGATTCTAATGCCCGTATGTGTGAAAGTTTAATTATTCAACAACTCGATATTATTCAAAATCGTGCAAAATTAAGAAATGAGTTCACTATACCAAACCAAGAAATTATCGAAACTGTAATTGCACCCATGTTATTTCGGATTCTATTTACCAATCAGGAACTAAATTTGGATTACGTACATAGTCTTTTAAAACGCCTATTTGTTTAAGCATATAAGCCTCTTCGTTTTTTTTAGATGAAAATGGCTAATTTAAATAGCGGAATATATAGGTTTTTGTTTTTATTAAATAATTATATATCAATTTTTCTTATTATTTAAAAATTAAATTCTCATAATTTAGAATAAACATGAAGTTGTTTTAATCATTTATTATTGAAATGTATGTTCGCTTAGTTCCAAAATTAGATTTAAAAGTCTTTAGCTAAATCACTAACAGAATAAATTTAATAATAAACATATTCTTATGAGATTTAACAATAATTTTTATCAAATTTAATTGTTAAATAGTGCAGAAAAACATGAACTTTATATACAATAAATTACATGATTTTTGATTTTAACATTTTTTAAATTTATGACACAGGGTGTTTTTTATTCTTTACAATGGCTTCACTTCCCTTAAAGCAGCTTGTGGTGCCCGCTTTATATTTTATTTTTTTATCCCCATCGAACAGGTATTTAGATAATGGATTTCAATACCCTTGACCAAGAAACGGTACAGAAAAAACAGAAATTTCACCAAATTTTGTATGTACAGGTCATATTTGCAATTATTTTAGGCGTTTTAATTGGTCATTTTTACCCTGAACTTGGACAGAGCTTAAAACCGCTTGGTGATGCATTCATCAAAATCGTTAAAATGATTATTGCTCCCGTAATCTTTTTGACTGTGGTCACTGGTATTGCCAGCATGACGAACATGAGTCGTGTCGGGCGTGTGACTGGTAAAGCAATGCTGTATTTCATTACTTTCTCAAGTCTTGCACTTGTGGTTGGTATGATTGTGGCAAACATCATTCAACCGGGTAAAGGTCTAAACATTGACCCAGCAACCTTAGTCAGCGATAAGGTAAATACTTACGTTGAGAAGGCTCATGCCACCAATATTACTGATTTCTTCATGAATATTATCCCGCAAACACTGGTAAGTCCGCTTGCTGGTGGTGAAATTTTGCAGGTTCTATTTGTGGCAGTACTATTTGGTATTTCTTTAGCTGCTTTAGGCGATCGTGCACGTCCAATCACTGATTTCCTAAATAACTTAACGGCACCAGTTTTCTACTTGGTTGGAATGTTAATGAAACTTGCGCCAATTGGTGCTTTTGGAGCTATGGCATTTACTATTGGTGCTTATGGAATCGAATCAATCGGTAATTTATTACTATTGATTATGACTTTCTATATTACAGCTGTACTGTTCGTACTAATCATTTTAGGTGCAGTGGCACGTTACAATGGCTTTTCAATTATTGCTTTAATTCGCTATATCAAAGACGAGCTTTGGTTAGTCTTAGGTACAAGTTCATCTGAAGCAGCTTTACCGTCTTTAATGGATAAAATGCAAAAAGCAGGCTGTGAAAAATCTGTAGTGGGCCTAGTCATTCCGACAGGTTATTCATTTAACCTTGATGGTACTAACATTTATATGACCATGGCTGCTTTATTTATTGCACAAGCATGTAATGTGGACTTATCCATTAGTGAACAACTTGCATTACTTTTAGTGGCAATGGTGAGTTCAAAAGGTGCAGCAGGGGTAACGGGTGCAGGCTTTATTACACTCGCTGCTACTTTGTCAGTTGTCCCATCTGTACCTGTGGCAGGTATGGCGCTCATTTTAGGTATCGACCGTTTTATGTCTGAGTGTCGCGCATTAACTAACTTAATTGGTAATGCATGCGCAACAATTGTTGTTGCTCGTTGGGACAAAGCTCTGGACAAGGACGTTCTAGATAAAGCATTAGGTAAATCTAAAACGAATTAATTATTTAAAATTTTAATTCGAAATAAAAAACCTGTAGCAATTGGCAATTTGGGAGAGGCGCCATGCTACAGGTTTTATTATATCTAGTCGAAAATTTAATTTAAAAAAACTATCTTGTATGTAAATGCTTAATTATGGGAGGCCAATATAAAATTTTCACAAACTCTCATATAGATCTACTTTGAAAACAGAACTTTTAAGTTGCCAATACTGAAAATAGTATATGCAAAACAGCTCAAGCTTACGCTTTTAAGTGATCCTCAAATTCTTCACCTAATTGCATTGCTAAAGCATTACCTGCCAAATCACACGTGACTAAGCCATACTCTTTTTTAAAACTGAAAGTGAAACCTTTTCCATCGGCCAAGTTTTTAACCGAATATCCTAATTTTTCTAACCAAATACGGAACGCAATTAAATTTTTAGCTTTAACAACCTTTTTCACGTGAGAACTCCTTCTTCTATCCGTGTCTTACACCTTATTTATTAATAGGGATTTACCTAGATTTTTTAAAGGGGGAAAACTTTGTTTTATTTTGCAACTTGTAAAAAAAGTAAAAGAGATAAAGTAATCTTCTTCATTTTATAAATTTATTCAGTTTTTATGTAATCAATTTTTGTACTAATAAAATTTAAGTATTTAATTTTTATAGTTATTTTAAAATAAAAAGATTAGGGTGAAATTTAATCAAAACAAGTTAATTTAAAATCAATAAATGTAAAAAATAATTTCATGAAACATGCTTTATTCAAAAAGATACAGTTCTTAAAATGAAACTGTATCTTTCTATAGAGCCCATAAATTTAGAAATTATCTTTTAAACTACGTAAATGAGCGAACTCATCTACACTTTCAGCACGTAAAAATGGATTAGTTGCCAATTCAAGTTCAATACTACTTGGTAGGGTAATTTTACCTTCCGTGCGAAGCTTACGAACTTGTTCTGCACGTTCTTGTAAGGCATGATTTTCAGGTTCTACGCTTAAAGCAAACTCAGCATTAGAAAGTGTATATTCATGCGTGCAATAGACTTTGGTTGTGGTTGGAAGAGCTGCGAGTCGATTTAATGAGTGATACATTTGCTCTGCCGTACCTTCAAATAGTCGGCCACACCCCATTGCAAACAAAGTATCACCACAAAAGAGGGCATTCAGTTCCTCAATAAAATACACAATATGCCCTAAGGTATGACCTGGTGTTGCAATAATCTCTACTTTTAAATCATTAAATTTTAGATGGTCATCATGTTGAAGGGGATGAGTAATACCGGGAATTTTACCTAATTCATCTCTTGGACCATATACAGTTAGAGTGGAATTAGCCGTTAAATCTGCAACGCCACCGATATGATCTTTATGCCAATGCGTAAGCCAAATTTGCTTTAAGGTTAAATGATGGTCATTGCAAAATTGAGTGACTAACTCAGCTTCTGTTGGATCAACTGCAACGGCTTCATGAGTTTCAGTATCTTCTAAAATCCAGATATAGTTTTGTAGGGCATTTTGCACATCAATAAAATGAATTCTATAACGCATTGTTTTATCCTGAAACCAAATCCAAAGAGTAACCACTAATTTTGATGATAACAGAAAAAGGTGTTAAGCCATGTACTCAACTTTTTAATAACAGGAGACTATAAAAACAAAAAGCCCCCGTTTAGGGAGCTTTCTATATAAATGACTTAGCGTATCTTAGAGAGCCAGTTGCCTAAAGTCTGTACAATCTGTACCAAAAGCAAGAGGATAATCACTGTTAAAATCACAACGCTTGTATCAAAACGTTGATAGCCATAAGAAATGGCTAAGTCACCAATACCACCAGCACCAACTGCACCAGCCATGGCGGTTGCACCAATAAGGCTAATCGTAGCAGTCGTCAAGTTCAAAATAAGAGAACTACGAGCTTCAGGTAAAATAAAGCGTGAAATAATCTGCCAAGGTGTTGCACCCATTGCTTGAGCAGATTCGATAATTCCTTCATTTACTTCAAGTAGGGAAGTTTCAATAAGTCGGCCCATATATGGTCCAACATAAATCGTTAAAGGAACGATTGCCGCCCATGTACCAATTGAAGTGCCTACCAAGAACTTGGTGAGTGGAATAACTGCAATAAGTAAAATAATAAATGGCAGAGAACGCAATGCATTTACAATTGGGTTAAGCAAATGATAAATGAATCTGTTTGGTAAGATCCCTTCTGGGCGAGTTACAAGCAGAATAATGCCTTGGATGAAGCCCCAAATACCACCAAATATAAGCGCAAAGAACACCATATTAAAGGTTTCTTGTAATGCAGTTACAAACTGGTCCATAGAAAGGGAACTTTGCCAGAAAGGCTGAGTAAGTTCAGTTAACCATTGTACGATTAAATCTCTCATACTTGATCTCCTGATTGAACTACGCTCACTTCATTTTTTTCTAAAAACTCAATCGCTTGACTGATCAACTGCGGGTCACCTAAAAGCTGTACAAACATTTGACCAATCACTGTGCCATTAATTTCAGTCATATTGGCAAATAAGATATTTAAACTAATATCATATTGTTTAATAAGTGACTGAATTACAGGTTCTTGAGCCGAACGCCCTAAGAATTGTAGGCAATAGATGCTGTGGTGATGTTGATTTTCTAATTGATTTAGAATGTTAACTGGTAACTGCTGATGTAAGACAGTTTGTATAAAGTTTTTAGTTGTTGGATGCTGAGGATTACTAAAAATATCAATAGTTGAGCCTTGCTCAATCACTTTACCAGCTTCCATAACTGCAACATGGTCACAAATAGATTCAATGACATCCATTTCATGAGTAACCATAACAATTGTGATTTTCTGTTCTTGATTGATTTTCTTTAAAAGCTCTAGAACTGATTGAGTGGTTTGCGGATCTAGTGCAGATGTGGCTTCATCACATAATAAAATTTTAGGATGATTTGCTAATGCACGAGCAATACCAACACGTTGCTTTTGACCGCCAGACAGTTCATCTGGATAGGCATCTTTTTTATGCTTAAGATCAATAAACTCTAATAATTCATTTAAACGCTTTTCACGTTCTGCTTTTTTGTAATTTAGCAGGCGCATTGGCATTTCGATATTTTCAGCAACTGTTTTGGTTTGAAGCAAATTGAAATGCTGAAAAATCATACCAATATTTGCACGCTCCTGACGTAATGAACGTGCATCTAAAGCAGTGAAGTCCTTTTGATTAATAATAATCTGACCTTCATTTGGTCGTTCGAGTAAATTAATCAGGCGAATTAAAGTACTTTTACCTGCACCACTATAGCCAATAATGCCGAAAATACTGCCCTCTGGAATCTCTAAATTGATTTGATCGAGTGCGCGTATGGTTTGGCTTTTGAGCTGATAGTGCTTTGAAATGTTTTTAAATTGAATCATATCGTCAGAAACTATGCTTGAAAGAAAAAACAGGCAAAGATAATTTGCCTGTTTCACGTTTGGGCTATTATATTACTATTTAGCTTCTGAGAGATAGCTGATTGGTTTGTCTACGTCAACTTTTGTTCCACCAAAGTGTTCTTCAATGTATTTTTTAACAGCTGCACTATGGTAAAGCTTACCAACTTTTTGCAAGACAGGATCATTTTTACGTGATTCAGCAGTTGCTAGAACGTTTACACTAATTTTTGAGATTTGATCAATAGGTTCATAGAACATAGAATCTTTGAGTACGTTTAAACCTCCCTCGAGTGCTATGGTATTATTTAATACAACTGCATCAAATTCATTTTTAAGACGTAATGCAGTTTCCATTTTGATTGGTTTGATGTTGATCTTTTTGGGATTTTCGATAACATCAATTGGACTGCCCTGAATAGGATTATAGTCAGCTTTAAGCTTGATTAAGCCAGCAGTTTGTAACAAGAGTAGCGCACGAGATTCGCTGGCAGCATCATCCGGGATTGAAATAATTGCACCTTCAGGAAGTTCTTCAATTTTTTTGTATTTACTTGAATAAATCCCCATTGGCTCAATATAAGTGGTAGAAACCGCTGCAATCTTATCCGGGTTTGAATTATTAAATACAGTAAGATAAGAATAAGCTTGGAATGCGTTCAAATCTACTTCTTTATTTGCAACTGCTGTATTCATTGAAACGGAGTCTGAGAAGTTTTTTACTTCTAACTTGAGTCCAGCAGCTTGGGTTTCAGGTAAAGATGCGATATAACGCCAAATGTCAGCATCCGAACCTGTAGAGGCAATTACTACCGTTTGTACTTTGGTACTATCATTGTTTTGTTCGGCTTGTTGAGCATTTTCTTGTTTGCTACATGCTGTCAATAATACTACTGACATGCTTAAAAAAAGGCTGATCAGCTTTTTCATTTAAAAAAGTCCTGATTAAGATATAGAACAATAACGATTGATCTATATCAATATGAAAAGAGAGGAGTTGGAATTACAACTAGTCTAAACTCTGTGATCTTTTTCTGGGGTTCCATAATTTGCTTGCATATTTTGGCTATAACAGAGGGTAATTGTTTAATAAACAAAAACTGTTTCCCCAAACAGTTCATCCCCAACAGTAGCCAAACGAGCATTCATAAATTTAGAATATTAAAAAACTCTCTACAGGCATAATTTGTAGAGCAAGTCTTTATGGAAATTATTAAAACAGCAGTGTCTGATGACAGTTACAACTATGTACTAATGATAGCAATAAAAATGTAGTTGATATAGAGGGCTTTTTTCTATTTGTTGATATCTTAATAAATCTTCTAAAAATTTATATCATTTTCTTCTATTGGTGCACAAAATAAAAAAAGCTTCCTAAATAGGAAGCTTTTTTTATGCTAACTTTTATTCAGCTTTTTCACGAGCAATCGCGCGGTAACCGATGTCACTACGGTATTGCATACCTGTGAAAGTTACTTGGCCGCATACTTCTAAAGCATTAATTTGTGCTTCAAGAACGCTGTCACCTAAAGCAGTTACGCAAAGCACACGTCCACCAGAAGTCACAATGTGACCATCTTCACGAGTTGCAGTACCAGCGTGGAAGATTTTAGTATCTTCAGGTGATTGGCCGATACCAGAAATCACATCGCCTTTACGTACGCTATCTGGGTATCCTTCTGCTGCAAGTACAACACCGATTGACTTACGCTCATCCCACTCAGCTTCTTTTGGTAAATTACCTGCAATACCTGCTTCAACCAAATCAACAAGAGATGACTTTAAGCGCATCATGATTGGTTGAGTTTCAGGGTCACCAAAACGGCAGTTAAATTCAATTACGCGTGGTTGACCTTGTTCATCAATCATTAAACCCGCATATAAGAATCCAGTGTAAACATGTCCGTCAGCAGCCATACCATCAATAGTTGGACGCATGATTTCAGTCATTACACGTTCAAAAACATCTGGAGTTACAACTGGAGCAGGAGAGTAAGCGCCCATACCACCAGTGTTTGGACCTTGATCACCTTCAAAAATACGTTTGTGATCTTGTGAAGTTGCCATTGGTAAAATATTTTTACCATCAATCATACAAATGAAAGAAGCTTCTTCACCAGCAAGGAACTGTTCAATTACAACGCGTGAACCAGCATCACCAAATTTGTTACCTGCAAGCATGTCATCAATCGCTGCAAAAGCTTCTTCGTTGGTCATTGCAACGATTACACCCTTACCAGCAGCAAGGCCGTCAGCTTTAATAACGATTGGTGCACCATTTTTTTCAACGTAAGCTTTCGCTGCATCAACTTCAGTAAATACATCGTAAAAAGCAGTTGGAATGTTATGGCGTTTTAAAAAATGCTTAGCAAATGCTTTTGAGCCTTCAAGTTGTGCTGCATATTGAGTTGGACCCCAAATTTTTACACCAGCTTCACGTGCAGCATCTACTACACCATTTACTAATGGTGCTTCTGGACCAACAACAACGAGTTCAACATTATTTTCTTTAGCAAAAGCAATAATTGCTGGGTTGTCTAAAATATCAAGTTGAACGTTAACGCATTTTTCTTCTGTTGCAGTACCAGCATTACCAGGTGCAACAAAAACTTGAGTAACTTTGGTATCTTGCGCGATTTTCCATGCTAAAGCATGTTCACGGCCACCACTACCTAAAACTAAAATATTCATTTTTAATTTGTTCCTTAACTTTAATCCTTTTTCATCCCCCTCTATTTCTCAAAGTGGAGAGATAGTTCCATTATTGTGGAAAACCCTCCTGAATAAAAGGAGGGTTAGGGAGGACTAAATTTAAATTAGTGGCGGAAATGGCGCATACCAGTGAAAACCATTGCAATTCCAGCTTCATCAGCTGCTGCAATAACTTCTTCATCACGCATAGAACCACCTGGTTGAATAATGCACTTGATGCCAGCTTTAGCTGCATTATCGATACCGTCACGGAACGGGAAGAATGCATCAGAAGCCATAACAGCACCTTCAACAACCAAACCAGCATGTTCTGCTTTAATTGCAGCAATACGAGCTGAGTTAACACGGCTCATTTGACCCGCGCCTACACCAATAGTTTGACGGTTTTTTGCATAAACAATAGCATTTGATTTCACATATTTCGCAACTTTCCATGCGAAAATAAGGTCATCAATTTCTTGTTCAGTTGGAGCGATTTTAGTAACAACTTTAAGATCATCTTTAGTGATCATGCCCAAGTCTTGGTCTTGAACAAGTAAGCCGCCGTTAACGCGTTTATAGTCAAGTTGTGGAGCACGTGCATCAATTGCAGGTAATTCACCACATACTAAAACACGAACATTTTTCTTCGCACCAGTCACTTCAAGTACGCCATCAGCAATACTTGGAGCAATAATAACTTCAACGAATTGACGGTCAACAATTGCTTGAGCAGTTGCAACATCTAACTCGCGGTTAAATGCAATAATGCCACCAAAAGCAGATTCTGGATCTGTTGCATAAGCTAAATCATAAGCAGCTTTAATGCCGTCTAAAGAAACCGCAACACCACAAGGGTTAGCATGTTTTACAATTACACAAGCTGGTTTAGCAAATGATTTAACACATTCAAGTGCAGCATCTGTGTCAGCAATGTTGTTATAAGACAATTCTTTGCCTTGTAATTGTTTTGCTGTAGAAACAGATGCTTCTTTTGCGGTTGCTTCAACATAGAAAGCAGCAGATTGGTGTGGGTTTTCACCGTAACGTAAATCTTGTGCTTTATTTAATTGAGTGTTGAATGTACGAGGGAATAAATCAGCTTCACCTTCGGTCTTACCAACGCGAGCGCCTAAGTAAGAAGCGATCATGCCGTCATATTGAGCAGTATGTTCAAATGCTTTAACAGCTAAATCGAAGCGTGTTTCATAAGAAAGTGAACCAGCAGCTTTTAATTCGTTAATCACTGTATCGTAATCTGAAGCATTTACAACAATACCCACAGAAGCGTGGTTTTTAGCAGCAGCACGAACCATTGTTGGACCGCCGATGTCGATATTTTCGATAGCATCAGCAAGTGAACAGTTTGGTTTAGCAACTGTAGCTGCAAATGGATAAAGGTTGACTACAACTAGATCGATTGGATCAATGTTGTGTTCTTGCATAACTGCTTCGTCTAGACCACGACGAGCTAAAATGCCGCCATGAATTTTTGGATGTAGTGTTTTTACACGGCCATCCATCATTTCTGGGAAACCAGTATGTTCAGATACTTCAACAACAGCAATGTTATTATCTTTAAGCAACTTATATGTGCCGCCTGTAGATAATAGTTCTACCCCTAAAGCTGCAAGGTTTTGAGCAAATTCGACAATTCCTGTTTTGTCTGATACAGAAATCAAAGCACGTTTAATAGTCATGATGTTCAAGTCAACAATTTCAAGTCTACGGATTAAAACCAATTAGAAGCATAAAAAAATGCCCACGACGTCGTGAGCATTTTATCATTTATTCACTCATTAAACCGTGAGCTTTTAACTTTTTGCGTAAAGTGCCGCGGTTTAGTCCAAGAATTTCTGCGGCACGTGTCTGGTTGCCACGAGTATATTCAAGAACTACAGATAAAAGAGGTTTCTCCATTTCTGCTAGCACCATGTCATATACCTGAGATGGTTGCTCACCTTGCAATTGTGCAAAATAATGACGAACTGCGCGATCCACGTGGATGCGAAGAGCAACATCAGATTGTGCAGTAAAAATAGGAGATTTGCTATTCATGCGAGTTAATCCGAAAATCAAATACTAGCTTGGGTAAAGTAGTATATAAATGTGGTCTAAAATACGGAGTCCTGTTTTAGATCCTAAAACAGTGACTCTAAAACATAAGAACAATTAGCTTGCCATAAATCTTCGTATTGAGTAAAAAATAAGCGTAACAATAGTTAAATATTTGTTACAGCCCCCTCAAAAACAAAAAAAGTTAGGCTATGCGCTTAATTTAGAAAAGCACACATGCTTAACAGTATATTTTTTGAATTGAGAGCGAGGAGTATATGAGTCAAAGCTTTCGTGGCGCGTATCATACCATTGTCTAGGAAAAAGTGAGCAAATTAACTGCATTTTTTTTATTTTTTTTTTCACTTTTTTTACAATTTAGGGGTGGACAATTTCTAATCGATAATTTAGTAAGCTCTTTTTGCTTTTATTTAAGACAAATTGGAATCTAAAAGGTGTATTGGTTGGAATACGTTGAATTCCACGTAAATTTTCTACCAAGTACTGATTAGGTGTAAAAATGATTTGTTCTTGATCAGTTTGTGAACCAAAACTGAGTTTTAGGCTTGGTAGCTCAATACTTTTATTATTTTGATTGACCAAAACACCTGAAACTTGAGTGTGTTCTGAATCAATTCTACGTAGTTTCACTTTCTCTATATTAAGAAGTTCGTATTGTTCAGCTGACTTACTGCAATGCAAAATTTTGCATACATAATTAAATGCATGACTAATAGCAGGACTCTGTTGCATGAGTTTTGGGTTAAACCAGAGAATCTGAAAAGTGAAAACCAAAATCAGAATCAGATTTGCCGAACTCCAAAGCGTATAATATAACCAACTATGTTTTTTACCATGATCTTGTTCGGGGGAGGTTGCTTGCTCTGCTAAGTTGAGATTCGGTAGTGCATTGATTGGTTCATTATGAAAATAATTTAAATTATTTAAATATGTCAGAAGATCAATATTAGAGTTTTCAACTTTTTGATCAAAGATATCTAATACATGAGAGTGAGTCATATATCGTGTTTGAATAGAACCATTGGCTAAAACAGATGAGTTTGTTGGTTCTGGCAGTTCAACACTAACCAAGTTGGTAAGAGCATTAAAATTTAAATTACATTTAGGGCAACAAACCATACCCTGAGCAACAGTTAACTGGGTAAGAGAAACTTTATAAACTGTTAAACACTTAGGGCAGCGGGTTTGTTTTTCATTCATGAGTTAAATAGTCTCAGTTTATTGTTTTGCGTTTTCCTGAAATGCGACACCAATTTTCTTCGCGCTTTTCGATATCTAATATATCAAAAAATTCAGAATAAACACCTGAAACATCAGCAACTTGCTCTTCAATTACACCAGCAAGTGCGAACTCACCATCAGATTTAACTAATTTTGCAAACTCTGGCGCAAGTGCCATTAATGGTCCCGCTAAAATATTTGCAACTAAAACATCTGCTTGTTGAGGTTTGAATTCTTGATCAAACTCTTCAGGGAGGCCAACATATAAACCATCTAGAACGCCATTGAGCTCAGCATTTTGTTTTGTTGCTAAAACAGCTTGTGGGTCAATATCTGTCGCATAGACTTTTTTAGCACCTAATAATAAAGCTGCAACACCTAAAATGCCTGAACCACAACCATAATCAATTACGATTTTATCTTTAACATCAGTTTTGCCTAACCATTGTAAGCATAAGAATGTACTTGCATGGTTACCTGTGCCGAAAGCTAGACCTGGATCAAGTTTAATATTGGTCGCGTCTGCTTCTGGTGGCTCTAACCATTCAGGTACGATCCAGAATTTTTCCCCAATTTGAATAGGTTCATAATAATCCATCCATGCGCGTTCCCAAACTTGGTCTTCAAGTTCTTCATGACGCATTGGCACATCTGGAAGTTGAGCTTTTAAGAAAGCTTCTAATGTATCGACATCAATTGGGTCTTGTTCGTCTTGTTGATAGATACCTGTAACAATGACTTTATTCCATAAAGGTGTTTCGCCTGGTAATGGTTCAAGTAGAGCCTGATCTTCGGCATCATCCAGAGTTACGCTTACCGCACCTAGAGACATTAATAGTGTTTCTGTGAATTCAACTTGTTCTTGATCAACGGTAATGTGTATTTGTAACCACTTCACGAAAAGGACCTAAAATTTTATTTAAAGGTCTATTGTAGCCGACTGGAGTATTTTAAAAAAGAAAACGGCCCATCTTTAATGGACCGCTTTTTGAAAATCATACTGTGTTATAGAAAAACTAAAACGTTATTCTACATATTAAATTTAAATTACATTAAGGAGCAGGGGCTTTAAACTGTAATTTGCCGTTTTCATTTGGTTGGCAAGTACCGTTAAAAGTTGCGCCATTATGGCTATAAGATACCCATTCACCCTGACGTTTTTTAGCACAAGCTCTCAGTTCTTTTTGCATCACTGATTTGCTTGAGTCGGCAGCATGATGAGTTGCTTTGCTGGATTTAGCCGTATGAGTCGACTTTGCAGTATGATTGGTCGCAGCGTGGGTCAACGTTACGCCTGAAAAACAAAGGAGAGATGCAGTTAAGATTTTTAACATGGTACTTTTCATTTTGTGTTCCTTCTAGTTACGTTAGTTTTAAAGTCATATAAGTGCTGTACAATTTTTATTCTAAAATGAAATATTTCAAAAAACATTCACTTTGTATTGAATTCATGCAACAAAATGTCAAAACATGTGGTGTAGCGTAAATCATGTGATGACAATTTTGTAATTATGTACATCAATAACCAGATAATTTTGCTATAATGTTCCGTCTTTTTTTTCTGGTGTTTTTGTACTCATGCACTATCCTAAAGTTTATGATGTTATCGTTATCGGTGGCGGTCACGCAGGTACGGAAGCGGCACTTGCTGCGGCGCGTATGGGACGACAGACTTTGCTTTTGACCCATAACATTGAGACTTTGGGTCAGATGAGCTGTAACCCAGCAATTGGTGGTATTGGTAAATCACATTTAGTACGTGAAATTGATGCGCTTGGCGGTGCGATGGCTTTGGCTGCCGATAAAGGTGGTATTCAATTCCGTATTTTAAACTCACGTAAAGGTGCGGCAGTACGTGCAACGCGTGCTCAGGCTGACCGTGTTCGCTATAAAGCTGCAATTCGTGAAACTTTAGAAAACCAAGCAAATCTTGATATTTTCCAACAAGCGGCTGATGACCTGATTGTTGAAGGCGATACCGTTAAGGGTGTTGTTACCCAAATGGGTATTCGTTTTGACACAAAAACTGTTGTGTTAACTACAGGTACATTCTTAGGCGGTGTTATTCACGTTGGTTTAGAAAAATCAAGCGGTGGTCGTGCAGGAGATCCTCCTTCTATTGCACTTGCTCAACGTTTACGTGAATTAAAACTACCAGTAGGTCGTTTAAAAACTGGGACACCACCACGTATTGATGCGCGCTCAGTTGATTTCTCTGTTATGACACCACAACCGGGTGACTTTCCGTCTCCAGTGATGTCATTCATGGGTGATGCTTCGATGCATCCTGAACAAGTGAACTGCTATATTACGCATACTAACGAAAAAACACATGACATTATTCGTGGTGGTTTAGATCGTTCACCAATGTATACCGGTGTCATTGAAGGTGTAGGTCCACGTTACTGTCCTTCAATTGAAGACAAGATTCATCGTTTCTCTGATAAAGACTCACATCAGGTATTTTTAGAGCCAGAAGGTCTCGATACTCATGAGCTTTATCCAAATGGTATTTCGACTTCATTACCATTTGATGTTCAGTTTGAACTTGTTCGATCAATTCGTGGTATGGAAAATGCCCATATTTTGCGTCCGGGTTATGCAATCGAATATGATTATTTCAATCCGCAAGCTTTGAAATTCACCCTTGAAACCAAAGCAATTAACGGCTTGTATTTTGCAGGGCAAATTAATGGTACTACCGGTTATGAAGAAGCGGGTGCTCAAGGTTTACTTGCTGGTTTAAATGCTGCACGCCGTGCTTGGGAACAAGAAGAGTGGACACCTAAACGTGACCAAGCTTATATGGGCGTATTGGTTGATGACTTGATTACTTTGGGTACAAAAGAACCATACCGTATGTTCACTTCCCGTGCGGAATATCGTTTGATGTTACGTGAAGATAATGCCGATCAACGTTTAACAACAATTGGTCGTGAACTTGGTTTGGTTGATGATGTTCGTTGGGCTGCTTATTGTGAAAAAATGGAAGCAGTTGAGCGCGAAACATCGCGTTTACAACATTTGTGGGCGGCGCCTAACAATCCAATGGGTAAGAAATTTGTCGAAATGACTGGTGCTGACCTGAGCAAAGAATGTAGTGCGATTGATTTACTCAAACGTCCTAATATTAGTTTTGCTCAAATTGCAGAGCTTACAGGTTCGGAAGTTTCTGAACAAGTTGGTGATCAAATTGAAATTGCTGTTAAATACGAAGGTTATATTAACCGTCAGCATGAAGATGTAGCTCAATTAAAGCGTCTTGAAGAAACCAAAATTCCAGCCGATTTCGATTATGATGTTGTTTCTGGTCTATCGCGTGAAATTACTCAGAAATTGAAAACTGTTCTTCCAGAAACGTTAGCTCAAGCGAGTCGTATTCCTGGTGTTACCCCAGCTGCTGTTCAGCTTGTAATGATCACGATTCGTAAAAATAACATGATGAGAAAAACAGCTTAATTATTTTAGTATGTAAAAAAGCTCAGTCTATACTGGGCTTTTTTATTTTCTGATCAAAAAATATATGGAAACTTCCTAAGGAAGAAAAAAGATTTCACTTCCTTTTTTTCTTATTTCACAGGTTTCAAAACGAAAGTTATATTGAATTCACGTTCAAACAAGAGGGCTTTAAATATGACAATGAAATCGATTCGTTACAATAGAGATGAAATGGCATGCCAATACTCATGTTCAAAATAGCGCAAAACAAGAGGCAGATCAGTTTTGGCGGGGGGACAGATTGATCTGAAACAACTATAAATATAAGAGCCAATATAAAATTAAGAAAATGATAATTCAAAATCTAAAGAGAACCTTATGGTTCTCTTTTTTATATCTATTTATTCTCAGAGTCAATTTCTCGTACAGCATTGTTTACTTGAATAGGTTCGATACGTAGTAGTTTTTTCCCAAAACTTCGTAACCACCACACGAGTTGAGATGTAAATGGAACGGTTGCTGTAACTTCGACAATGTTTTCTTCAATTGGAGTAATTGTTTGATCTTTACTTAACTGGCTTTCATAAAAAGTTTTAGCGGTTTGCTCAGTCATTGTTAATGTGAGTTGAATAGACTCTGTAGGTTGGTTGTAATCTACTCTAAAACCTAAAGCACCTGAGTCAATATAGTGATCAATATCAAAGTTGACGGGGTGAAGCGCACGACTTTCTAAAACTTTTGCTGATCTGAAACGGTGCAAAGCAAATGTTTGTACTTCAGTTTTGTCATGTCGGGTGCAAATTAAATAAATGACAGCACCTTTTTGGACCAAAGCAAGTGGATTTAAAATATAAGTTTTGTCTTCTCCTTGGTTTACACGAGCTTGATATACACATTCAATTTGTTTGTCTTGTAGCAAGCCTTCGTATATAGCTTGTTGAGCAGCACGATCGACTACAGGTGGAATAAGCGGCTGACTTGCTGGCACAATGCGTACACGATTAATCCATTGCCTTACATTATTCTGTGTAGATAGACTCCGTTTTGCCAAGTCAAACCAAGGCCCCATTTCATCTAGTAGGCTAGGTGGAAGCAAATGTTTGAGATGTTCTTCAACCATCATAAAGGTCACCGCTTGAGAGCTTGTCATATGCGGTAAGCTTTGAATTGGAGCATCTGATTGCCAACGCCAGCCTTGAGGTACGGCTTTATTGCTTTCAATTGGAAAACGCTGAGCAATTTGATTTAAATCACGCTGAATTGTCCTTAAACTGATTTCAATACCTTCACGCTCAAGCATTTCTTGTAATTCTCGAGTTCCGATCCATTTACCGGTAGGGAGGCGAGATAAAATCTGCCATTGGCGATATAAACTATTTGAAGTTTCTTTTTCTATTACAGACATAAGCGTAATAAATCTATATCCAATTGCTTTGGTGTCACCACAATAAAAAAACTTTACACATTTAGCAAGTTTGTCAGATTCAGTTTGTGGCTACCGTTACAATCAATGCTAAAATTTAGAAGAAAGTTATAACAATGAAAGCCAATAAGTATTATAGATATATAAGTGGCACTGAAATTGCTTATTTAAAAATGAAATATAGATAAATGATAAGACGAGGTTGCTATGTCAGAACAAGAGAAAGATCTACAAGCCGATATTGAATATTTTTTACAAGAGCAGGCGACCAACGCAGCATTACTTAACCAGAGTCCATCGTTTATAGAAAATCTTTCTGTACAGACGAATTTATTTGAACAACTAAAATCGCAGTTTTTCAATGAGATGTTAGATGATGTAACGTTTAATGGAGCAGCTTCTAAAAAAATTGAGCAATGGTTGAGTATTCGTACCTTAGATGAACTTAAGCAATTAAATGCTCAGGCCAAACAACATTTTCTCTATCAAGGGATTACTTTTAATGTATACGGTGATAAAGAGGGTGCGGAACGGACGATTCCTTTTGATTTAATTCCAAGAGTTATTGAAAAAAAACAATGGGAAAAAATTGCAGCAGGCTGTGCGCAGCGAGTTAAAGCTTTAAATTACTTTTTAGATGATATTTATCATGGACAACATATTTTGAAGGAGAAATTAATTCCAGAGAACCAGATTGTTTGTCATGAAGCCTTTCAGCCACATATGCTCAAGCATTCACTAAAAGGTAAAATTTATTCTCAAATTAGTGGAATAGATATTATTCGTGATGGCGATGGGGAGTTCTTTGTATTAGAAGATAACCTACGAACACCTTCAGGGGTGTCATATATGATTGAAAGTAGAAATATTAGTCAACAACTTATGCCTGAGCTTTGTGCTGCCAATAATTTACAAGGAATTGAACATTATCCAAGTTTGTTAAAAGAAATACTTCAAGAAAATTCAGAAGTTGATCAACCCTTTATTGTGGTCTTAACTCCTGGGCGTTTTAACAGTGCTTATTATGAGCATGCTTTTTTAGCGCGTGAAATGGATGTGCCACTGGTTACTAACCGAGATTTATTTGTAGAAAATGATCAAGTTTTTGTTAAAACCATTCGCGGGCGCCAAAAAGTTGATGTGATTTATCGACGTTTAGATGACGATTTCTTAGATCCACTTGCATTTCGACCTGATAGTGCTCTTGGGGTGGCGGGGCTTATGTCTGCTTATTTACAGAAAAATGTAGTGATTGCCAACGCACCAGGTACAGGGGTTGCTGACGATAAATCAATTTATCCATATGTTGATCAGATGATTCAATATTATTTGGGAGAAACACCAATTTTAAAGAATGTACCTACTTATCAATGTCGAGAAAAAGAACATTTGGATTATGTACTCACTCATATTGACCAATTAGTAATTAAAGAGGCTCAAGGTTCTGGTGGTTATGGCATGTTAATTGGACCTAAAGCAAGCTCATGTGAAATTGATGAATTTAGAAAAAAACTGATTGCTACACCGCATGAATATATTGCGCAACCAACATTAGCTTTATCTGTTGCACCGACTTTAACAACATCAGGGGTGGCTGAACGTCACATTGACCTACGACCGTTTGTATTGAGTTCTCCATATCGTACTGAAATTGTACCCGGAGGCTTAACACGAGTAGCCATGCAGGCAGGATCTTTAGTCGTAAATTCCTCACAAGGAGGAGGTATTAAAGATACATGGGTTGTTGAGACATTACATTCCTAATCGTTGGTTAAAGAGGAAATTTATGGTTTTACTCAATTCGAGTGCACACCACATTTATTGGTTGGGCCGTTATTTAATGCGGATTAAATTTGCTGTATCACACTTGCCATTTACAAATGATGAAAAAGCAAGTCAATTTGCATCAGCATTTGGGTTGGTTATTGAGCAAGCGGAATTACTGAATTGCTATATGTTAGATACTCAACAAACATATTCATTACTGAACCAGTTCGCTATTGCCAAAGATAATATCCATGAATTAAGAGGAATATTATCTTCTAGTGCGTATGCGGAATTGAATCATGCGATTAAGTCTATTCAAGCTAACCCTGATTCATTAAATCAAGCTTTGGATAAATGTAATCAAATACTTAGTGCTGAACATGAGGATATTGCCCTTTTTCTGCAATTGGGCCAAAAGATTGAACAATTCGATATACAACTACGTTTTCAACAAGACATTACAGTGCTTTTACAAGATTTGGAAAAATTACTCAAACGACTTAATGACTTAGGGTGGGATAAATTAAATGAAGTGTGGACATTGTTGAAAGATCATCCAAATTGGGAGGGTTACTATAATTTCACACAGCAGTTGGAATATATGTTCGAGGCATAATTATGAAACTGATGATCAATCATCAAACGCATTATCACTATACTGAAACTGCTAAAAACAGTATTCAGTATATTAAAATGATGCCTCAAACATCATTACATCAGCATGTCTTGAATTGGGCAATCAGTGTACCTGGAGATAAAACTCTCAAAAGGGATATCTTTAATAATATTTGGTTAACGGCTACTCAGCGCTATGAGTATCAGCATTTAACTTTTATGGCGCAAGGGATTGTCGAGCTTCTTAATACAGAAATAGGTGGAGTAGATGTATCTATACCTATGAGCCTATTTCTTCAAAATACGGAAGCCACAAAATATGATTCCGAAATGTTGGATTTTGCTCGGAGAATTGTAACGGTAAAAGATCGAAAACATATTGCTTTACTCAGTGAAAATATTTTGCAAAAGATGCCTTATCAACCAGATAGTACCTCTGTTCATACGATTGCTACAGAAGGTTTTCATGCAGGACAGGGGGTATGCCAAGATCATGCACATGTTTTAATTGCTATGTGTCGTGCGTTACAATTACCAGCACGTTATGTTTCTGGTTATTTATTTGATCAAAATTCCCCGCACCTTGCCAGTCACGCTTGGGCGGAGGTATTTTTAGATAATCAGTGGTATTGTTTTGATGTAAGCAATCAATTGTTTACACCAATGCATCATATTTATCTTGCGGTTGGTCGAGACTATCTTGATGTTGCGCCGATTAGAGGTGTGAGAGAAAAAGGTGGAGTCGAAAATATGATGTCTGTGGTTCAAGTGTTGGCCTGTTGAATGTGAAGAGAGCGAAATGACCTATTGTTGTGCACTGAGATTAGAGCAGGGTTTGGTGTTTATAAGTGATACTCGAACTAATGCAGGGGTCGATCATATTTCTGTGTTTCGTAAACTTCATACTTTTGGTGTGACGGGTGAGCGATTTATTGCTTTGCAAACAGCAGGTAATTTAGCAACAACACAAGCGGTTATCGGGCATTTGCAAAATGCCCTTACTTTGCAACAAGAGCCTAATCTATATAGCATTAACACAATGTTTGAAGTGGCTGATCTAGTTGGTAAAACTTTAAAAAATGTTTTAGAGGATATTAGCTCGGATACTCAAGAACAAATGAATTACGCCTGTAGTATTTTAGTGGGTGGGCAAATTAAAGGCGGCGATATGCAGCTTTATAATGTTTATCCACAAGGTAATTTTATTTGTGCAACGACAGATACGCCTTACTTTCAAATTGGTGAAAGTAAATACGGTAAGCCTATTTTAGATCGTGCTTTATATTATGCTATGCCGTTGGATGATGCGCTACGCTGTAGCTTAATCTCGTTTGACTCGACGTTGCGTTCTAATGTTTCGGTAGGTTTACCTTTAGATGCGCTAGTCTATACTAAAGATAGTTTTGCAATCCCTATGGGGAAGCGAATTAGTGAAGATGATCCTTATTTTTCACAAATAAGTCATCAGTGGTCGGATACTTTACGCCGTGGACTGCAAGAAATGCCAAAACCTACCGATGATTATTGGCGTTAAAAATGACTTTAAATAAAAAATCCAAGCAGAGCTTGGATTTTTTATTGATAAAATTATTAAGTGCTTTGGCGGACTGGTCGAGTACTTAAGCGACAAAGTAATTCATAACCAATTGTGCCATTTGCATCAGCAACATCATCAACTAAACGATGTTTACCCCAAAGTTCAACTTGAGTACCGAGTTTTACTTGGGTATTTGTAACATCAATTACAATCATATCCATACTAACTCGCCCTACAACTGGGCAAAGTTTGCCATCAACAGCGACAAAATTTTGCTTAATGTAAGCTCGTGGATAACCATCACCATAACCAATAGAAACTATTGCGATATCCATACACTTTTGAGCGCAAAAAGTAGAACCATAACCAACATGTTCACCAGCTTGAATATGATTTAACGCGATAACTTCTGCTGTGAAAGACATGACTGGTTTTAAATCAAGTTCATATACGGTTTTATCTGCAAAAGGTGAAGCACCGTAGAGCATGATACCAGGACGTACGTAGTCGAAATTTAGTTCTGGCCATTTAAAAATAGCAGCTGAATTACAACAAGAGGCTAAAACTGGATCACAAGCTTGTTTTACGTGCAAAAATTGTTGTTTTTGCTGCTCGTTAAGTGGGTGGTCTACATCTGCATTGGCAAAATGCATCGTAAGTACACAAGTAAATCCTTCAGATTTTAAAGTTTTAATAACTTCAATAATTTCAGGATTTTTAAAACCTAAGCGGTTCATACCGCTATTCAGCTTAACCCATACTTTTAGACCTTGGGCGATATAGGCTTGTTTATATTTAATTAACCACTCAAACTGTTGTTGATGGTGAATTATACATTCAAATTTTTCTTTAATCGCAATAGGCATTTCATCTTCAGAAAACACCCCTTCAATTAAAGTTACAGGTTGCTTAAATCCGAGTTGTCGAATTTCTAAGCCTTCTTGTAAGCAGGCGACACCAAAGGCATCTGAGGCATTTAAGGCTGCTAAACAGTCTTTGACTCCATGTCCGTAAGCATTGGCTTTGACCATACTTACGATTTTTGAATTTGTTGCGAGTTGTTTGACACGGTTTAAATTATATTGAAGCGCTTGGCGATCAATATAAACTGTTGCTTGACGCACCCTCATTTACTCCTTTGGGCTAGAGATAGAGTTTATTCTTCATCATCATATTGGCTGTAATACTCAGGAGAGAGATTACTAAAACGAGTGTATTGACCTTCAAAGGCAAGACGCACCGTACCAATAGGTCCGTTACGTTGTTTACCAATAATAATTTCTGCGGTGCCTGCTTCTTTAGATTCTTTGTTGTAGACTTCATCACGATAAATAAACATGATTAAGTCGGCATCCTGCTCAATCGCACCCGATTCACGTAAGTCAGACATTACTGGGCGCTTATTTGGTCGGTTTTCCAGACTTCGGTTAAGCTGAGAAAGTGCGATAACAGGACATTGCATCTCTTTCGCTAATGCTTTTAAGCTACGTGAAATTTCCGAGATCTCGCCTACACGGTTATCACCCATACCTGGAACTTTCATAAGCTGTAAATAGTCGACCATGATGCAGCCGATTTTGCCATCATGCATTTTGGCAACGCGCCGAGCACGAGCACGGAGTTCAGTTGGGGGTAGGGCTGATGAGTCATCAATATACAAATGCATTTGTTGAAGTTGCAGAATAGTGCCTGTAACTTTAGTCCATTCATCGGCATCTAAGTTACCTGAACGCAAATGCCCTTGATGAACTTTACCCATTGCCGAAATTAGACGCATTGCAATTGAGTCTGCTGGCATCTCCATAGAAAATACCAGAGCGGGGAGTTGGTTATATTGTAAAACACTTTCAACCAAGTTCATTGCAAAGGTAGTTTTACCCATAGATGGACGTGCAGCGACAATAATTAAATCTCCAGGTTGCATACCAGAAGTTTTATTATCAAGTTCTAAGAAGCCTGTGGTTAAGCCTGTAATATTGCCATCGAGTTTTGAGAGCTCGTCAAGTTTGCTAATCACGTCAGCAGTTACAGAGCTAATCGCTTTAGGGCCAGAATCTTTCTTATTGTTATTATGCTGTTCTGCTAAAGAGAAAATACTGGTTTCAGCCAAATCTAAAATTTCACTCACACCTCGACCTTTTGTGTCATAAGCATTCTGTAAAATTTCAGTACTGACTTTAATCATGCTACGTAGGGTGGAAAATTCTTTAATTTTGGTCGCATAAGTTTCAAGGTTATAGAAACTCGAAGGCGAGTCAGCCATAAGCTGCATCAAATATTCTTCACCACCGATTGCACTAAGTAAATTTTGTTTTAAAAGCCAGTCATTCACTAAGACCGCATCGTACGGTGAATTTTCCTGTGCCAATTTTTCAATCGCGCGATAAATATATTTATGGCGAGTGGCATAAAAATCATTTTCTTTGAGTAGATCGCTGACTTGCTCAAAAGATTCAGCAACAGTCATCAGCGCAGCAAGCACAGCTTGCTCGATGGCTAAATTGTGTGGGGGAGTGCGAAACTCTTTAAGTTGGCCTGATTCACTCGTCTTATTTTCTGTTGGAGATGAAAGCGTTAAAGAAGTGGCATTCGCCTGAGACATAATTAGACCTGATGATAAAATGTGTACACAAAAAAGGGTTTTAAGCCGAGAACTATCTTAAAACAAAAATAAATAAACTACCTAATTAAAAAACCAATTAAACTGAAGAACTGATCAGGAATTAATATATCTAATTTTATTGCATAAATTTAAGAGATAAAAAAAGAGCATGCGTGAGCATGCTCTTTTTTTGATGAGAAATTACTCAGATACGATAGTAACGAGAACTTCTGCAACAACATCATGATGCAATTGGATTGCGATGTTGAATTCACCAGTGTGACGAAGCGCACCATTAGGTAAACGAACTTCTGCACGGTCAACTGTAAGACCAGCATTCGTTAATGCGTCAGCGATGTCACGAGTACCGATAGAACCGAAGAGTTTACCTTCGTCACCAGCTTTAGCAGTGATAACGATGTTAACTTCGTTCAATTGTTCAGCACGTGCTTGAGCAGCAGCTAAAATTTCAGCTTCTTGCTTCTCAAGTTCAGCACGACGAGCTTCAAAAGCAGCAGTGTTAGCTTCAGTAGCTGCAACTGCTTTACCTTGAGGGATAAGGAAGTTACGGCCGTAACCAGCTTTAACTGATACTTTATCGCCTAATTTACCAAGGTTCTTAATGCGTTGTAATAAGATAACGTCCACAGATCACCTCACTTATGGTTGTCAGTGTACGGAATCAAAGACAAATAGCGAGCTTGTTTGATAGCAAGTGCTAATTGACGTTGATAACGAGCTTTAGTACCAGTGATACGGCTAGGAACAATCTTGCCGTTTTCAGTGATGTACTGTTTTAAAGTGTCGATATCTTTGTAGTCGATGTACGCAACATTCTCAGCTGTAAAGCGGCAGAACTTGCGACGACGGTAAAAACGTGCCATTGATGTTCTCCTTATTCAGCTTCTTGAGCAACTTGCTGTGCTTCTTCACGTTGAGCTTTACGCGCACGCTTTTCTTCAGCACTCTTAGCAAGCAATGACTCTTCAGTGATTGCGTGTTCACGACGGATGATAAGGTTACGAATGATTGCGTCGTTATAACGGAATAATTCTTCTAACTCATCAAGCGTAGCTTGACCACATTCAACATTCATAAGAATGTAGTGCGCTTTGTGAATTTTGTTAATTGGGTAAGCCAATTGGCGACGGCCCCAATCTTCTAAACGGTGAATTTGACCTTCAGCTTCTTTGATCTGAGAGATATAGCGTTCAACCATACCTACAACTTGATCGCTTTGGTCTGGGTGTACCAAAAGTACGATTTCGTAATGACGCATTGTCAGCTCCTTACGGTTTAAACAGCCCCTAAAAAATTAGAAGCAAGGAGTCATAGCTAAAATATAATATAAATAGCTACGTCGCATAAAATGCGAAGGCTGAATTATAGGTAAAAATTAGACTAAAAACAAATCTTTTGATAAGAAATATGAAAACTTGTTTTAGAGGAGGAAATCCTCCCTTAATTAAAAGAGAGGAAGATTTGGAGCGGGGGATTGATAGGTAAAGCTAAAACTTAAACTTAACAAAGTAATTAAGATTACTGAGTAAAGAAAAAAGCGCTTGGCCCAAAGTTGGTCGTTTTCGGCTTTAAATCCAATAATTGATAAGTAGAACCAATATGCGGTCAACGCATTAAAGGTAATTAAAAAGAATATATTGGTATAGCCAAAACAATATAACCCATTCAAAACAGCTGCAAATAACAGGATATATATTACACATTCAATTTTCGTGCGATAAATTGAACGCGCTACAGGCAAAATTGGAATTCCTGCATTTTTGTAATCATCAAAACGATAAATTGCAATTGCCCAAGAGTGGGGCATTTGCCATAAACCATATGCTAAAAACAAAAGCAGGGCTGCCACATCAAATTGATGAGTTACTGCTGTATAACCAATAACAGGAGGGCTCGCTCCGGAGATACTACCAATAACGGTTTGATGGATTGAGGTACGTTTAGTCCACAAGCTATAAAAACCGACATAGACAACAAAACCAATGACTGCAAATAAAAATGCGTAACCGTTTACACCAAACCATAAAATGCTAAAACCAATTAATCCAAGTACAAATGCATATACAAGTGCAACAGTAGGAGAGATGGTTTTTTTAACAAGTGCACGGTTTTGTGTGCGCTGCATCTTTATATCAATATCTTGATCTATAACATTATTAACAACACAGCCAGAAGCAACAACTAACGTTGTTCCAATAAGGGTGAGTAATAATAATAAGATGTCTATAGAGCCTTGGGCGGCTAAGAAGAAGCCGCCCAAGGTGGTAATGAAATTACCGAAGAGAATTCCTGGTTTAGTCAGGAATAGATACTTTCTCAACATGACAATCAGTTTAGATCATCATATTGTAGTGAAGATAATTCATAATCCACACAGAACCAATTAAAAGTACAGCGATACATAGAATTGTGTAGATAAATGCAATCATATTCCAACGTTGTTCAGATGATGTATTCATGTGTAAGAAGTACACAAGTTGTACAAGAACCTGAGCAACAGCAGTAATAGCAATTACTGTAACTAAAAGACCGCGGCTAAAACCACCTGCCATCACCATCCCGAATGGGATGATGGTAAGAATAACAGATAGAATAAAACCTACAGTGTATTGCTTAAAGTTACCGTGTGACGCACCAGCAGCATTATGCTCATGACTACTCATTAGAGAACTCCCAGTAAGTAAACGACGCTGAATACACAGATCCAAACGATGTCAAGGAAGTGCCAGAACAAGCTTAAACAAGCAAGACGACGTGTATTCGGTAAAGTCAAACCTTTAGTCTTGATTTGATACATCAATACTAACATCCACACTAAACCAGAAGTTACGTGGATACCGTGCGTACCAACCAAGGTAAAGAAAGACGACAAGAATGCACTATGAGTTGGACCGTGACCTTCTTCAACAAGGTGATGGAATTCATAGAGCTCCATACCGATGAAGGTTGCACCAAAAAGGAATGTAATAAATAACCAAGTGATCACTTGATTTACATTCTTTTTATAAGATGCAAGTACAGCAAAACCAAATGTTACCGATGAAATCAATAAGGCAAATGTTTCAGTTAACACATAGCCTAATGAATTATGGAACAGGTCATATGCACTTGGAGTCCCTGCTGGAACATGACTGCTTAATACAGCGAACGCAATGAAGAGTGATCCGAAAAGAATCAAGTCACTCATCAAGTATGTCCAGAAACCAAAGACCGTTAAATCTGTATCATCATGTTCATGATGACCATCGTGGCCATGGTTGTCGTGATGAAGTACTTCAGCCATTTCCTTAGTCCTTCTTCAAGTGTTTTTCAAGTAAAGCATAGCGTTCGTTTTCAATACGCTCAACTTCAGCAGCTGGAACATAGTAATCAACATTCTTAGTGAATGAGCTTACGATCAAGCTAACAACAGCAGAAACGAATGAAACAACAACGAGCCACCAAACATGCCAAATAAGTGCAAAGCCAAGAAGTGTAATGAACATTGCAATGACAAAACCAGCAGCACGATCAGTCGGCATGTGGATGTCTTCATATTTAGTGTTACGTGCGTATGCTACACCATTTTCTTTGTCAGTCCAGAAACGGTCAACACCGCTTGCATCTGGTTCATGCGCAAAGTTATAGAATGGAGCTGGAGAAGAGGTTGCCCACTCAAGCGTACGAGCATCCCATGGATCGCCTGTAAGGTCCATGTTGTCTTTGCGTTGTAAGAAACCAACAATGATTTGCATTAAGAAACATGCAATACCAATAGCAACAAGAACAGCACCAAATAATGCAATCGCAAGGTATGGGTCCCACTCTGGGTTGTCATATGTATTCAAACGACGAGTCATACCCATGAAACCAAGGATATAAAGTGGCATGAATGCAAAATAGAAACCAAAGAACCAGAACCAGAACGCAGCTTTACCCCATGCTTCATTGAGCTTCCAACCAAACATTTTCGGCCAGTAGTAAATGATGCCGGCAAACATACCAAACACCACACCACCGATAATTACGTTATGGAAGTGAGCGATCAAGAATAATGAGTTGTGTACTAAGAAGTCAGCAGGTGGAACAGCCATAAGTACACCAGTTAAACCACCGATACCGAATGTTACAAGGAAGCCAAGCGTCCATAACATTGGAGTAGTAAAGGTGATGCGACCTTTATACATAGTGAATAACCAAGAGAAGATTTTCACACCAGTAGGAATCGCAATAACCATGGTCATGATACCGAAGAACGCGTTAACGTTCGCACCAGCACCCATGGTGAAGAAGTGGTGAAGCCATACAACGAACGCAAGAACAGTAATCGCGATAGTTGCATACACCATAGACTTGTAACCGAACAACGCTTTACGAGAGAAGGTTGCAACGATTTCTGAGTATAGACCAAATGCTGGTAATACCAAGATATATACTTCAGGGTGACCCCATGTCCAGATCAAGTTCACATAAAGCATTGGGCTACCGCCAAGCTCATTTGTGAAGAAATGGAAGCCGAAGTAACGGTCTAGAGTAAGCATTGCAAGTGTACCTGTTAATACAGGGAATGATGCAATGATTAATACAGCCGTACAAAGTGAAGTCCACGTAAAAATAGGCATGTCCATCAATTTCATGCCAGGTGCACGCATTTTAATGATGGTAACGAAGAAGTTAACACCAGATAAAAGCGTACCTAGACCAGAAACCTGAAGTGCCCAGATATAGTAGTCAACACCTACACCAGGAGAATATTGGATGCCAGATAAAGGAGGGTAAGCCATCCAACCAGTCGCAGCAAATTCACCTAATACAAGTGAAAGCATCATTAAACCAGCAGCACCAGCGAATAACCAGAAGCTTAAAGAGTTTAATAATGGGAAAGCAACGTCACGAGCACCAATCTGTAGTGGTACAGAGATGTTCATCATACCTACAACGAGACCCATTGCTACGAAGAAGATCATGATTACACCGTGTGCGGTGAAGATCTGGTCGTAATGGTCAGGATGTAAGTAACCTTCGCCGCCGCCTTTAGCGAGGAAAAGTTGTAAACGCATCATGATTGCATCGGCGAAACCACGCAGAAGCATGACAACAGATACGATGATATACATGATACCAATTTTTTTATGGTCTACAGTAATAAACCACTCATTCCACAAATATCCCCATTTTTTGAAATAGGTGATACCGCCAAGCACTGCAATTGCACCAATTGCCATAAGGACCATGGTGACAAGTACGATTGGCTCTGTCGGGATAGAGTCCCAACCCAGTTTACCAAAAATCATATCCATGTCTTATTCCCCTTGAGCAGCGTGTTCAGCTGCAGCATGAGTGTCAGCTGTTGCATGTTCAGCAGAGTGGTCAACACCATGATAGTTACTCATATAATGGTTGATAACTGTTTCAAACAGTTTTGGTTCAACTGAAGAGTAATAAGTCACAGGGTGCGGCTTAGTCGGGAACGGTTTCATCGCTTCTGCTTTAGCAAGTGCTTCTTGATCACCAGCAGCTTTAGCACGATTTACTAAATGCTCGATTTGGTGCTTAGAACGGTCGCCATCACGTAAGGTTGCCAATTCAGCTTGGTCAAGCGTAGCTTTTTGAACTGCTTCTGGATTAATAGTTGAACCCTTACCAGCTTTAACAGCTGCTACCCATTCATTGAATTGTTGCTCTGTAACGCTATGCGCTTTGAAACGCATTTGAGAGAAACCATAGCCTGAGTAGTTAGAAGAGAAACCACGATATACACCAGTTTCATTTGCTAACAAATGAAGGTGAGTTTGCATACCTGCCATTGCGTAAATCTGACCGCCTAACTGTGGAATGAAGAATGAGTTCATTGTGAAGTTAGAAGTGATTTTGAAGCTTAACGGAGTTTTTTCTGGGAAACGTACTTCGTTAACAGTCGCAATGTTTTGTTCAGGATAAATAAAGATCCACTTGAACTGTTCAGCAATAACTTGAATAGTTAAAGGTGCTTTATCTGATTCTAAAGGACGGTATGGGTCATACTTGTGGGAACCCCACCAAGTTAACCAAGCTAAAATACCAATAATAATGACAGGGATACCCCATACTACAACTTCAATTGCAGTTGAGTGTGCCCATGTAGGTTTATAGTCTGCATCTTTATTTGACGCACGATATTTCCAACCAAACCATAATGCCATGATGATTGAAGGAATCACCACAAGTAACATTAAATAGATCGCAGTCATCATAAGGTCACTTTGACCTTGACCAACTGGACCTTTAGAGTTTAGAAGTACCATATCACCACCACACCCAGTCAAAAGTGCGGCAAGCGTTGATAAAGACAATACAGCTAAAATCGTTTGTCTCATTTTACAACCTCGGTGAAGAGTCCCATTCCCTAATTAAATATGGGATAGCGATTAAAGTGTCGCATGATTGAGAATGCTAGTCTTAAAAATTTAGACTTCTCAATGATGCGACACCGCTACGTTGTAGGGCATTATGCCTCATATCGACAAACTAAGCTACACATAAAGCAGCTTGAAATAATTGTTTTAAAACCCGATTTTTTTTGTAGGGTATCGAATCTTGATAGAGCTTTTATTTAAATATCAATTCTCTATAGAAAAAAGGAGGTGGGGTTCCTCCTTTTTTTTAGACTTTAAATGAATGAGTCATTCACACTCATTTGATCACTTTTGTTCTTGCAATTTTGTCATGTAGAGCCTGTCGTTTTTGGCCTAATGCAAAAGCATAGTCAATAATTGTGCTAATAGGCATAAACAGTAAGTTCAATATAATGAAAACGATACTTCTGAGTAAGAAGACACGCGTTAAATTAACTTTACCATTAGTTTCAGCATCTACAATCTTAATTCCGACAATTTTCTTACCTATACTTTGACCAAATTTGGTTAAAAGAAAAGCTTGGATAGCGAGCATGATGACGACATAAACTAACATAGTATGCCATGCTTCAATCGGAATAAGCGTAAAAAGCTGTTGTTGAAGTTCCGCTGCTTTAGTTGAGGCAACTTCTGCAGATTGCATCTGTTTTTGTAACTCAAAAAGTTGTTTATATTGAGCTTCGTTAAAGAAGAAAGAAGGAATGGCTGCAATAGGTAACCAAAGTAATAAGTCAATAATTTTTGCAAGAGCACGAGATGAAATTGAAGCAAGTTCATGTGCTTTAGTTTCTACACGGATGTGCTGAATTGTCTCATTATGAGTCGTATTTGTATTTGCTGAAAAAGCAGAATAACCCGTAGGTTGATATACAAGTTTACCTTGGGTTAATTCTCCTAAAGCTTTCCACTCTGTCATGCCTTCATGCCAAGCTAAATCAGTGAGTAAAACCTGTTGGCTTGCCAACATCTGATTTAGTTGTTCTAAAGTATAAGGCCCAGCTTGTTGATTATTACGTGCCAAGTAAATTTGCATAAGTAAAAATTCTCTATTCTAAAGATGAAAAAAGACCCACGGATGGGTCTTTTTCTATAACAAATTAGATTTGCTTGATTTTTTCTTCAGCAAGGAAGAACCATGTATCTAAAACTGAGTCAGGGTTAAGAGACACTGACTCAATACCTTGTTCCATTAACCATTTTGCAAGGTCAGGGTGATCAGATGGTCCTTGACCACAGATACCCACATATTTGCCCGCTTTACGACAAGCATGAATTGCCATAGAAAGAAGTGCTTTAACAGCAGCATCACGTTCGTCAAATAAGTGAGAAACAATACCTGAGTCACGGTCTAGACCAAGTGTTAATTGAGTCAAGTCGTTAGAACCGATAGAGAAACCATCAAAGTGTTCAAGGAATTGTTCAGCTAACAATGCGTTAGTTGGTAATTCACACATCATGATTACTTTTAAGCCGTTCTCACCACGTTTCAAGCCATTTTGAGCAAGTAGCTCAATTACACGTTTTGCTTCAGATACTGTACGCACGAATGGAATCATGATTTGGATATTGGTTAGACCCATTTCATCACGAACTTTTTTAAGTGCACGGCATTCGAGTTCAAAACAGTCACGGAAGTTATCTGAAACATAACGGCTTGCACCACGGAAGCCAAGCATTGGGTTTTCTTCTTCCGGTTCGTATAACTTACCACCAATAAGGTTTGCGTACTCATTTGACTTAAAGTCAGACATACGAACGATTACTGGTTTGTCAGCAAACGCTGCAGCAAGTGTTGCAATACCTTCAACTAGTTTTTCAACATAGAATTCTACAGGTGATGCATAGCCAGCTGTACGTGTCATTACAGCAGCACGAGTTTCACGAGGTAAGCTTTCAATATTAAGAAGCGCTTTAGGGTGAACACCGATCATGCGGTTAATAATGAACTCTAAACGAGCAAGACCAATACCTTCGTTTGGAATTTGAGCAAAGTCAAAAGCACGGTCAGGGTTACCTACGTTCATCATGATTTTGAATGAAAGTTTAGGCATAGACTCAACAGAGTTGCGTTGAACTTCAAAATCTAATGCACCTTCGTAGATGAAACCAGTGTCACCCTCAGCGCAAGAAACGGTAACTTCTTGGCCATCAGTCAATACTTCAGTTGCGTTACCACAACCTACAATTGCCGGGACACCAAGTTCACGAGCAATAATTGCCGCGTGACACGTACGACCACCACGATTAGTGATAATCGCGGCAGCACGTTTCATTACTGGTTCCCAATCTGGATCAGTCATGTCAGATACAAGTACGTCACCGTCTTGTACTTTGTCCATTTCTTTAATTGAGCTAACAATACGAACTTTACCAGAACCGATACGTTGACCAATTGAACGACCTTCACAAAGAACAGTACCTCTTTGTTTAAGTAGGTAGCGCTCCATTGTGCCGACATTTTGACGGCTCTTAACGGTTTCAGGACGAGCTTGGACAATATAGATTTGACCATCGTCACCATCTTTTGCCCATTCAATATCCATTGGTGCACCGTAGTGCTGCTCAATAATAAGCGCTTGTTTTGCTAATTCTTGTAATTCGTGATCATTTAATGCGAATTGTTGACGCTCTTGTTTTTCAACATCAACAACAACAACTGATTTGCCAGCTGAACCTTCTTCACCATAAATCATTTTTTGGTGCTTAGAGCCTAAGTTACGGCGTAATACCGCATGTTTGCCAGCATTTAATAATGGTTTAGATAGGTAAAATTCGTCAGGGTTAACTGCACCTTGTACAACCATTTCACCTAAGCCATAAGATGCAGTAATGAATACAACATCACGGAAACCAGACTCAGTATCGAGTGTAAACATTACGCCCGCAGCGCCAGTTTCAGAACGAACCATACGCTGAACGCCCGCAGATAATGCGACAACATCATGATCGAAGCCTTGGTGTACACGGTAAGAAATAGCACGGTCATTATATAAAGAAGCGAATACTTCTTTAATGGCGATAAGTACGTTATCAATCCCACGAATATTCAAGAAAGTTTCTTGTTGACCTGCGAAAGATGCATCTGGTAAATCTTCAGCAGTTGCAGATGAACGAACGGCAACCGCGATATCAGGGTTGCCGTTAGAGAGTTCTGTAAAAGCGGCGCGAATTTCTTCTTCTAAGGTTGCAGTGAGTGGAGTCTCTACAATCCATTGACGAATTTTAGCGCCTGTTTCTGCAAGTGCATTTACATCATCGACGTTAAGTTGAGCAAGTTCTGCTTGAATTCGAGCGTTAAGACCGCTTTGGTCTAAGAACTCACGATAGGCCTCAGCAGTTGTTGCAAAACCACCAGGTACCGATACACCAGCATTTGATAAATGGCTGATCATTTCACCCAAAGATGAGTTTTTCCCACCTACGAGTTCGACATCGTGTTTCCCTAATTTTTCTAGACCGATTACGCGCGCTTCCAAAGTTTTCACTCCACTTTTGCAGTATTAATGTCTATCTTGGCATGAAATTAAAAAAATAAAGTGCTTAGTTGAGAATTTTACTAAGCGACAGTCATGTAAGATCAGTTTACTATAAAGATTATATAGCACTAAGACAAATGTTTAAGGAGAATTTTAATGTCAGAAAGTAAACAGTATAAGCGGAGTGTTTTTTTTATTTCTGATGGAACTGCAATTACTGCCGAGACTCTTGGACATTCGTTATTAGCACAATTCCCTAATGTAGATTTTGACATTCACATCATGCCTTATATCACAACTGAAGAGGCAGCAATGGCTATTGTGGTTGAGATTAATAAATGTCAAACCCGTGATGGATGCTTACCATTAGTATTTGATACTTTAGTTGATCCGCATGTACGTGAAATTATTAATACTGCAAAAGCGGTTAATTTAGATGTATTTGAAGGACTAATCAGTAAACTTGAGCAGGAGCTTGGAACGCCGCCAACGACACTGGTTGGGCAAACACATGCAGTTACTGATTCTGAGTATTATAAAGCACGTATTGATGCAGTGCATTTCGCACTTGATAACGACGATGGGGCGCGTACCCGTCATTACGATAAAGCAGATTTGATTTTAATTGGTGTGTCTCGCTCAGGTAAGACCCCAACTTCTATTTATCTTTCACTACAGTTTGGTATTCGGGTAGCTAACTATCCTTTGACAGAAGAAGATTTGGACGATAACCGTCTACCAGCAGTATTAAGAGAGCATCGTAGCAAACTGTTTGGTTTAATGATTGATGCAGAACGGTTGGTTGCTATTCGAAGCGAACGCAAAGCAAATAGTCGATATGCAAGTTTTAGTCAGTGTCAAATGGAATTAAGAGCGATTGAAGGTATTTATATTTCAGAAGGTATTAAATATTTAAATGTCACTGAAATGTCAATTGAAGAAATCTCTACTCGTATTTTACAAATGACTGGTTTAAAACGACGTATCGGTTAGTTAAATCAACTGCTTATTTTAGCCATTCAATTTAAATAATTTAAAGTTAATTAAATTGAATGGTTTTAAATTTATATACATATTAAAAATAAAAGTTTTAAATATAAAACGCCAAGTTAATGAATCGTTTCTGATTAGTTATCAGCGAGTAAACTCTTACACTACAGTTTGTGAGTTAAAATAAGCTTTTTGAAAAGAAATGTATATAAACTAATAATCTATGTTTTTATAAATATTTGTTTTTAGTTGTTTTTTTAAAATACAAACACTTTTTTTATTCATAATTTACATTTGTCGTAAATATCATGCGCATTTTGATTATTGTGATGAATTTCACATTTTTAACTATAATTTCCCATCTCGATATGGGACTATCCGATTATCAAAATGCTAAAAAAATGTGTTTTTTCATTGGTATATCTCTTGCCAATTCAATTGTACGCCGCTCCAGTGGATGTCTTGCGTGAGCAGGCTATTCAAGATTATAGAGCAGGGCAAACTCAACACGCTGTTTATCAGCTAGATCAATTGTTAAAACAGTACCCACATGATCAAAAATTGTTGGCTGATTATTTAATTGTTATGTCTAATGAAAAAAAGGATCTGACTAAACTTAAAGATTTATTGGTAAATATTAATTATGTGAATTTTCCGGAATATGCAAAGCTACCTTTAATTCAAAATTTTCGAGATTTTAAACATTTTAAAATAGCGATTGAATGGGCAAATAAGCTTAATATTCAAAAAACCATTGATGGGTGCATTTTATTATCTGTTTTATATGCTGAATCGCAAGATACAGTGAATGCTAAGACTCTGTTATCTAAAATCAATATTAAAAATTTAAATGCTGATCAATTGGTACGTATTGCATATGCTTACCGTCTAATTAATTTGCCTGTAGATGCTTTAGCTACAATTGAGCATGCTTATCAGCAACAAGCTAAGTCTTCATCCATTTTACAAGAGTATGTCTATGACTTGATTGCTATAGGTGCATATAAAAAAGCTCAGCAATTACTCCAAACAAGCGAAAAAAATCAGCAAACTGTGCAATTACAGCAAACTTTACAAGTCAGTGAATTTTCTCAGCAAGTCAATAATGCAATTACCCGCTATAAATATTTAAATCGCCAAGGCTTATCAGATACAGAAAGTTTTACTGAATTAGATAGCGTGCTAGAACAGGGGCAAAAGCTGCAACAGCAAATAAAGCCAGAAGGTCCTAACTATTTAAGGTTTCACTACGATTATTTATATGCATTAGATTTTAGAGGGCGAGCAAAAGCGGTTTTAGATAATTTTACTCAATTAAATATTCCGCTTGAGAAATTACCTGCATATGTACGTCATGCAATTGCTGATAGTTATTTGGCTGAGCAAAAACCGAAGCAAGCTGAACTTGCTTATAAGACACTTTTAACCGAAAAAAATTATCCGGATATGATCGTCTATAGCGGGTTGTATTATTCTTATATTGAACAAGAAAAATATAAGGAAGCGGAACAGCTTTTGGCAAAAGTTGATCATCTTATTCCGACCTATAAATATAGTCAGGCAAAGGGTGTAGATAAAACGAGCCATCCTGACCGAGACGATTATATTGTTTTAAAAGGAATGCATTTAGCTTATGCAAATCATTTAGAACAAGCTGAAAAACACTTTGAAAAAACAGTAGAGCAGGCACCTGCAAATGAGAGTTTGATTAATAACCTTGCCCGCGTAGAGCGCTGGAGAGAAAAGCCTTTAGAAGCAAAAAAAACAATTTCTCGTTTAAATGGTATAGACCCGATTGCTAAAGATACTCGCATTAATGAAATGCAAAATGCTCAGGCTTTAGGTGATATCCAGACATGGCGTAAAACAACGCAAAACTTAGTGCAGTTTTATCCTGAAGATAGTGGCGTTATTAAAAGCCGCAAAGAGTTGGATGATCGTAATAGAGCTACGATTTCACATTCAACGACTTGGGGCCAAAGTAAAGCTAATAATAGCGATTCTGTAAGTGGACAAAACGGTTTAAAAGACCGTGAGATGGAAACTCGCCTTAATAGCCCGTGGATAAAAGATAATTATCGTTTATTCGCTTGGCATCAAGATCGTTATGGCGAATACAATTTTGGCGACGTGCATAACCAGCGCTATGGTGTTGGGGCCGAATGGCAAGCCAATCGTAAGGCGTTATCTGCGATCTTGTCGCAAAGTACAGATGGCGGACAAGCTGGTGTTCGTCTTGATTGGTCACAGTGGCTAAATGATCACTGGCAGTATCAATTGCAATATAACAGTCAGGCTGACATTCCTCTACAAGCGATTGATGCAGGAGAAGATGGTCAATCTTACCGAGCTGTGTTGACGTGGCAAAAGGATGAATCTCGTCAAATTGGCGCAAGTTACGGTTTGACTGATATTAGTGATGGCAATAAACAACAAGAATTTTCAACTTTTTGGCGTGAAAGACTATTTGCAGCGCCGCATCACATTACTTATGGCACTGTCCGTGGTTTTTTCGGCAGTAATAGCCAAGATCAAACTGCTTATTTTAGCCCAAGTTCGCATTACAGCGCAGAGTTGAACTTAAGTCATGACTGGGTGACTTGGCGTGAATATGAGCGTTCATTTAAACAGCATTTCGAGGCTGGGGTGGGCTTTTATAAACAAGCCGATTATTCCACTAAACCAACCTATTCTTTGCAGTATCAACATCAATGGCAGCTATCACGGACATGGCAACTCAATTATGGAATTGGCTGGCAATACCATTCTTACGATGGACATGCTGAACAGCATGCCTATGGTATTTTCGGATTTGAAGGGCGTTTTTAATGAATAATTTATTTTCGAAAATGTTGGGCTGTGCTTTGGCCTCGACATTGTTACCTCTGCAATTTGCATATGCCCAAATAGAAAAAGATTTACCAAAAAATCGCACAGTTTCTTTAACTTTTCATGACGTTAGAGATGATGTTTTAAAAGAGGGAGATCGGGATATTTATGCAATTCAAACTAAAAATTTAGCGCAGTTTTTTGACTGGCTCAGTCAATCTGACTGGAAGCCAATACGATTAAAAGATATTGAAGAGGCTCGTAAGCAAGGCAAAGAGCTACCTCATAATGCTATTTTGTTAACCTTTGATGATGGTGCTTTAAGTAGCTACAGTCGTATATTTCCACTGCTTAAGCAATATCAGATTCCGGCAGTTTTTGCACTCCCAACCAGTTGGCTAAATGGTAATACAAAAGCTGGCTATGAAGCCTATGGACAAGGGAACTTGGTCAATTGGAAGCAAGTACGAGAGATGCAGGCCTCTGGTTTGGCAGAGTTTGCAAGCCATAGTGATGATTTGCATCATGGTGTGCTTGCTAACCCTCAAGGGAATGAACAACCCGCAGCAACTTCTTATATGTATTTAAAATCGCAGGCGCGTTATGAAACCGACACGGAATATCAACAACGTATTTTGAATGATTTAAAAAAATCTCATGATGTCTTAAAAAAAGAATTGGGTGTAGAGCCGAAAGCGATTGTATGGCCGTATGGTGCGGTAAATCAGCAGTTAGAGAAGCTGGCTCAACAAGCAGGTTTCACTTTTTCTTTTAGTCTTGGACGTGATGGGGTAAATCAGATTAATGATCTGACCTTTAAACGTAGTCTTATGGTCGACAACTCTACAGCTGAACAGTTGACTGAGACGTTACTTAATATTTTGAATTCGGCCGAGAAAGATTTATATAAGCTGCCAAAACATTTTGTAAGTATGGATTTAAAGCAATTAGCTGCTTCAACCAATAGTCAGTCAGATGAAAAATTAGGGTTATTGTTATCAAAACTTTATAGCTTAAAAAACAATACGCTGATATTGAAGCCTTTAGATGACCAAGATGGAGATGGGCAATATGACGTTGCTTATTTCCCAACAGCTCAAATGCCAGTTAAGCAAGATATTTTGAACCGTAGTTTATGGCAGGCGCAAACTCGTGCAGGTCAGTCGGTTATTTTAGAACTACCTATTTATCCTCAAAAAAATAAACCGTTTTTGGTTGCTGATTTAGCTAAAGATATTGCGCGATTTAATAGCAATTTAAGTGGTATTCAACTTAATGCCGGAACTGCTTTAAATTGTGCAATGCAAAATACAACGATAAATGAAAGCAACTGTGTTGAACAAGTGAAGCAATTGTCACAACTGAGTCAACTGACTCAAAAAGCTGCAAAACCTTATTTGAATATGAGTAATCAGGCCCAGTTTAGTTTGTTGCTGACACCAGACTTAGAGCATATTGAGCAGTTACCGGCGCTTTTAAAATCACTCTTAACCCAGAATGATTTAGTGAACCTAAAATTTAATATGGTAGACAAGCAAAAACAATTTAAACAAGCCTTAGAGCTTTTAAACACGCTTGATGCGAAATACAAGCAAAGAATTATGCTGACATTAACATTGCCAGAAAATGACCAGAAAAATGCTTGGCAAGAAGTGAAACAAGGTCTTTTTGATATTCAACGTATAGGTATTCAGAAATTTGGTGTTGATGGCTATAGCCCTAAGAACTCAAAAAATGTTCATGAGTATTTATATAACCCAATGAGCTTGAATTCGAGTTCGGTGATGTATCAGCCCTTTGCAGGTCTAGCGAATGAGGGGAAAAAGTAATGAGAGTATTACTTGATATTCTATTTGCTTTTGCCTTTTTATACCCGCTACTTATGGCGTGGACATGGATGGTAGGGGGGCTCTGGTTTTTCTTTAAACGGGAATACCATGAACAGCAATTACCTGAGCCTTCAAATGAAGGATGCACTATTATTATTCCTTGCTTTAATGAAGAAGCTCAAGTGCGGCAAACCATTCGTTATGCCTTGCAAACAAAATATCCAAATTTTGAAGTGATTGCTGTAAATGATGGTAGTAGTGACAGAACAGCAAAGATTCTTGATGAGTTAGCAACACAAGATAATCGTCTGAGAGTTGTACACTTAGCAGAAAACCAAGGTAAGGCAGTGGCTTTAAGATCGGGAGTGTTAGTAAGCAAATACGAATATTTAGTTTGTATTGATGGAGATGCTTTATTACATCCTCATGCCGTACTTTGGCTTATGCAGCCATTTCTAAAATTTCCACGTATTGGGGCTGTCACTGGTAACCCAAGAATTTTAAATCGCTCAAGTATTTTAGGAAAATTACAGGTTGGGGAGTTCTCTTCAATTATTGGATTAATTAAGCGAGCACAGCGCACGTATGGACGTATTTTTACAGTATCAGGAGTAATTGTAGCATTTAGAAAAACAGCCCTAGCTCGTGTCGGTTTTTGGTCTGACGACAAAATTACCGAAGATATTGATATCTCTTGGAAGCTTCAAATGGACCATTGGGATATTCAATATATTCCTCAAGCACTTTGTTATATCTACATGCCTGAAACTTTTAAAGGCCTTTGGAAACAACGATTGCGTTGGGCACAAGGTGGGGTAGAAGTCTTATTGGAATATATTCCAAAAATGTTCAAAGTTCGCTTGCGCCGTATGTGGCCAGTCATGCTTGAAGCTTTAGTCAGTATTGTTTGGTCATATGTGATGATCTTTATTTTCTTACTTTTCTTGATTGGTCTATTTATTGAATTGCCTCAGCAGTGGCAGATCAATTCTCTAATGCCACAGTGGTATGGCGTGATATTGGGTGGAACATGTCTCATCCAATTTTTAGTCAGTTTATGGATCGATCATCGTTATGACCGTGGGCGTCTTTTTAGAAATTACTTTTGGGTAATTTGGTATCCGTTGTTTTTCTGGTTACTAACGTTATTTACCAGCGTGGTTGCGGTACCTAAAACTATATTTAACACAAAAAAACGTGCCCGCTGGGTTAGTCCCGATCGAGGCTTCCGTGGAGATAATTCATGAAAAATGAAGAAAATACTGACGTAGAAGTTTTAGACATACCTGAATATATTGATCAGCCTGAATATGTAAAAAATAAGACCGCGAACTATACTTTGCAAACAATAGGTTGGTTTTGTTTAATGTGGCTGCTTTTTCCACTGGTTTCTTTATTTTTGTGGTTTTTTGAAGGACATCTTATTTATGACTATGTGTGGGTAGATCATATTTCGGAAGTCAAAACTTTACTGCATTTACTTCTTTTAATTTGCTTAAGTGCTTTGGTTCTAATTTTATGGGCAAGTTATAACTGGCTTAGATTTCATGGTGGTGATCGACGTAGTAAAGCGCCAAATAGTTCTGATGATTTATTGGCTTTTAAATTTACAGTAAGTACAGCGTCATTATCAGAATTGCAAAAAGCTCAACGTGTCATTCTGCATTATGATGAGCATGGGCATTTGCAAAAATATGATTTGAACTGAATGAAAAAAGCATGGTATTTCAACCATGCTTTTTTTATTTTCAAGAAGTTGTTCTAATAATGACATCAATGGTTTGCTGAGAGCCATCCATACTGTATATAGCCGTTTGAGTAACTTTCACAATTGGCCAAGTCTGTAATTTACAATTTGGTCTCTGTAGAGCTGCATAATAGTTATCAGATTTAAAAAATGTTTTATGGGCTTTTGCAGTATTAGGAGTCAAAAGACGCTTCAGCCATGTTTCATTTACTTGGGTTTCCAAAAAACGTAGAGCTAAGATACTTTTTACACGATTGTTAAATAGCCTCCTGTTTTTAGCAATAAGTGGATGGGTAATGAGACGATGTATACCAATTTGACTATGGGGTAAAATAAAGTGTGGTGTGATTTGAAATACAGTTACAAATTTTGCTTGTTGGCAGATTTTATCTAAGTGTGTGACAGTTTCCTGATCCGTTCCAATAATCGCTACATTTAAATTAGAAAAATCATATGCTTTGATTGTATTTGATAAAAGAACTTGACCATTAAAAGCGTCAAAATCCTGAACTGAATTTTGAAAAGTAGCTGATTTTGCAACACTATTTTTAAGTTGAATACTCATTTTTCCAAAAGTCCTTTTGGTTTTCATTTATGATGATTTTTTATCGTTTTAATATAAATAACCAAGCAAGGTAGCTGGGTAAAGTATTTTCAGATGGGTGGTTATCTCAGGCTTGGAACTGAGCCAAGCATGAGACTTTGTGTAGATATTAATGACTTGATTTTAATTGCATTAATTGAGTAAAGCTGTCTAAACGTTTATTTGTATCATAGACGTCACAAGTAAAAATAAACTCATCGACTTCATATGTAGCCAAAAGCTTTTCTAAACCTGAACGTACTGTTTCAGCAGAACCGATTTGTGCCATCTGATAGAAATTTTCAACTGAAAGTTGTTCTGCTGTGTTCCATAGTCCTTGCATTGAATTAACTGGTGGCTTGAGTTTTAAGCTTTCACCACGAATTAATCCTAAGACACGTTGATATGCGCTTGTTGCTAGGAACTGAGCTTCTTCATCTGTATTGGCAACTACAACAGGTACGCCCATTGAAACATAAGGCTTGTCCAAATATTCAGAAGGTTCGAAGTTTTCACGATAAAGTTCAATCGCTTGACCAAGCATGCGTGGCGCAAAATGCGATGCAAATGAATAGGGTAATCCTAGCTTCGCAGCCAATTGAGCGCTGAATAAGCTTGAACCCAATAACCAGACAGGCACATGAGTATTTTGTCCAGGAGTGGCAATAATTCTTTGGCCGGGTTGAGGCGCTTTAAAATATTGCAAAATTTCAACAACGTCTCTAGGAAACTGATCTTCCGTTTCCTGATGTCCGCGACGTAAGGCACGCATAGTGACCTGATCTGTACCTGGAGCACGACCTAAACCTAGCTCAATACGATTTGGATATAAGGTTGCTAATGTACCGAATTGTTCTGCAACCACTAACGGTGCATGGTTTGGTAGCATGATACCACCTGAACCTAAACGAATGTGCTGGGTATGAGCCGCGATAAAGCCAAGTAAAACAGCAGTTGCTGAACTCGCAATTCCATCCATATTATGATGTTCTGCAAGCCAAAAACGGTCATAACCTAATTTTTCTGCATGTTGGGCGAGCTCTAATGCATGACGTAATGAAAATTCGATTGTTTTATCATCACGTATAGGAGCAAGCTCCAAAATTGAAAATTTGGTGTCTTGAAGTGATCGCATGCGATATTCTCAAAAAACGTTATATCGAAATAATACGATATAAATGAGGTGATGTATATCGATTTTTTTCGATATAAATTTCACTCACAAATAAAAAAGCACCGCTAGGGTGCTTTTTGATGTCTGTATACCAATTAGTGATGTTTATACCATCCACGGTGTAAGCCATTATCATGACGATAATAAGCGCGATCATTGTAATAACGACGGTCTTCACGATCATAGCGACGATCGTAACGGCGGTCATCTCGATCATAACGGTCATCATAGTTACGGTCTTGACCAACTTTACGACCTAAAGCAGAACCACCAGCTGCACCCACTGCTGCACCGATGTAACCACCGTTTGTACCACCCATGTTTTTACCAACGGTATAACCAGCACCACCACCTAAAGCGCCACCAATAGCAGCTTCTGTACGGTTACGACGGTCACTTGCTGCAGCCGCACCACCAGCACCACCTAAAGCAGCACCAATTGTTGCGCCAGATGTACCACCGATACTTTTACCAATTGCTGTACCTACTACACTACCTAGAGCAGAAGTTGCCGCTACACGGGTACCATTATCTGCATGTGCAACTGACACCATAGAGGTTGTTGCGATTAATGCACTTGCTAACCAAATATTCATTTTCATTTTGGAACTCCATGCTCATTTTGCTGAAGAGCAATCTTTAATATCTTGAGCTAAATGTAATTAAAAATTTCGTGAAAATTATGGAGAAGGGCAATGCCGATACAATAGTTTTGTGTCTGCTTTGTATTGGTTATATTAAGATGTGAATAAATCATGAACGATATATCGGGAGCGGGCAAAATTTTGACTATAAAAAAACACCCGAAGGTGTTTTTAAGTCTATGTCTTCACTGTGATTAGTGGCGATGACGGTGTTTTTTCTTCCAGTGTTTTGAAGATCGATCATAATCACGGTTTTTAGAAATTTTATTACCTAAAGCACCACCACCTGCCGCACCTAAAGCAGCACCGATGTATCCACCGTTTGTACCACCCATGCTTTTACCAACAGTATAGCCAGCACCACCACCTAAACCACCGCCAATTGCAGATTCTGTACGGTGACGACGATCACTAGCCACTGCTGCACCACCTAAAGCAGCACCAATTGTTGCGCCAGATGTACCACCCATGCTTTTACCAATTGCAGTACCAGCAACACTACCTAAAGCTGAAGCAGCTGCTACGTGAGTTGTATTATCAGCATGTGCTACAGTCATCATAGAAGTAGCTAAAACCGCACTGCATAATAAAGTATTTAATTTCATTACTTACTCCATGTCCCAAGTTGCAGGACCATATATCTTTCGTTACGGCAAATGTAACAAAACACTTCTCTTTAAATGTGGAGAACCCTCATTTGATTATTGGAGTTTAGTGTCTCGTTTGTATGCTTTCTATTAAAAACGTATGTAAAACCATCAATCTGACCGAAAAGTTGACCAATACAAATGTTTGAAAATAAGTAGTGAGCGTTTGATAGGGAAAATATCTAATTTAATGTACTTAGGAATGTTGAGAAGCCTATTCTAAAGTTCATGAATTGAAGGATTACATATGTCATTTAATCAGCATAATCTGTAAACTATGCGCTATTTTTATGATTTGGCTTATCTTCTTATATTTATCTAGATAAGTTTTTTGGACTTTTGAGATATTTCCTCTTATGAAAGCGTCACTCCGTTTACGACTTGATCAACTCTGTGATCGTCATGAAGAACTTACCGCATTGCTTGCAGATGCAGAAGTGATTTCCGATAACAAACGTTTCCGTAAACTGTCTCGTGAACATAGTGATTTAAGTGAAATTACCGAAGTTTGGGGCAAATACCGTCAAGCAGAAGAAGACATTGAAACTGCTGAAATGATGAAGTCGGACCCTGACTTTAAAGATATGGCAGAAGAAGAAATTCAGGCGAATAAAGCATTGCTTGAAGAACTAGAAAGCCAACTCAATATTTTGATGATTCCAAAAGATCCAAATGACTCTAACGCTGCTTATTTAGAAATTCGTGCTGGAACAGGTGGTGACGAAGCGGCAATTTTCTCAGGCGATTTGTTCCGCATGTACAGCAAATATGCCGAGACACAAGGTTGGCGTATCGAAGTCCTTTCTGAAAATGAAGGCGAACATGGTGGCTTTAAAGAAGTCATTTGCCGTGTAGATGGGGATGGCGTTTATGGCCGCTTAAAGTTTGAAAGTGGTGCGCACCGCGTACAACGTGTGCCAGCCACTGAATCACAAGGTCGTGTGCATACATCGGCTTGTACGGTTGCAATCTTGCCTGAAATTGATGTTGATACTAACGTTGAAATTAACCCGGCAGACTTACGTATTGATACTTACCGTGCGTCAGGTGCGGGTGGTCAGCACATTAACAAAACTGATTCGGCAGTACGTATTACTCACATTCCAACGGGTACAGTGGTTGAGTGTCAAGAAGAACGCTCACAGCATAAAAACAAAGCTAAAGCGATGGCATTGTTAGTATCACGTTTAGAAAACGCAAAACGTGCAGCAGCCGATGCAGCGACTTCTGAAATGCGCCGTGATTTAGTTGGTTCTGGTGACCGTTCTGAACGTATTCGTACGTATAACTACCCGCAAGGTCGTATGACTGATCACCGTATTAACTTAACTTTATATAAGTTAGACGCGATTATGGAAGGTGATTTAACTGAATTGCTCGATAGCTTACATCGTGAATATCAAGCAGATCAGCTTGCAATGCTTGCACAGGAAAATGGCGGCTAATGAATATTGCTCAAGCGCTTGCAATTCGTGGTGAGCCTGACAGTTATGAACGACAAGAAAATGCTTGGCTGCTTGAGCATTTTCTAAAAATCAATTCGCTTGAATTAAAGTTTAGACTTGAGCAAGAGTTAACAGCCCAGCAAGAGCAAGATTATGTAGCTGGTATTGAGCGCATTCAAAATGGTGAACCTTTAGCTTATGTAACAGGTTCACAACCATTTTGGACGCTCGATTTAAAAGTAACATCTGATACTTTAGTACCGCGTCCGGATACCGAGGTTTTGGTTGAAACTGTTTTAAATCTAAATTTGCCAAAGAAAGCAAATATCGTGGATTTGGGAACGGGGACAGGTGCAATTGCACTTGCATTAGCGAGTGAACGTCCAGATTGGCAAGTAACCGCAACTGATATTTATGCGCCTACTTTAGAAGTCGCAAAAGAAAATGCACTAGCCCATGATTTACAACGTGTGAAATTCGCTTGCGGCGCTTGGTTTGAAGCACTCGAACCACAAAAGTTTGATTTAATTGTTTCTAATCCACCGTATATTGACCCTGAAGATGAACACATGCAAGCTTTGGCAACAGAACCGCGCCGTGCATTGGTTGCAGACCATCAAGGATTGGCTGATATTGAAATTATTATTGCTCAAGGGAAAAACTGGTTAAAACCACAAGGCTGGATTGCATTAGAGCATGGATATGACCAAGGACAAGCTGTTCGAGACATTTTCACAGAGCATGGTTTTAGCCAAATTAAAACTATTCAAGATTATGGCCAAAATGATCGAGTCACTTTGGCATCATTATAAGTAAAATTGAAACTATTTAAGCGGAGCTAAGAGTAGCTTCTCGATAAGCACCTGGGCTAACACCTGTCCATTTTTTAAAAGCACGGTGAAAAGCACTCGGGTCGTGGAAATTTAAGTCTTCACTAATGTCTTGTATTGAATCATTGCTTTTACTTAAGCGTTCAATCGCAATATCACAGCGAATTTCATTTTTGATTTGCTGATAACTTACCCCTTCATGTTTGAGGCGTCGTTGAACAGTAGCTTCTGAAATATTGAGTTGCTGCGCGACATCTTTGAGTTCAGGCCATTGGGCTGGGTGGAGCTTTAATAAATGACGACGAATAAGAACGCTCAAGGCATTTTCATTTTTAAAGCGAACTAAAAGATTTTGTGGAGTTTGTTCTAAAAAATCATAAAGCGCTTTTTTATCTTTTTTAATTTTAATATCTAGATAGTGGGCATCAAACTCAACCTGATTTATCTCGGCATTAAATTGTATATCCTCACAGAAACGAACTAGATAATCTTGAATATCGTTTGGTTTTGAACAGCGTACAGCAATACTGTTTAAGCCAATTCGCTGATCTATTAACCAGCACATAAGCCCATGTACCAACATTAAAAAGGTTGCGTAAGTAAACATACGTTTAGGTTGTTCGCGATCACGAATGACCAAATAAGCTTTTTCTTGTTCTCGAATTAACTCTCCACGTATATCATCAAGCACAAAATTAAAAAAATTCAAAATATCGTAGAGAGCCTTTTCTAAAGTTTCAGCCGTACTGACGAGTTTTGTAAGTAATTTATAGCTGCCACGGCGCATAGGGTGGCTATCCATCCCAAAAAACTCGTCATTCATGGCATTGGCAAGTTCTATCCATAATTGTGCATACGTTGCTACCGGAACACGCGCTTTAGGTGTCATGAGCAATTCAGCAGGAATGCCAGCTTTATTCAAAATAATTTGAGTATTTAGCCCTTTGGTATAAGCCGCACTTAATGCTTCATGTACCAGTGCAATCGAAATTGTTCCTTTACTTAAAGAAGATTGGACAACCATCTCAAAGACTCATTTTTTACGTATTTCAAGTGAAATATTTCATATTCAAAATTTGGATTGATCAAAAGCTGCAAGCATTTTGAGGTTTTTTGAAATTGTATCGGAAAAAAACAACTTTTACTCTCACTACTAAGGTTAAAGAACATTTCTATAGGACGTTACATAATGAAAATTCAAGGAAAACATTTCGTGATTACAGGTGGTGGTTCTGGTTTAGGGGCTGCAACTGCTGAATATTTAGTGCAACAAGGCGCCTCAGTCACGTTGGTTGACATGAATGTAGAAGCAGGTGAACAGCAAGCAAAACAGCTAGGGCTAAAAGCTGACTTTGTAAAACTTGATGTAACCGATGAAGTTGCTGCTGAACAGTTCTTTAAAGATGTGTTGGTTAAACATGGTCATTTGCATGGTTTGGTGAACTGTGCTGGTATTGGTCCTTCTGCAAAAGTAGTTGGCCGTGAGGGTGTTCATGACTTGGGATTATTTGCAAAGACTTTAAATATTAACGTCACAGGTACATTTAACATGCTGCGTTTTGCAGCAGATGCAATGAGTAAAAACACGGTTGGAGAAGGTGAAGAGGACCGTGGTGTTATTGTGAACACTGCTTCTGTTGCTGCATTTGATGGTCAAATTGGGCAGGCAGCTTATTCTGCATCAAAAGGCGCTATTGTGGCGATGACTTTGCCGATTGCTCGTGAGTTAGCGAGACATGCTATTCGTATTATGACCATAGCACCGGGGATTATGGAAACTCCGATGCTTAAGGGTATGCCGCAAAATGTACAAGATGCTTTGGGGCAAATGGTTCCGTATCCATCTCGTTTAGGAAAACCAGAAGAGTTTGCTCGTTTGGTTGCCCACATTGCCGAAAACTCATATTTAAATGGTGAAGTCATTCGTTTGGATGGTGCAATTCGCATGGCAGCAAAATAATAAAATAAGGATGTTGAAATGATTCTAAATGCTGAACAAAGCATGGTTCAGGAGATGATGCGTAACTATGCGCAAAATCAGTTAAAACCAACAGCTGCACATCGCGATAAGACCCATGAATTTCCGGCTCAGGAGTTAAAAGATTTAGGTGCACTAGGCGCTATGGGAATGACTGTGCCCGATGAATGGGGCGGTGCCGGAATGGATTATGTCTCTTTGGTGCTTGCAATTGAAGAAATTGCTGCAGGTGATGGCGCGATTTCGACAATCGTCAGCGTACAAAACTCTTTGATTTGCGGTATTACACTGGCATACGGTTCAGAGCAGCAAAAACAAACCTATTTGCCAAAATTTGCCTCTGGCGAATGGCTAGGGTGCTTTTGTTTAACTGAGCCACATGTTGGTTCCGATGCGAGCGCGATTTTATGTAAAGCCGAGCGAGATGGCGACCATTGGGTACTCAATGGCGTAAAGCAATTCATTACCAGTGGTAAAAATGCTCAAGTGGCTTTGGTGTTTGCGGTTACAGATAAACAGGCTGGGAAAAAAGGCATTTCGTGCTTTCTTGTACCGACCAATACACAAGGTTACTTGGTCACTCGTATTGAAGACAAAATGGGTCAACATGCTTCGGACACCGCAACCATAATGTTAGAGGACTGCCGGATTCCTTTAGAAAATTTGGTGGGACAAGAAGGTGAAGGTTATAAAATTGCGTTATCTAATTTAGCAGCTGGACGTATTGGTATTGCTGCTCAGTCTGTTGGTATGGCAAGAGCGGCTTTTGATGCAGCCGTGCAATATGCAAACGAGCGTAAGGCCTTTGGTGTAGAACTCGTTCAGCATCAGGCGGTTGGTTTTCGCTTAGCCGATATGGCAACTCAGATTGAAGCAGCACATCAGCTAGTTTTACATGCTGCGACTTTAAAAGATGCAGAGCTACCTTGTTTAAAAGAGGCCTCAATGGCGAAACTCTTTGCATCAACTATGGCTGAGCGAGTATGTTCGGATGCAATCCAGATTCATGGCGGTTATGGCTACGTCAGTGATTTCCCTGTTGAGAGAATTTATCGGGATGTCCGTGTAAGCCAGATTTATGAAAGTGCTTCAGATATTCAACGTTTGGTGATTGCTCGCGAAGTGGCTCAAGTTTAGATCATGAGATATTGAGTTTTTAAACTTAAAACTGCAAGAAACCGCACACTATGTGCGGTTTCTTGCAATTGAAATGATGCATTTTTGCTATTAGTTTTGTTTGAAATAGATAGGAAAGTTGAAGAAATATTCTTCGAGCTTTAGCTAAAACAATAACAGTCAGGACAGATTTTGTGGCCTTACACAGAATCAATCATCAAACGGAATGAAGGTGAGCATCATGAAAACTTTGGCAGAAGCTTATCAACAATTTGATCTTGCAAAACTTATTGAAGGGCAACTTGTTGGGCATCCCCAAGCGATAAATGCTTATGTTGAGTGCTGTGAGCGTTATGTAGGAAAAAATAAAATAGCGCTCATTTGGGAAGGAAAAAACGGACAGGCAGAGCACTATACGTTCGAACAACTTGCGGAACTTTCTGGAAAACTTGCTAACTTCTTTAAAGCACAAGGAATTCAATCTGGAGATTGTATTGCAGGGCTTTTACCAAGAACGCCTGAGTTATTAATTACAATTTTGGCAGCGTGGCGTATAGGCGCTATTTATCAGCCTTTATTTACTGCCTTTGAAGCAAAATCGATTGATCACCGTATTACGACTGCTCAAACCAAATTGATTGTGACTAATGATGAACAACGACCTAAACTGAATACTTTAAATGTTCCTGTTATTGTCACTGTTCATCAGACTGGTCCTTTGTCTGAGTATGACTTCGATTTTTGGCAATCTTTACAGCGCTATTCTGAGCAATGTGAGCCAGTAAATCGTAGCTTTGAAGATGACTTTTTAATGATGTTTACCTCTGGTACAACTGGACTGGCGAAGTCTGTACCCGTTCCACTAAAAGCAATTTTGGCATTTAAAGGTTATATGAGCCATGCTGTCGATTTGCGTGAAGAGGATATGTTCTGGAATCTGGCAGATCCGGGTTGGGCATATGGTTTGTATTATGGTATTACTGGCCCTTTAAGCTTGGGGCATAGCATTATTATGGATGAGCGCTCATTTAATGTAGATCAGGCAATTGAGTTAATTAAAAAGTATAAAGTAAGTAATTTAACTGGTTCGCCTACAGCATTTCGCATGTTCTTTGGTTTTAAGGAAAAATTTGCCCCTTGAATTAAACAACATTTACGCGTAGTGAGTAGTGCAGGTGAGCCATTAACTCCAGAGGTTGTGAACTGGTTCAAGCAGGATTTAGAGGTCAATATTTTTGATCAGTATGGCCAAACTGAACTCGGCATGGTAATTGCGAACCACCATGCGCTTGAGCATCCATTAAAAGTAGGCTCGGCTGGTTTTGCAATTCCTGGGCATCGTTTTGCGGTGTTAGACCAAAATTATCAAGAATTACCAACAGGTGGTGTGGGTATTTTGGCAATGGACTCGGAGCAATCGCCATTAATGTGGTTTAAAGGCTATGGTGGCAATAATCGCAAAGCCTTTGTCGGCAAATATTATTTAACTGGTGACACGGTCACTTTAAACGAACATGGCGGCATTGATTTTGTTGGACGTGCTGACGATGTCATTACAACATCGGGCTACCGAGTTGGACCATTCGATGTTGAAAGTACTTTGTTAGAGTGTGAGGCGGTATTAGAGTCAGCCGTAATTGGTAAGCCAGATCCGGAACGAACCGAAATAGTAAAAGCTTTTGTGGTACTTAAGCCTGCTTATCAAGCATGTGAAACATTAAAAGATAAGTTGCAGCAATATGTTCGTAACCGTTTATCTCGGCATGCATACCCAAAAGAAATTGAGTTTGTGGACAGCCTACCAAAAACCACGAGCGGAAAAATTCAAAGAGGATTATTGAAGCAGCAAGAAATTGCAAAAATGCAGCAAGCCTACGCAAGCTAAGTTTGAACAAAGGGAAATATTTAAATATTTCCCTTTATTTTTATATTAGAGGTCGGCTTTCACTTCCTCTCCAATTAAATAAAATGTTCCACCAGCAATATAGTGCAGGCTACGAAGTTCTTTCGGTGCATCTTGAAAGTGCCAGTGCCCATCTCTAAAAACACGGCTATCTGCCCATGCACCCACAACAGAACCAATAAATAAATCATGAGCTGACTGATTGTGCGGTTCAGGAATAAGTTTACAAACCAGCCATGCGATACAACCTGATACAAGTGGGCTACTCAGGTCTTCTTGATAGAATAGTTCAACTCCACAGTGTTCAAGTTTTTGTGGGTCATCCAACTTACTAATGGTACCAAGTTGCTTGGTCATATTGAGCTGTGCATAGCAAGGAACTTGTAGTGTGAAATAGCCACTTTGCTCGACAAGCTGTCGGGTTTTAGTACTTTTATCAACAACTACGGACACTTTGGCTGGTTTGAACTCTAAGGCACATGTCCAAGCGGCAGCCATCACATTGCGGTCATCACCATGTTGTGCAGAAACCAGCACAGTTGGACCATGATTTAATAAACGATAAGCTTTTTCTAACTCTACTGGTGTAATATATGATTGAGACATATTTAGCCTAAGTAACAAAGAAACTAATTCGTTCTATTGTTGCAGAAAGTTTGAAAGAAGTAATGTGAACAATAGAGCAGTAACCGAATAAAAAACTGTTTCTATTTTATAGCTTTCATAATGATTGACTTAGTCATAAAATCATTTGGCTTCTAAGTGAAAGGATTAACGTGTGACCGAGCTTCAAGATATCGATTTTGTAGAGTTAAGTGATGAAGAAATGCATCTCTATAGCCGTCAGATTTTACTTGATGGATGGGATATTGAAGCTCAGGAAAAACTCAAACTTGCCAATATACTGATTGTCGGCGCTGGTGGCATAGGTTGTAGCAGTGCAGAGCTACTCGCACGAGCAGGAGTTGGAAAAATTACACTCATTGATGCAGATACCATTGAGATAAGTAATTTACAGCGTCAAATTGCATTTGGTCATGAAGATATTGGTCGCTATAAAGCTGAAGTTCTAGCAAAACGGTTACAGAAAATTAACCCTTATATCTGTGTTGAATACTTTAATGAACGTTTAGACGAACATAACATTGATAGACTTGTTGAACACCAAGATGTAGTGCTGGATGGTTGTGATAACTTTACAACTCGCTATTTAGTGAATAGTGCTTGTAAGAAACATCAGGTCGCATTAATTAGTGCTTCTGCAATTGGCTTTCAGGCGCAAATGTTTATGGTAGAAGGTGATTCAGCTTGTTATGAATGTTTATTCCCAAAAGAACAGCATGACAATGAAGGCCTGCGCTGTGCAGAGTCAGGAGTGCTTGCAACAACTCCTGTAATGATAGCGTCATTACAAGCACATCACACTTTGTTATATTTAGGGCTTAATCGCACTCCTTTGAAACAAAAACTGTTACTTTGGGATGGGTTAAATATGACACAACGTATTGTTAATTTTGATAAAGATATAAATTGTCCACTTTGTCAGGCAAGCTAATCAGCAAATAAAGCAAAATTTGCTACACTTGAGACGAATATTCTGGTTCTAAAGAAATATGAAAAAAAATATTTTATTTGATGGATTGCGCTCAGTTGCGCGTATCGGTGAAACTGCAGTGGTTGCGGCTAAAGCTGGTATTAAGTACGCAACTGATAAGCCAAGTAATGCCAAACTCATGCGTGAGACTTTTGAGTCGCTTGGCTCAACATATATTAAGCTTGGTCAGTTTATCGCGAGTACACCATCGCTATTTCCGCGTGAATATGTAGAAGAATTTCAAGGTTGTTTAGATCAGACACCAACTCTGCCATTTAGTTATATTCAAGGCGTGCTTGCCTCTGAATTTGAAGGGCGTGATTTAAACCAGATTTTTAGTTATATCGATGAAAAACCTTTAGCTTCTGCTTCAATTGCTCAGGTTCATGCGGCTAAACTGACGACCGGTGAAGATGTCGTTATTAAAGTACAAAAACCTGGTGTAGAAACTATTTTATACACTGACTTGAATGTGGTGCATTGGGCAGCCAAACTACTTGAGCGTGCAGTACCTAAAATCAAGTTTGCTGCTCTTTCTGACATTGTCGATGAAATTAAAACCCGTATGGTGCGTGAAGTCGACTTTATTGAAGAAGCCCAAAACTTAGATGACTTTATAGAATATTTAAATATTTCTCAAAACCACGCTGCGACAGCCCCTAAAGTTTATCATCAGTTTTCTACACGCCGTGTTTTGACCATGCAGCGTTTATATGGTGTGTCTTTGACAGATTTTAGTGTCGTGAAACAATATGCTAAAGATCCGTCACAAGTACTCATTACTGCCATGAATACATGGTTTGGTAGTCTTATGCTCTGTAAGAGTTTCCACGCTGACTTACATGCTGGAAATCTAATGTTGCTTGAAGATGGCCGAATTGGTTTTATCGATTTCGGTATTGTGGGTCAGTTAAAGCCAGAAGTCTGGACAGCGTGTATTGCGTTTATGGATGCCTTACAAAAAACTGATTATCAGGCAATGGCTGAAAATATGCTGAAAATGGGCATGACCCATAATAAGGTTGATGTTCAGGTTTTAGCTCAAGATTTAGAGCGTTTGTTTAATGGCGTATTAATGGCCGATCCACAGCAGATTTTGTCTTCAAATCCAGCCGATTTAAACGACATTATGATGGATATGGTAGGGGTTGGTGAGCGTCACGGTATTAAATTCCCACGAGATTTTGCCTTGTTATTTAAGCAAATGCTTTATTTCGATCGTTTTATGCGCGTACTCGCACCATATACTGATATTTATGCAGACCAACGTTTGAAAATGGTTCAAAATATGGAACCTGCTTCGTTGTTAAAGCACTAAGGTCAGTTTAAATTTATGGATGCCATTATTATTGAAGGCTTGAAGGTTGAGACAGTGATTGGCTGTTTCAACTGGGAAAGACAAATCATTCAACCTTTAATGTTGGATTTAACCATCCATAATGATTTGAGCCGAGCTGCAGCGTCTGACAAGCTTGAGGACACACTCAACTATGCCCAGATTTGTGAGTTATCGGCTCAAACCATTCAGCAAGCCAAACCTGAGTTAATCGAGCACGCAGCTCATCTAGTTTTGCAATGTTTATTTGAAACCTTTCCAACAATTGAAAAAATTACCATAACCATCCGTAAGCCAGCCATCATTGCAGAAGCTAATGCTGTAGGAATTCGTCTTGAACGCACCAGAAACAATTTTTGCACTCGCCCTAGCGAGTAATTTAGACGCAGATCAGCACTTTACTTTTGCTTATACGCAATTAGCAACTTTGGGGAAAGTGCAGTTTTCATCTGTTTATCAAATTCCATGCCGAGATGGTATTGGAGATGATTATTGGAATTCAGCAAGTCTATTAAGAAGTACCTTATCATCTGAACAAGTTGAATCTTTTTTAAAGAAACTTGAGTCAGATTCTGGACGTGTTCGTCCATCGCATCATATTTCTTTAGATGTAGATTTGATTGCATGGGGAAGTGATCTGGACCATATGCAATTTAATTCTAAAAAATTACCTTTGGCGCTCGATGTAAAAATACCTTTATATGAGCTTTGGCATTGTGAAAGACTAAAGGCTGATAGTACGCTTTACCCAGTTGTTAATTTTAAATTTTAAGGTCTTTCAAACTAAAATTTACGCAAAATTTACGCGGTCTTTGAGTTCCTCAATAGAGAATTTACGAGCACTTTATCCATACTGAAATCCACTAAATTAGTGTTATTTCAGGACAATAAAGATGCTTATAAATTCTCAAATGCGCATCTTGCATCAGTCTGGCATAGCCTTATGCGGACTCAAAAAAAGTGATATTTCTTCATCTCTTCTTATTTCTATTTTGGCAAATCAAGCCAAGGGGTATAGAGGAGAATAGCCATGTTAGAACTTATCCTTGTTTTATTTATTGCTATTTTTTTAGCATGGTGCCTTAGCAAATATCTATCCCAAGTAATGGCAAATCAGCCGATGGTTGGCGATGGATTATTTCGTTGGATTGAAAATCCTGTATATCGCTTGTTAGGTATATCTCCACAACAACAAATGAACTGGAAACAATATTCTTTAGCATTTGTTTTTAGCTGTGTTTTTCTAGCTGTGGCCGTTTTTGCTATTTTTATGACGCAAGCATGGCTACCATTAAATCCAAATCATGCACCAAATATGAGTTGGGATTTAGCGTTACACACGGTTATTTCATTTTTAACAAACACAAACCAGCAGCATTATTCTGGTCAAGCCCAATTGTCTTATTTGTCGCAAATGACAGGTATTGTAGGTTTGCAAGTCATTACTCCAATGATGGGGCTGGCTTTAGTTGTAGCGACCTTAAGAGCTTTCTTTTATCAGCGCCCAAGCCATATTGCAGCCGATGTTGCCGAGCAGCCAGACCAAATTTTAATTGGTAATTATTGGGCAGATGTAATACGACCTACAGTCCGTTTCTTGCTTCCTCTCTGTTTTGTTTGGTCATTGTTGCTTAACAGCCAAGGCGTACCAGCAACTTTTCAGGGTGGGCCGGAAGTACAACTTATTGATAAAGCAAATACCGTACAAACCCAAAAAATTCCATTAGGTCCAGTTGCACCCATGGTTGCTGTTAAGCAATTGGGTAGTAACGGTGGTGGCTGGTATGGTCCAAATAGTTCTGTACCTTTAGAAAATCCAACGCCGCTATCTAACTTCTTGGAAATGCTTGCGATTTTACTCATTCCAATTACAGTCGTTTTTATGGTGGGACATTTTACTCAACGTAAAAAATTTGCCTACTTTGTGTTTGGTAGCATGCTTTTAATGTCAGTTATTTCAGGTGCATCAGCTGTCTGGTCTGAAAGCATGTCATCGACAGCATCGCAAATGGCTGTAATGGAAGGTAAAGAACAACGATTTGGAGCTGCATCATCAGCAGTTTGGGCTGCACTGACCACACAAGTGAATAATGGTTCGGTCAATATGATGCACGATTCTTCTGCGCCACTTACTGGGCTGGTTGAACTCATTAACATGTTGATTAATGCTATCTGGGGCGGTGTGGGCTGTGGTCTGCAACAGTTTATGATTTATCTGTTACTTGCAGTATTTATTGCAGGCTTAATGACAGGTCGTACACCTGAATTGTTTGGACGCAAAATTGAAGCAGCAGAGATCAAGCTACTTGCAGTTATTATCTTAATTCAGCCTCTTATCATTCTTGCTTTTACAGCTCTAAGCGTCAGCATTCCGGGATTATCAGGTATCACAAACCCTGGACCACACGGTATTAGCCAAGTGTTCTATGAATATGTTTCTGCTTTTGCAAACAATGGTTCAGGTTTTGAAGGCCTTGGAGACAATACGGTATGGTGGAATGTCACTTGTAGCATTGCTCTTCTTTTAGGACGTTTCCCGACATTAATTTTGCCATTAATGATTGCGACACGTTTAGCAGCAAAAAGAAAAGCACCCGAAACAACAGGTAGTCTTCAGGTTGAAACTCCAACCTTTGCGTTAACACTAATTACGATAGTTGTGTTGCTTACCTTATTACAATTTATGCCAGTTCTTGTCCTTGGGCCAATTGCCGATCAACTTTTGTTGGTTAAAGGCTAAGGAGGCGAGTGAAAATGAATACACAAACTCATGTAAATAGCCATAAAACGACTGTGGCAGTACCAAGTTTTGAAGTTTGGAAAAATGCTTTTGTAAAATTGCTACCACAGCATGCAATTAAAAACCCAGTCATGGCAATTGTATGGCTTGGAACCGTAATCACTGCTCTAAGTACCGTAATGGGATATGCCACACTGGTGTTTGGTTTGGTTGTCACAGCAATTTTGTTTATTACGATTTTATTTGCTAACTATGCTGAAGCGGTTGCAGAGGCTAGAGGTCGTGGACAGGCATCTTCATTACGTGCAGCAAGAGAAAACTTGACTGCTCGAAAACTTAATTCTTTGACAGACCGTCAAACCACTCAAATTGCAGCCACTGAACTTCATTTAAATGATTTTATTGAAGTACATGCAGGTGAGCTTGTTCCAGCCGACGGTGAGATTGTAGAAGGCTTTGCCACCATTAATGAATCGGCTGTTACAGGTGAGTCAGCACCTGTGCTACGTGAAGCTGGAACAGACCGTTCTGGTGTTATTGGCGGTACTAAAGTTCTTACAGATCGTATTGTTGTGCAAGTGACTGCAGAATCTGGCCAAAGTTTCTTAGACCGTATGATTGCTTTGGTTGAAGGCTCAAATCGTCAAAAAACACCGAATGAGATTGCACTTGGCTTCTTGTTAATGGTGATGACACTTACATTTTTAATTGTGGTGATTAGCCTACCATTTATTGCTCATTATTTGCATATTGAACTTGATCCAGTTGTACTCGTAGCATTGTTAGTCTGCTTAATTCCAACAACCATTGGTGGCTTGTTACCTGCGATTGGTATTGCGGGGATGAACCGTGCACTCAAAGCCAATGTTTTGGCGAAATCAGGTAAGGCTGTCGAAGTTGCGGGTGACATTGATGTACTTTTACTGGATAAAACAGGAACCATTACATATGGTGACCGTCAAGCGACTTCTTTTTATCCTTTAACCTCGGTAACCGAGTCTGAGTTGAGAGCTGCTGCTTGGGTAAGTTCACTTGCCGACCCAACACCAGAAGGGAAATCGATTGTTAAGTTAGCAAAAGAACAGGGTTTAAAACAGCAAGAACCTGAGCAAGCCGAATTTATCTCTTTTAGTGCTTCGACTCGAATTTCTGGTGTGAATTTACCGAATGGTGAGCAAATTCGTAAAGGTGCTTTAGATGCAATCTTGAAATTTGTAGATGAAGATTATTCTCAAGATCTAGAGTTAAAAGCACGTGTTGAACAAGTTGCCAAAAAAGGTTCAACACCATTGGTTGTCGCAAATCAACATCATGTATTGGGTGTGATTGAACTTTCAGATGTGATTAAACATGGCATTAAAGAACGTTTTGCACGCTTAAGAGAAATGGGTATTAAAACTGTCATGGTCACAGGTGATAACCCATTAACTGCTGCCGCGATTGCTGCGGAAGCTGGTGTAGATGACTATATTGCCGAAGCAAAACCAGAAGATAAATTGGCTTGTATTCGTACTGAACAACAGCAAGGCCGTTTAGTTGCAATGGTTGGTGACGGAACCAACGATGCGCCAGCATTAGCACAAGCGGATATTGGTTTAGCTATGAACTCGGGTACACAAGCCGCGAAAGAAGCCGGCAATATGGTTGATTTAGACTCTGATCCGACCAAACTGCTTGCTGTAGTTGAGATTGGGAAACAGCAGCTAATTACCCGTGGTGCGTTAACAACCTTTTCGTTAGCAAACGACGTCTCTAAATACTTTGCCATCTTGCCTGCATTGTTCGCGGCTGCGATTCCACAAATGCAAGTATTGAATGTGATGCACTTAGCAAGTCCAAACAGCGCAATTTTATCTGCATTAATTTTTAACGCGATTATTATTCCGCTATTAATTCCAATCGCACTCCGAGGCGTGAAATTTAAACCTTCAACTGCAACTCAGTTACTACGTCGAAATATGTTGATTTATGGGGTGGGCGGTGTGGTTCTACCATTCATTGCCATCAAAGCGATTGATGTTGTGATTGTTCAATTATTTGGTTTGTAATCTGGAGTTTGAAATGAAAACTTATGCACAAAATTCAGAAGCAAATTTGGGTCAGACCTTAAGAGCATCTTTCGGGCTTCTAATTTTTACCCTTGTCGGTTGTGGTGCTGTTTATAGTGCGATCGCTACAGGTGCGGGACAAGTGTTATTCAACAATCAAGCAAATGGTAGTTTGATTGAAATAAACCATAAAGTTCTAGGGTCAAAATTAGTCGCTCAGCCATTTGTTGGAGAGGCTTATTTTCATCCACGTCCTTCAGCGGTTGCTTATGACCCAATGTCTATGGGGGCCACAAACTTAGCTCTTACCAATCCAGAGCTTCAAAAACAAATTGATGCTCAGATTCTTGCGGTTAAACAACAAGACCACACAGGTAATACCCCTATTCCAAGTGATTTAGTGACGAAATCAGGTAGTGGTATCGATCCGCATATTAGCCCTGAGGCAGCTCAGTTACAGGTTGCCAGAGTGGCTCAAGCGCGTCATTTAGACCCGAAAGTTGTAGAAGAGTTACTTCAAAAGCATATTGAACCAGTTCAGTTTGGTGTACTAGGGCAAGCTCGTGTTAATGTATTAGAACTCAATATCGCTTTAGATCAATTACAATCTACACATTAACTTGAAAATAAAATTGTTAGTTTACCGGATGATATCAAGTGCAAAGCAATCGCGAAAATCAGGCTGAAGCCTTATTAAATCATGTCAACAGATATCAAGCCGGTCGACTAACGGTCTTTCTCGGTGCGGCACCTGGTGTTGGAAAAACCTATGCCATGCTTGCCCGCGCCAAAGAACTATTTCAACAGGGCACAGATGTTGTTGTGGGTATTGTTGAAACCCATGGAAGAATAGAAACTTTAAAAATTTTGGAAGGGTTGCCTCAAATTGCTAGAAAGGAAATGCAATATCAAGGGCATACTTTAGAAGAAATGGACTTGGATGCTATTTTACTCAGACATCCAGAAATTGTTTTAGTTGATGAGTTGGCTCATCGCAATATACCAAATAGTCGCCATGAACGACGGTGGCAAGATGTCAATGAATTGCTAGATGCTGGTATTGATGTATTTACCACCATGAATATTCAGCATTTAGAAAGCTTAAACGATGTGGTACATCAGATTACGGGCATTCGAGTAAATGAAACTGTGCCAGATCGTGTATTTGATCGTATTCGAGACATTCGTTTAATTGATTTACCTGTCAGTGAACTCATTGAAAGGCTCCATCAAGGAAAAGTCTATGTGCCGGAGCAAGCGAATCTGGCATTGCAAGGCTTTTTTAGCATTTCAAATTTAACAGCATTGCGTGAACTAGCAATGCAATGTGTTGCTGAGCATGTCGATTTAGATTTAAAACAGAGTTACACCTCTAAGGGTTTGAAGTCTATCTCGTTGCAAAATGAATTGATGATTGCGATAGATGGACAAGGTTCTTCTGAATATTTAGTGCGGGCTGGTTGTCGGTTAGCTGAACGCTATGGAGCAACATGGACTGTAGTGAATGTTACTAAAAGTTCGGACTTTGGGCAGAGTTCAGCAAATTCATATAAAAAAGAATATATCGAAATTGACCGAGCATTTGAGTTGGCTCGCCAACTCGGGGGGCGAACAGAAGTTTTATATGGGCATCAAGTTGCATCAGTGTTAATGGATGCTGCACTTGATCGAGGTGTTTCCAATCTGGTGATTGGTAAAAGTATTTCACCGTGGTGGTTAAAGTTATTTAAGAAAAATTTAGCTCAGCAATTATTAAATCAAGAAAATTCGATTGCTTTAACGATTTTGCATCCAGAACAGGGCACTAAAAAGACAACTCAACTTGAAAAGCCATCATTTTTATCATTAAAAGAAAGTATTTTTGTTTTAGCGGTTACTTGTGCCAGTATTTTTATAGCTCACTTTGCCGAAGTTCTATTGGGTATTGAAGACTTTTCTGTCATTTTCATTATTTCAGTTTTAATTGTAGCAACCAAAACTAGAATGCTCGCTGCTGTAGTGGCTGCTCTTATTTGTTTCTTAGCCTACAATTTTTTCTTTATAGCACCACGTTTTACATTTCAAATTTCAGCACATCAAGGGGTAGTGACTGTTGTTGCTTTTTTTGCGGCTGCTTTAATTGCTGGGCGGTTGGCTTCTCAGTTACGTCAGCAGGTTTTGTCTTTAAAAGCTGCGAATGCCTACACCACAGTGATGCAAGACTTGGCACGTAAGCTTTCTAGTGCGGTGAACCTTGAAGAAGTCATGCAAACAGGACGTATGACTTTAGAAACCCAGCTTCAAACTAAAGTGTGGATTTCTATTCAAGATAGAGTCATTTCATCTGATATTGAGCTAAACGATAAAGAAAAAGTAGCCGCAGAATGGTGCTTAAAACATCAACAAACGTGCGGGCGTTTTACCGATACTCTTAGTCAATCAAACTGGTGGTTTTTACCACTTTTAGAACAGAAAAATAGCCTAGGTATAGTGGGAATTTACTTTAAGGATGATGTAGTTTCTCTAAATTTTGAGCAAAAGAAACTAACTGAAAGTGTAATTGAATATATTGCACAGGCAGCACTTCGCACCCAATTGGTCAATGAACTCGAACAAGCAAAAGTCACCAGTGAAACAGAGCGCTTACGTTCAGCTTTATTATCTTCGGTATCGCATGATTTACGTTCACCACTTGCTTCTATTATTGGAGCAGCAGACACGCTTGCCAATTTTAAAGCTGATATGTCAGAACAAGACCAGCAAGATCTGCTTGAAACAATTCATTTAGAAGGTGAGCGTTTAGACCGTTATATTCAAAACTTGCTTGATATGACACGCTTAGGTCACGAAGGCTTAACTTTAAAAAGAGACTGGATTGGAGTAGATGAATTAATTGGTTCGGCAACCCGCCGTTTAAAGCGTTATAAACCAGATACTCAAGTGGTTGTTCAGTTACCTGAGAAACCCATTAGTTTGTATGTTCACCCAGCGCTGGTAGAGCAAGCTATTTTTAATGTTTTAGAAAATGCCGCAAACTTTTCACCTCCAGATGAATCAGTTATGGTTCGTGCTCAACTTTCATTAGAAGATGAAGTAAAAATTGAAATTGAAGATAGAGGTGCGGGAATTCCTGAAGACGAAAGACATCGTATTTTTGATATGTTTTATACGATGGAACGAGGAGATCGTGGAAAATTTGGTACTGGTTTAGGGCTTACAATCGTAAAAGCGATTATTGGTGCTCATATGGGTACAATACAAGCATTTTCAGGGCGCCAAAATAAAGGTACTTTAATTCAAATCAGATTACCCATTCACCCAGTAAAAGAATAAGTTGTAAATTCATGATAAGTTCCGAAACCTCACCTGTAGAAACACGCATTGTGATTATTGATGATGAGCCTCAAATTCGTAAATTTTTAGACATTGCTTTAAGAACTCAAAAATATAAAACCACGCTCTGTGAAACGGGTTATAAAGGTCTAGAAGCTTTAGCAACACAAGGGGCTGATTTGGTTATTCTAGATTTGGGCTTACCCGATTTAGATGGGAAAGAAGTGCTTCAAGAGTTACGTAGCTGGTCAAATGTGCCGGTTATTGTGTTATCTGTACGCGCTGATGAATACGAAAAAGTTGCTTTGCTCGATGCTGGTGCAAATGATTACATGACCAAGCCTTTTAGTGTGCAAGAGCTTTTGGCGCGCATTCGTGTCATATTAAGAAATCAACCAATCCAGCAAGAAGCGCATATTTATGACGATGGTTATCTCAAAGTCGATGTCACACAACGTTTGGTTTGGGTCGAGCAGCAACCAATTACTTTAACTCGAAAAGAATTTCAACTTTTAACGCTATTAATGCGCTATCAAGGTCAGCTTTTAACACAGCCACAACTCTTAAAAGAACTATGGGGCCCAACCCATCAGGAAGATACGCATTATTTACGTATTTTAGTAGGCAAGTTGCGCAGTAAACTAGGAGATAACGCGATTCAGCCACGCTATATTGCTACTGAACCTGGTGTGGGATTACGCTTTTTAGCTAAACAGAAAAATCATTAATTTAGATATAAAAAAACCTTAGGGTATTTCTCCCTAAGGGTTTGCAAAGTGGTTTATAGTTTTTTTTGCTTTTTTTATTTAAATATCCCAATGTTGTTCTGCTTCAGTCATTTGGCTGTAAATATTTTGATATTCAGCCTGCTTAACCGTGTACCAATGTTCGACAAAGTCAGCTCCTAAATATCCTTTTAAAATAAGACTTCCTTTAAATATTTTTAAGGCTTCTGGTTGATTGTTAGCTAATAAAATGTGCTCATCTTGAAACTTCAAAAGATGTGCAGGTTTTGGCAGCGGTAACTTATGAGATAAGCCATAAGATACACCTGTTAAAATAGTCGCTGTAACGAGATAGGGGTTACAGTCAGCTCCGGCAACACGATATTCTAAACGTTGATTTTGCACATCTGAGCATGGAATTCGGATTGCGACATTACGGTTATTGGTATCCCAATTGGCTTCTAATGGCACATGATGACCAATTTTAAAACGTCTATAAGAATTAATATTAGGTGCTAAAATCGCCATAGATGCAGGCATTAACTCAATGAGTCCGCTAATCGCACTGAGTAATTTGGCTGCCAGCTCATCTTTTTCTTCTTCTGAGCTAAATATATTTTCATGGTATTGATTGAGCATGCTCATATGAAAATGCATGCCACTACCAGCTTTTGCCAAGTTCGGTTTCGCCATGAAACAAGCGGTTAAGTCATGCTTTCTTGCAACTTGCTTTACAATTCTTTTTAAGGCATTAATTTGATCGCATAGCTTTAAAATGTCATGGCTGTGTTGAAGATTTAGTTCATATTGTCCAGGTGATGACTCCGCAACAATCGCGGTAATTTCAATAGATTGCAGTAGGGCGGCTTTTTCAACTTCATCTAGGACTTGTTGATAGTTATTTGGTGCATCTATATCAAAGCATTGGTTTTCTATACATGTGTCAGCCTGATGCTGAGGTGAGAAAAGATAAAACTCTAGCTCGGCAGCCATGACAGGAAAATAATTATGATCGTGTAACTGATTTAATATTTTTTTTAATATATTGCGTGGTTCATAACGGCAGTCTGTACCATCTTCTTCTTGCATGGATAGGTAAAGCTGAGCATTTAATTCAGGAGATAAAGCACTAGGTTGTAAACTGCCTAAAATGGGTAGACAAAGTCTATCTGGTTCACCAATATATTTTCCTAAGCCTGTCTCTTCAATCACTTTACCATCAAGACTCATGGCATAAACAGAAAGTGGAAAATAACATCCATTCGATAGATTTTTTAGACTCTTAACATCAATCCGTTTACCACGAATATGCCCGTTTAAATCGTGTAGACAAATATCAATGTGTTGAGTCTGAGGATATAAACTTAAATATTCATCAACTTCTTTTAAAAAAAGTTCTGAGTTAAAGGTATCGATTTTCGTTTGTGGAATAAGATCATCTGATATTTTAAATGCCTTAAAGTGAGAATCTTTTAAGTTTAAATTGGGGTAAATAAGCGTACTCATTATAAAAAACCTTGGTGGTTATTTAACTCAAATCCTACCTGAGCCTTTTAAGGAAATCGCGTAAAAAAAGAGTAAAGATGGTTGAAGAATATTTTATGAAAAATTTAATTTTTTATATTTATAATCAATGTATTGGAGTTTGTTTTGATAATGGATTTTTAAAGTAAAATTAGCGTATATGAATAGTCGGAGAGATATAAAACTTCTATGGGTTTCACTTTTTAAAGTTAAATGTAGTTAGAAATTGAACTCTATCATTTGGTCAGATGGTGAAACTGATTTAAACTTAAAATGCTTATCCAGTTAAACATTTATGTATAAGTCTCGAATAAAGTAGGACTTATATAGGTATGTAATGGAATTTTATTTTTTGCGTTTTTTTAAATTTTATTTTTGAGTTCTCTTAATATGAAAAATATCGGTTTAGCCATTTTAGCAATCAGCCTTTCAGGTTGTGCTGCAATGAGCGTAGAAGAATGTAAGACTGCAAATTGGTCATTAGTGGGTGAGAAAGATGGAGCAAAAGGTTCTTCACCGCGCTTAGATCAATATTACAAAGCATGTGGAAAAGCTAATATTGTTCCAGATCAAAAGTCATATGAACGTGGCTACAAAGAAGGTCTAGGGTATTATTGCCAGCCATCAAACATTTTTTATAACGCTTTAGAGGGGAACGGTAATATTAATGTATGCCCAATCGAGCAGCGTAATCGTTTAAGACCTTATTATCGAGCTGCCTCAGATTACTACAATGCAAAAAATGAATACGACCGTTATGATGAAAAGTTTAAGCAGTATTCTGACAGTGCTTATAACGAAAAATTAAAGCCAGAAGAACGTGAACGTTATCGTAAGCTTTTAAGAGAACTACAAATTGATCGTGACCGTATTAATCGTAACTATTGGAACTCAATTCGAGACATTGAACGTTTCAAATATGATCACGGATTAAAATAATATTTGAGAAAAGGATTGATCTGGTCAAGATCAATCCTTTATTTTTTTAAAGGTAATAACTGGTTTTTGTCATTAACTTTGAAATAGCGGTCATACTGATTTTTACCGCATAAGGTAATTCAACACCACCTGCTTCGAGCGCTGTATGACGATGATGTAATTCATCTTCATTCATTTGCTCTAAAATTTTACGAGAGCGTTCATCTTGAGCAGGTAATTGGTTTAAATGGTCTTGCAAATGCATGCTTACCTGACGCTCAGTTTCAGCAACAAAGCCTAAGCTATATTTATCACCAGCAATACCTGCAAGAGCACCCATACCATATGACAACCCGTACCAGATAGGGTTTAATAAACTTGTATGGCTATTCAACTCTTTTAAACGCTCTTCGCACCAAGCTAAATGATCTTGTTCTTCAATCGCTGCCTGTTGCATTTCGCGGCGCACATTTGGCAATTTCGCCGTTAATGCTTGTCCATGATAAAGCGCTTGAGCACATACTTCACCACTATGGTTAACACGCATTAAGCCCGCAACATGGCGAGCATCTTCTACTCCAAGTTTTGTTTCAGCTGTTTCAGCCGGATTTTGGCGCTGTGCTGCTGTTGCACCTGGGACAAGACTACGTAATGCCTGATCAAAGGAGTTAATAAGTTGATCAATTCCTGTGTAGTGGCGCATAAATTAGTCCTCCAAAGAAAGATGTGCTGTGGCAAGGATTGGTTTTAGTCGGGCGAGAAGCCAGATACTAAAGATTGCACTAAGTACAGCTGTAATAATAAATAGTATTTTAATATCAATTTTTAAAACACTTAAGATCAAGATTGAGAAAATTGCAGAAGAAACCATGAATACAGCATTTAAAATATTATTCGCTGCAACAACACGGGCACGATGTGAGCGTGGCGAGTAAGCCTGCATCATGGCATATAAAGGAACAATATAAAAACCACCACTAATACCCAATAAAGTAACAGCAATCATGACGTGGTAGTAAACCCAACCTTGAGTGAAAATATCTTTTAAGGTCAGTAATGCTCCAGTTCTTTCAGGTACAAAAGCTAGACTGGCTGCAAGGTAAAGTGCAAAAACAGTAAGGCCAATTGCACCGATTGGCACCATTTTAATATTAATTTCCGAACCACCAATTTTACGGCAAAGTAATGAACCAACACCAATTCCAACCGAGAAGAAGGTAAGTAACAGGCTAACTACATTTTCTGATGCATGAAGATTTTGCTGAGTCAGCTGCGGAATTTGCGTTAAATAAGTTGCTCCATAAAACCAGTACCACGAGTTACCTAATAAAATGGTGAACACTAACGGTAAACTTTTGGCATATGTAATGGTTTGGAAGCTTGTCCGAATAAAGTTCCAGTCTATATCTAAATCTGGCGCAGCAACTTTTTGAGGTAGAATGAAGCGACTAAACACATAGCCTATACAAGCAATAGCGACTACAGTCACACTAATCCACAGTAAATTGCCTTCTGATGATGCGATTACGGCACCACCTAAAATCATGCCGAACAAGATCGCCATCGATGTACCGGATTGAAATAAGGCATTACCCGACATGAGTTCGTTTGGTTTTAAAATTTCAGGCAAAATGGCATATTTAATTGGGCCAAAGAAAGTTGAATGTGTACCCATTAAAAATAAGGCTAAGAGCAGCAACCATAAATGCCCCAATAAAAAACCAGCAGAACCAATGAGCATAATAATAATTTCTAAGATTTTTATGCCGCGTACAAGTTGTGATCGTTCGTATTTGTCTGCAATTTGTCCAGCAGTTGCTGAAAAAAAGAAATATGGCAATATAAACAATAATGCTGCTAAATTATTGAGTGTACTTACTGGGGCAGATTGTTGTTGAATCCAACCATACGTAATGACTAACAATAAAGCTTGCTTAAAAACATTGTCATTTAATGCGCCAAAAAACTGTGTAAAAAACATCGGTACAAACCGACGTGATGTCATCAGGGATTCATCTTGTTTCATCATGTGCAAGCTTCATTGAGTTTTATTAAAAAATGTGACCGAGTGTTAATTTGCATCGAAAACCATGTATGATATTTTTAACGCTTGATTAAATGAAAAATCAATGGTTTCGAGTGAGTTTTATCCTCATATTGGTGCGTTTATTAAAAAATAAGTTTAGAGTTTTCCATGCCTTCTAAAATTAAGTTTAAACAGTCAACTCTTTCTCACTCTATGCATTTAATCTTAAAAATGCAGAGTATACCTAAACTTATTTGTAGCAGCTTATTGTTAAGTTTATGTGTTACTCCTTGTTATGCCGAAAGTTCGGCAGAAACAGTAACACCAGCAGCCCAACAGACGGTAGCTGATTTATCACTACAACAAACGAGTACAAATAACCAAAATGATGTTCCAATTACGGATGTTGCGACGCTTGTAACTCAAGCACAGCAGCAACAAGATAGCTTGGCTATATTGCAACAACAAGAACAATTTCCAAATCAGATTGAAGAGTTTAAGCCAATTACGCTGGATAACCTTGATGATTTACCTGTTATGCCTGTTGATCAGAGTATGGCAAATGAAATTTATCGGGTTGCAGAAGAGGCAAAAACTGAAGCGCAAAACTTCCAAAATGGAACTCAAAAACATCCAGAAATGGTGGTCAATGATGCATCTCAAGCAGAATTACATGAAATTACTCAAGCACCTGTAAATATTGACCAACTCATGAGTGAGATTCAATCGGATAGTAAGATTGTAGTCGAAGCAAATGAAACGGGAAAAACTTTACCAGAACTTACAGCCGCTACAGAAGAACCACCTGAAGAGAAAGGTTTCTTTAAACGTATTATCAATAAAATTCGTCCGCCGCGTGTGACTCCGATGGAACAAATTCCACGTATCACTGCGGAGGTTAGTGGTGCACCGGATGATCTTGCTAAAAATATCAAAGGTAAGTTATCTACATTTACCCAAGAATCATTTGAAGATTTTAATTCTGCGTTACCACAGCTTAGAAGTTTAAGTAGCCAAGCCGCACAAGCTGTAGGTTATTACAATGCCGAATTTCGTTTTGAAAAATTAAGTGCAAGTCGAGTACGCGTAAAAGTCACACCAAATGAACCTGTTCGAATTAATGAACAAAATATTGAATTTAGTGGAGCAGGTGCAAAACAACCACAGTTCCAAGTTATTCGTTTAGTTCCAGACCAAGATGTAGGTGATATTTTTAACCATGGTCTGTATGAAACAACTAAAAGCCGAATTGTAGATGCTGCATCAAATAATGGATACTTTGATGCATTCTGGCGGTTACACGATGTAAAAGTCAGCCAACCTGAAAACAAAGCAGATATTAATCTCAAATATGAAACGGGTGAGCGATACAAGCTTGGTAAGGTTGAGTTTCGTATGAGCGATCCTTCAAAACCATTACCTATCAAATTAAATATTTTGGAAAGTATGGCGCCTTGGAAAGAGGGCGATGACTATACATTTTGGCGTGTAAATGCTTTAGCTAATAACCTGACTAACTCGCGGTATTTTAACTATACTTTGGTCGATTCAATTAAACCTGATCCAATTGAAAAGCCGCTTGAGTTACCTCCAGATTTACAAGCACTGGTCGATCAGCAAAATGTCACGATTGATGAATCAAAACTGCTTTCTCCAGAGCAACAACAACTTGCTAAAGCACGTCAATTAGCCTCACCTACTAAAGAGGTTAGTCAAAATGTTGTAGACGAAAAACAATTTGCTGGGACTGAAAATGCACAATTAGCTGCAGCTCCAGCTGCTTTAAAAACTGCAGCAGATCATGAAGAGCAAGAATCGGAACAAGACCGTTTACAAGCTAAAGCACGTGAAGAAAAAAGAATTCCGGTAATTGTGACTCTAAATGCAGACAGATTAAATAGTCTGGAAACTGGTGTGGGTTATGGTACCGATACGGGAGCTCGCTTACGTAGTCAATATCGTCGCTCAATTGTGAACGAATATGGTCATTCATTTGACGCGAACTTTGAGCTTTCTCAAATTCGTCAGTCCATAGATGGCCGTTATAGTATTCCTTATAAACACCCATTAAATGACTACTTTAACATTGTGGGTGGTTATGAACGTGAGACTAGAGATAATATTGGGCCTGATGTCAGTTTATTAACCGAATCTGCCGTGTTTGGTGGAGAGCGCGTTATTAAAAAACCGTTAGGTGATTGGCAACATACCATTGGAGTTCGTTATCGTCTGGATCGTTTAACTCAAAAAGGAAATGTCGATATTTCTGAGTTACCCGATGCTTTTAAAACTGCCGCTTCAGAGCAAGAAGCGTTATTGTTTGGTTATGAAACTTCCAAAACTTCAAGTAATACACGTTTAAACCCAACTAAAGCATTTAAACAAAGTTATAAGTTAGAACTAGGAAGTAGCAGTTTACTTTCCGATGCCAATATGGCAATTGCAACAGCTGGTTGGAGATTTATTTATTCTTTAGGTGAGAATGATGACCATCAGTTTGTGGGCCGATCAGATCTTAGTTATATTTTTACCGATGAGTTTGATAGAGTTCCCTACAATTTAAGATTCTTTACAGGTGGTGACCAAACAATTCGTGGGTTTGACTACAAAAGTCTTTCTCCGGAAGTAGATGGATATAAAATTGGTGGACAAGCTCTAGCGGTAGGCTCTCTGGAATACAACTATCAATTCAAAGAAGGTTGGCGAGCAGCAATTTTTTCTGATTTTGGTAATGCTTACGATAAGAATTTTAGTAACCCGACAGCTTATAGCGTTGGTGTTGGTATTCGTTGGAAGTCACCTATTGGCCCAATTCGTTTGGATGTAGCTTCGGGTATTTCTGATGAAAATCATCCAATTCGTTTGCATTTCTTTATTGGTCCACAACTTTAAAAATAAAATTTTATTAGGTTTATTTTATGGCGGAAGTAGAACAGCAGCCCACTTCGGCACCAAGCTCTCCTAAGAAGCGACGTATTTTGCGTAGCTTCTTGCTGACAATATTAATCATACTTTTATTACTTGTTGCTTCCATCATTATTATGATGTCGACTGACCGTGGAAGCCGTTTTTTATTAGACCGTGTTTTACAAGCTCAACAAGTCATTAAATATGAGTATGAAGGGGGTAATTTACTTAGGGGAATTATCCTTAAAAATATTATTGTTCAGTTGGCAGAAGTCGATGTTACTTTAGATAGAGCTGATGTTCGCTTAGGATGGCGTTCTTTACTATTAGAAAAAGAAGTCCATTTAAGCAACGCAGATGTACGCAACTTAATCATTATTAATAAAGCGCCGCCGTCAGATAAACCATTTGGATTTAAACCTATAAAACTGCCATTTGTTTTACGTATAGATAAGGCAGATGTTGATCATTTAGAAATTAAAAATTCGGGTTCTGTTGTAAATTTTCATGATGTCCACTTAAATGATGCGCTGTGGTCAGAGACAAAGCTGAAGTTTGAAAACTCAAGCATGGATATGGGTTATCTTTCTGTACATAACGCAACAGGAAACATGGACTTTAGTGGGAAATATCCGCTTAATGCGACAGCAGATTTAAGAATTCCTTCTTTAAAAAGCTTAAATATTCAAAATATAAAAGTTGCAGCCCGAGGAAGTTTAGATACATTACAAGCTGGCGTAGCAACGACAACACCAGACCTCTTAACAGGCTGGGTTGTTTTACATCCAGTTCGTCATGAAGTTCCAATGCAAGGGGCTTTGTCACTTAAAAATTATCACTTGCCTTTACTAGTTGATCAAAAATTATTTGCTAAAAATGGTGTTATTAAATTTGAGGGTAATGTTCAAAAGCTTAACTTAGCACTTGATACAGATTTAAAAGGTGCGAACTTACCTGAAGGCCAATACAACGCCTTAATGAATACTGATTTAGTACATCAGTTGAATATTACTGACTTTAATGGCCAAGTCATGAAAGGTGCAATTAACCTTAAAGGGTTAGTGAGCTGGAAAGACCATGTTACTTGGGACATAAAAGGTCGTTTAGATCATGTTAATCCTAAAGATAAAGCGATTCCTCAAGTCGTTCAGGACTTCTTACCACCAAGTTTAGATGCAGCAGTTTCTTCCACTGGTTCTTTAGAAAAAGGCACTGAAGTATTAGCGAATGTAGACTTCGACCGTTATGAATCTTGGAAACTTAAATTAAACCAAGCACCTGAAAAGAATAAAAAACCTCAACCAATGTTTATGAATGTGGCTTGGTCAAAAATAGACCGTGCTATGCCATATATAGGTTGGTTAAGCAGTGATAGTGGACAAGTTGATCTGACTTTGCGAGATGGTCAGCAAGATATTAAAGTCGCAACCAAAGTATATCAGCATGAACAGACTCTATTACCAGCAGGACAATATCTCGCAACGTTGAATGTTAAAGATAATATTCTCAATGTTCCTAGTTTTAGTTTTGCTGCTCAAAAAGGTAGCCTTACAGGTCAAGCTAAAGTTTTATTGCCTACTGAAAAACGTCAGCTGGCTTGGAATGCCTTATTAAATGCAAAAGACTTTAATCCGCAGAGTATTCATACAGCAGCACCTGTTAACCTACTCAATGGATCAATCAAAGCAAGTGGTTTTGCAAAGCCAAATCAACAAATTATTCAACTTGAAAAAATCGATTTAAAAGGTCAATTGGCTCAAGCAAGCCAAGAAACGGTTGCGCTAGCAGGGAAAAGTACAGCTGCTTTATTATTTAATGATGTTAAAGCAGGTGGTGGGTTTAAAGGTTTTGCAGTTAATTATGATGGATCTTTGAAAGCACTTAATCAGGCGAATGGATTATTAAAGTTTTCTATTGCGGGTACTCCAGAGTTTATTCGAATTAACCAGTTACAACATGATGGTGTTGCTGGAAAAATCTATGCGACTGGCTCAGTAAACTTGAAAGATCGTATTGCTTGGGATATCAATAGCTCGCTTGTACGTTTTAAACCTCAATATTTTGCTTCAAGTGTAAAAGGCGAAATTTCAGGAAATGTAAAAACGCAAGGCGTTTGGTCTGATAAGTTAAAGCGTATTGATATTCAACAGTTGAATCTTGCAGGATTTTTGAATAACAAACCTGTGAGAGGTAAAGGTAATTTATCTATACTTATGGATTCGAACCAAAAGGGATTCTTACCTCAACAATTTGAAGCGAATAATCTATTTTTGGTTTATGCACAAAACCAGTTACAAGCAACAGGTAATGCGCAAAATTTAAAAATTAAGCTCAATGCTCCTGCACTTTATGAGTTGTATCCTGGCTTGAGTGGACGTGCCTATGGGGATTTGAGTGTCCAATCTCAACCTCGCCTAAAAGCTACCGCGAATATTGCAGTTGATAACTTTGCGTATACTAATTTAGTGAGCATTAAAAAACTGCGTATACAGGGTGAACTACCAACATCTGAAACAACACCAACCCAGCTCACAGCTAAGTTAGATAATTTACGTAGTGGTAGCCGTCTAATTCAGTCTGCTGAAGTTAATTTAACAGGAACACGGAAAGCGCATTTATTAAAAGTGCAGGCAAACAATAATGTTTCTAAATTCTATGTTCAGTTGGCAGGTGGTTTTAACCAAAATAATGATTGGTTAGGCCAAATTCAAAAAGGAAGTTTTGATTCGCGAAGAATTCGTTTAGCACAAAATCAAAATGCACCTATTATTTTCTCATCAGCACGTTCTGAATTGTTTGTTGGGCAACATTGTTGGCAGAGTAAAAATAGTCAGTTATGTCTTGATCAACCTGTACGTGTAAGTAAAGCACAGGGTAATATTTCATTTGTTACTCAAAATCTGGATTTAGGTGATTTTGCTGCTTTCATGCCAGAAGGGTTGGCAATGACAGGTCAACTCAATGGTTATGCGAAAGCTTCTTGGGTAAATGGTGGACATCCTAAACTTGATGCACGTTTAGTGACTCGAAAAGGTGAATTAGGCTTAGCTGCGGAAGATCCTCAGGATCCGCCAACCACATTGACTTATGATGAACTCAGTGTAATTGCGAAAAGCATTTCAGATGGTCTATTGTTACGCGTTGACGTGAAAACACCTGATATTGGTACTGGCTATGCAAATGTCATTATTAATCCATACCAACCCTCTATGCCAATGCGTGGTGAGGTGGCCTTTAATGATGTGCAATTAAAAGTTTTGAAACCATTTATTCAAGATGTACGCTCAATGAGTGGTACGTTAGCTTTAGCTGGTAAAGTAAATGGTACTTTAACCCAACCGCAGTTTACGGGTGAAATGCGATTGAAAAACGGGGCGATCAGTATGATTTCCCTGCCAGTGAACTTAACCAACGTACAAGTGTATTCATCTATTCGTCAGGATATGGCAACAATTGATGGTGCATTTAACAGTGGACAAGGGGTAGGTTTACTTAAAGGCAGTTTCGACTGGAAAGATTCACCGCGTCTACAGTTGAACTTAAAAGGTGATAACTTACTGGTACGCCAAGCACCATTAATTACAGCAATTGCAAATCCGAATTTGACACTTGATATGTATCCTTTCGATAAACGTTTAAGTTTGAAAGGGTCTGTAGATGTTCCTCGTGCACGTATTTCAATGCCTGAAACAACGGCACCTGTCATTAATACATCTTCAGATGTGCGTATCGTCCGTCAGGGCCAAGACCCACTTGCAATTTTACGTGCAGCTAAACCTTGGGATATTCGTGCTGATATTTCGGTGAATATTGGTAACCAAGTAATCTTCCAAGGCTTTAACAGTAATATTCCTTTAGTTGGTCGTTTGAACTTGACTCAACGTGGTTATGAAACTGCAATGCGCGCGATGGGTGCTATTGGTGTAAGTCAAAAAGTGAAAATTGAAGCATATGGTCAAAGCTTAGATTTAAATCGTGCAATTGCTCGTTTCAATGGGCCACTGTCAAACCCGACTTTAGATATTGATGCGAATAAAAATGTTCAGGGCAGTATGGTTGGTGTGCGTGTTACAGGTACTGCATCATCACCAAGTATTCAAGTTTATAATGATGCTGGTTTGTCTGAACAAGAAGCCTTGAATGCATTGGTAACGGGTCGTATTAATGAAGGTTCAAGCGGTTTAAGTAATTCGGAAGGTTTTAAATCTGATGTAAACAATACTATTGCCGCTGCTGGTATTAGTATGGGCTTAGGTGGTACTCGCGCTTTAACGAATCAAATTGGTCGTACTTTTGGCTTAAGTGGACTTGCATTAGATGCCCAAGGTACAGGGGATGATACTCAGGTAAGCTTAACTGGATATATCACACCTGACTTATTTATTCGTTATGGTGTTGGTGTATTTACGCCAGTCAATAAACTTACCTTACGTTATCAAATGAATCGCCGTTTATATTTAGAAGCAAGTCAGTCTTTAGAAAGAGCGATCGACTTATTCTACAACTGGCGTTTCTAAATGTATGAATTAAGAGCTCACTTTAAGTGGGCTCTTATTTTATTAAGGTTATACCATTTTAAAAAAATTAATAATTCTCATATAGATCATTAATTTACTTTGAAGTAATCACATATTAAACACGGTTCTGGTTAAAGAAACTTCACTTGAAAAATTGCTGTTTTATAAATTAATTTTCAAAATCATTAAATGAAATTAGATCGATAAAGCCTTATTGATAGTTACAAATAAGGTGAATTTTCGTAAGCGTCCGCTGAACACA